>QHPE01000032.1:0-7032 GCA_003218945.1 Verrucomicrobiota bacterium | reverse complement strand
AGCCGCGGCGTGCGCGCGACTACGACATCGTCGCTCGCGGCGTAAGCAAACCTGCGACCGTCCGGCGCCAGAGCAATCGAATAAATCGGTCGACCGGTATGATCGGTAAATTCACCAGCAAGTTCGCCCGTGGTCACATTCCAGAAACGGACGGCTAACGGCGTCGGATAAACGGTGCGCCCGCCCATCAGATAAACGCTATCCGGTGTCCAAGCGAGATTGCTTTGGCCATAGCCGAAAACTTCGGACCCAAAGCTGAACGAGCGAAAAAGAGTCCAGTCGGAGACGCGCCAGACTTTGATTCGGCACAAAGCATCTGTACCGGCAGCGACAAACTGGCCATCAGGTGAAAACGAAACGGTGAAGACGTTCGGACTGAACTCGTCCCCGATGGACAGAGTCTGGATCAATGCTCCGTCGAAGACACGCCAGATTTTCACCGTGCTGTCAACCCCGCCTGAAGCGAGCAACGTCCCATCGGGCGAAAAACGCACGGTGAAGGTGCCAAAGTCGTTAGGCGCCGCGATGTGGCCGGGCAAAGTGCGGATAATGGACAGATCGGTGGCATTGCGGATCTGAGTGCGGTAATCGGCGTATTACTCGCCGGTCGCGAGTGGAGTGCGATCGGGGGAATAATCGATTGTGGCGTTAATCGGGAATGTCTCGGTAATATCCAAACGGTTTAGCTGCGGGATCGAGTAATCCGCCACACCAGGCGCGACCGCGCCGCAGCCGCCGTTGGGATAGCAATAAACTGCGCCGTTCGCAGTCGCGACAGTTTGGCCGGTGGGTGAGAAGGTGATTTCGTTGGTCGCGCCGAGCGATTGGTCGCGCGGTGTCGCGGCGAGGAGCGTCCCGTCGTGCGCCGTCCAGACCTTGTTTTCTGCATAATAAAGTTGGGCGCCGCTTTGCACAATGTAAGCCCCGCCAGAGGCCAGCTTTTGGCCATCTGGCGAAAAGTCGACCGAGAACGTGCCGCCCTCCTGGGCGGTTTGTTCCCAGATGATTTGCAGCGGCCGAGCGGCAGTCAAAACCGCGGGGCTGCTCATACTTATGAGTGCGACTGCTAAGAAGCCGAAAGGAAGCTTCATGGCTTTATGAGTGTTCATACTTTGCTTTCTTGATTATTACGCGTTCGAGACATGGAGCGGATTTCTTGTTATACATCAGCGAGCGGCGATTCCTTGAATACTCAAGGGTAAGCCGCTCACGGTCGTCAATGGGGTGAGCGCGCTCCCGCTTATGCCGAAGACAGCAATCTGTCCCGTGGTCGAGAGGACTTGATAAAGAAAAAGTCCATCGCTCGAAGCGGCCGCGTCGATTGGCACGGTACCGGTGCCAGTGGAGGCCGCTACCGGGTTAGCTAGAGTGATACTGGCATCCGTCCCGATCTGATACGAAGAGACAGCCGCCGAAGCGGTGTTAACGACCCACGCGACGTCCCCAGTAACCACGACCCAGCACGCGGCCGTGCCGTGGTCGGGCACCTTACGGCTTACTGGTTGGGGTATACCGCCAGCGGTCAGGCGATAGGATGAAGCAGTCGCAAGCATTGGGAGCCCGCCTTCTGCCTCGGAAACAATAACGCTGTCACCTGGACCGAAACTGAAGCCGAAAGGGGTTTTGCCGCGCGAGGTTTCCGGAAAGGGACCATTGGTTCGACCGCCGGTCAAGAGGTTAAAGATATCGAGTAAACGTGTGCCTTTCTCGGTAACTATGAGCTGGGTGCCATCCGGCGTAAAGCTCACCTCCGCCGGCAATGCCAGCGGACCGCCAGCCAAGTCGCGAGTTGAACTGGCGATCTCGAGTAACTGTCCGGCATCGCTAACAGTATAACCGTTGATGTTCGGGACGCCGAGCTGGTTTACGACGTACACAAGGTTGCTATACACAGTGACGCTCACGGGAAAAAAGCCACCCGAAGAAACTTTGCTGCCGAACTCCAAGCCAGCGTCCGTTACCCTGAACGCAGTGAGCTCGCCGCTAGCGGGGTTTACCGCCAGCAAGATCTTGTTGTCGGCGCGTAGGGCCACTGAGCCTTGCGACTGGAGCGGGTCACCAGTGGCTCCCGTGCCGGCGCCTTGTGTCGCAGCTTCCTGAATGAAGGTGAGGCTGCCATCGGAAGCGCGATCGAAAACCAGCACACTATTCTCGGGCTTGTTGCTCAAGACGTACACGCGACCCACTTGCGATCCGGCGGTGGCAGCTCCTGCGGTGCACACTGCAAACGAGATCGCAGCGCCAATAAATGAAACGAGGAATTTTATTTTCATGTTGTGTGTGGGAGATAGCATCGCAAGCAGCTATTCCATCGAATGGAGAAATTCTTGTAGGAAGCGCTGGATTGAATTCAGGAAAAAGAAGCCGCGAGTCCCGGCTTGCTTCGGTAACAAGGAATTCTCCTATCCGTTATGGAGGGAAATTCTCAGGCAAGAATAGGGAGTGAACCTGATACTTGGATATCCGAAGGATTCGCAGATCAACGCCTCCTAGTTGGAGCTAGCTACCGCACATCGCAACCCGTTTGTAGTTGCAAAAATATTTTTACAGGAGATCGACGAATCACGCATGCGGCAGGTACTTCCGCGCGGCGGCGGGGCGATCATGCACAGCAACCATATAGGCGTAATGTTGATCGGCCCAGGTGGCGATGGTCCAGTCCGCTTGGCTGGAGAGCACCGGTGGCTTTCCAGCTTTGAGTGCTGGCAAGGCGGCGCGGTCAACCATGAACAAGTGGGCCACAGTTTGTCCATGGCAAAAGCAGATGAGAGTAACCGGCTTGCCACGAAAGGAGAGAATCCGGCAACCCATCGTCTCAACCGCAGCAATGCCTGGAGGAATCTCAGCCAGCGGCATCTTGCGTTCTGAAATCCATTGCTTAATCGGACCCATTTCGAGGCTTTGCATTTCGAGCGGCGGCTGAAGCTTTACAAAGCTCATCATCTCCTGCTCGTAATCGCCAAGCGAACCGAAGTGTTCACTCCACCCGCGCCAGACCCCAATGAGCAGCGCGAAAAAGAGGAAGGCTACTGCCGCGGCCGTCAAAGCAGTGGGCCAGCGCGATTTCATTGCGCCGCGAGGCGCCACGTTCGCCAGGATACGCGTTTTTAGACCAAACGGCACGGGAACCGAACCAAGGTGGGCTGCGACTGCGCGATTGAACTCGCGCTCTTGTGCAAACCACCGCGCCAGCTCGGGGTCCTTTTCTATCTTTTGCAACGCTTCGGCAAAACAGGATTCGACCCGATCCTGATCGCCCGGGCGATACGCAGCCAAAATTCGCTTTGCTTCCTCTGTCGTCATGCAATTTCTCGGTTTCGAACGCTTTGGTGTGCACCATCCGCGAGCTGCTTGCGTAATTGAGCCTTACCCCGCGAAATCCGCGACATGACCGTGCCTGGCGGGATCTGGAGGATCTCGGCGATTTCGTTGTAGGAATGTTCTTGCAAATAGAACAGCGATAAGGGCGCGCGGTAGATTTCCTCCAGATCAAGCAGGGCACGAACGACTACGTCGCCGTCGAGATTGCTGGCCGCCACAGGCAGGCATTGGAGATCGGGCACTTGCTCTTCGCTGCGACACTCCCGACCGCGTTTCCGTTCGCCGCGGAGAAATTCTCGATAGAGCGTTGTGAACAACCAGGTCTTCACCTTGGATTGTTCGCGCAACTGATGGCCTTTCGAAGCCCAGAGCAGAAAAGTCTGTTGTGTCAGATCGGCGGCATCGCACGGTTCGCGGCTCAATGATAACGCGAAGCGATAAAGCGGCATGTAAAAAACCTCGACCAACTGTTCGAAATCCAGACCAGGCACACTTGTAGTTCGCAATTCAGAGTACCTATACTTGTGTCTAATTGTATCATAAGGGATCGAGTCCTCTGGCGAAGAGATCGCGAGAGAGCGACGGACCGCTTCGATGGTGTGAGCGCCAAGGTACTTAAATTATTCCCGTCCCGCACCTGATTTGTGCCACATGCGCTGCGAACCGAAGAACAGGTTGGGCGCAATCAATCGGCGCAGTCTATGACTCGCCGCAGCGCGCCGGAATCCTGATCGGCTTAAGTCAGGCAGTCAAGTAAGACTTCCCGCACACTCAAAAACCATCCGCTCTAGCATAATGGCGGCTCGAAAATACTGCGCATCAGTCTTCGGGCAAATCATCGTACTTTGTCTGGCGAGCATTTGTAGCGATTCAGTATCTAGTCACTGGAAGCACGAACAAGGCACTGCGATAACGAAAAGTAACATAACTGTTACTAATCGTTGGTTGCCAGTAGATGTTCGTCGCACGAATACTCTTTGTACAAAAGGAACCGTTCGCGATGTCGCTAATACCTTTGCCGATCCCTTCAGCATGCGACGCCAAGGTACAAGCGCACGGCGCGCGCACCTGAGAAAGGAACACCAATGAAAACCAGCTTCTTTATCAATCGCGAAAGTTATGTTCGGCAGCTCGTGAAGCTCGCCGCATTCACCTTGCTCGCGACGCCAGCATTCGCCCAGACCTACACGGTTACCGATCTCGGCACGTTCGGCCCAAACAGTAATGGAAATTACAGCGTCGCCTTTTGCATCAATAGCAGCGGCCAGGTGGCGGGAGAATCCAGCGCGCCGTCGAGTCAGAGGAGCGACCCGGCCTTTCTTTACAGCAATGGTCAACTGGTCAATATCGGTACGCTCGGTGGTGACGTTGGCCAACCGCGCGGTATCAATACCTCAGGGCAGATCGCCGGTTACTCGACCCTTCGCAGCGGATCTTATCACGCCTTCCTCTATACAAGCGGCCAAATGACCGACATCGGCACGCTTGGCGCCGATTACGCCGTCGCCTATGGCTTGAATGATGCCGGACAGGTAGTCGGCAATTCGGCCCATCCCGGCGGGCAGGACCACGCTTTCCTTTACAGCAACGGAGTGATGACCGATCTTGGAACGCTCGGTGGTGACACGAGTAACGCCTACGGCATCAATAATCTCGGCGTCATCGCCGGTTATTCGTATAACTCCGCGGGCGACTTTCTCGGCTTTATCTACCAGAACGGCACCATGACTCCTCTGGGCACCCTCGGCGGCAGTTGGAGCATCGCGTATGCAATCAACGACCACAACCAGATCGCCGGCCAGGCTTACACCAGGGGCAACCGTGCCGCGCACGCGTTCCGCCTCACCGACGGGCAAATGGTGGACCTGGGCTCGCTTGGCGGATCGGGTTCGTGGGGCCTGGCGATCAACAACAGCGGCACTGTTGTGGGCTTCGCGACCACACGTGTCAACGAATATCACGCCTTCGTTTCCACTAATGGTGCCAGGATGCAGGACTTGAACAGGCTTATCCCGGCAAACAGCGGCTGGGTTCTGGGGCAAGCCAACGGAATTAACGATGCCGGCCAGATCGTAGGCTACGGCACCATCCGCGGCCAAACGCACGCCTTTCTTCTCACTCCGCAATAATTTTACCTGGCTTTCCTCTTGATCACTGGTGCAAGAGGATGAGACGATTGACGGACGGACAGTGTTACTGACTGTTGAGCGCCGTTTGCGGTCGCGCTTTGCGGCGGTTCGAAAAAATCGCAAGATTTTTCCCCGCGCGAAAATGAACGCTGCAGCGATCTGATTTAGACGCCCCTCAATAAAATGCTCGAAATGGGTTTTAAGATTCTAGACGTGATTCTACCCACGTTTTTCAATCGTCGCCGGCTTCGAGTCCGTGTTCATCGCGCTTACTTTGTCGGATCACATCAAAAGTGCTTCGTCGTTAGCCTTACAAATCGTTCATCCACGCGTGACCTTGAAGTAACCCAAGTTTGGTTTCAGGGAGATAGTCAGATTCCCGTCTTACAGCGACCATTGCCCGTGCACCTCAAACCCGATCAGTGTTGGGAGACATGGGTTCCTGTCGCTGCTCTGCCTCAAATGGTTCTTCCACAGGCATTGACTCTAGCCCATGCGCGGCTCTCTAACGGCGCTGTAGTCTGTTCGAAACCCAACACAAATGTTCCCAATTACGGGCTCGTACTCGGAAGTAATTTTTCACGCTAACGAAACGGTGACCGACCCTAGGATTGCGTAGGCGGTCAAACCAGCGAAGGAGATGCCGAAAAGCGGTTCATTCACGTCTCAGCTGCCTTGCCTGGTTTTCGGGAAGCGGATCGCGGATCAAGTTCGACGGACGCAGTCAGCTTTTCATCGGCGCGCGCGACGCGCTCGTCACTCAAGCCGACGAAATGGCGGCAACGCCAATACTCACGCCGCATCATAGGCCACTAATCGTTGTCGCCATTCGCTGTGTCGCAGCGATTGGCGAGACACTGAATCATCGGAAAAAGCAGCCATCTAAACATCGCCGCAGATGCGATGATTCGATAAGCCTTATGAAAAACCTTGCGATATGCCACCGTTTGTGAAGTCACCTGCGACTTCTGTTGCCGCTCCTGATGGTTTCAGTCATGTCGAGCTCGGGCGCCGCAGGAGAGAGCGCTTCTGACTCCGCAGGCGCGTGGAGTGCCACGGGTTCGATGCAGGATGAGCGTTGGTGGTTTACCATGACAACCCTTTTGAACGGAAAAGTGCTGGCCGCCGCTGGGTACAGCTATGAAACCTATGACCTGGCGACGGCGGAGCTTTACGATAGCGCCACCGGAACATGGTCGCGCACCGGCAGTTTGAGAAACGCTCGCTTTAGTCACACTGCCACGTTGCTCCTCGATGGGCGCGTGCTCGTCGCAGGCGGTTACAATGGCCTAGAGAGTATGACGAGCGCCGAAATCTATGATCCGAGCAGGGGCCGCTGGACCAGGACCGGCTCGCTTAGTATCGGCCGCGAAGAACATATGGCGACGTTGCTGCAAGACGGGAAAGTGATCGTGACAGGTGGCTATGGCGACTTGGTCGGCCCTTTAACCAGCACCGAGATCTATGATCCCGCAACCGGCCTGTGGGCAACCGCCGGCGACATGAATGACCCCCGCTGGTGGGGCACAGCCACAACCCTTCTCGATGGTCGGGTTCTGGTCACTGGAGGCGTCGGAATCTC
>QHPE01000031.1 GCA_003218945.1 Verrucomicrobiota bacterium | reverse complement strand
TCTCAACGGACTGAGCTTTGTCGCGGTAATCGCCGGTTTGCTGATGATGCGTCTGCCGCGCTTCGAGCGGAAAATCGAAATCGCTTCCGCGCGCGAGCACGCATGGGAAGGAATCGTCTACTCGATGAGACATCAGCGTGTGCGCACGATCTTGCTGCTATTTCTAGCTGTCGGCATCTTCGGCTGGTCATATGCGGTGCTAATGCCGGCGTTTGCACGCGATGTCCTCGGGCGCGGCGCGAACGGTTACGGGATTCTGATGTCGGCGAGCGGAACCGGCGCGTTCGTCGGTGCCCTGCTAGTCGCGACGTTTGGACATCTTGTCACCCCGCGCAAAATCGCGCTCGGCGGCGTCTGGTTATTTTCGGCGTCGATGTTGGCGCTTTCGTTCACCAAGAGTTTTCCGTTCGCGCTGGTGTTCCTCTTTGCCGCCGGGTTTGGCATGCTGTTATTTTTCTCAACTTCAAACACCCTGCTGCAAACGATTGTGCCCGATGAAATGCGCGGACGTGTCATGGGCGTGTGGTCGCTCGTGTTCGGCGCCATGATCCCGCTTGGCAGCTTGGAAGCCGGCGCCGTTGCACACTGGGCTGGGACACCGGTCGCTCTCGCGTTCGGCGCGTGCATTTGCGCGATCGCAGCGCTCGTCACACTGATCATCATCCGGAGGCGCGATACGCAACTCGCGCTCTCGCGTCGGACAGAGTGAGCCGACAATTTCGCAGTTGTGATCGGCGTTTAGCTGCGAAACAATCGCCCGGCCTGAAATCTGCAACCCAGAAATGAGCGTGCACACTCTTCATCTGATCATCGTCTTCTGCCTGGTCGTAGCGGTTTTCACCGCGTTCCTGCGCGAATGGCTTTCGCCAGATCTGGTGGCATTGAGCGCGATGGGTGTGCTGCTGGTCTCTGGCGTGCTTACCGCGGATGAGACACTCAGCATCTTCAGTAACAGCGCGCCGGTTGTGATTAGTTGCATGTTTGTGCTGAGCGCCGGCTTGGAACGTACCGGTGTGATTGATTCTCTCGCGCGCATTTTCACCCGCATGGCCGGAACGACTGAACGGCGGGCGGCGCTTGCTCTGGCTGCGTTGACGTTACCACTCTCGGCGCTGACCAATCACATGCCGGTGGTAGTTGTGTTTGTGCCAATGGTTTTGGCCCTCGCGCGCAGCACGAATCTAAGAGCATCGCGTCTGCTTATTCCCCTTTCTTATTTCTCGATCTTCGGCGGCACGATCACGCTTATCGGCACCTCTACGAATCTGCTTGTCGATGGAATTGTGAGACGCCGGGGTCTCGCACCATTTGGGATGTTTGAGATTACGCCGCTGGGAATCATTTTCACGGTCGTCGGCGTTGGATATTTGCTCGCGTTTGCGCGCTATCTTTTGCCCAAACGGGAGACGCTCGCAGCTCTTATCGGCGCGGAGATACCCCGCCAATTTCTGACCCAGGCCGTGATCAGTAAGGCGTCGCCTTTGGTCGGCAAAACAATCGCCGAAACGCCGCTCTCCCGGTTACGCGAAGCGCAGATCATTACCGTGGTGCGCGGCGGCGAGCATCTCGAGACGCCGCTAAGTAGTTTGCGATTTGCCGCCGGCGACCAGCTCCTTATCGAAAGCTCAATCGCCGGCGTGAAAGGAATCAAGGAAATGTCCGGCTTGGTTTTCCAATCGGAGGCCGACCTCGGGCTCGACGCCATCGGCGAACCGCCAAGCATCCTGATGGAAGGAATTCTCGGGAATCGCTCTACTTTTCTGGGCAAGACGCTGCATGAGCTTAATTTCGAGCAGCGCTATGGAGTGCTCATCCTGGCAGTGCATCGTCAGGGCGAGAACCTGCGGGAACATTTTCAGGACGTCGAGCTGACTTTCGGTGACACGCTGCTGGTGCAAGGCCCACCGGAAGCGATTCATCGGCTCATGCAGGAGCGCGACTTCCTCAGTCTCACGGAACCAACACAACGCGCGTTTCGCCGGCACAAAGCGCCGCTCGCGATCCTTGGAATCCTCAGCGTGATTGTGTTCGCTGCGTTTCACGTGCTGCCCATTGCCGCGGTCGCGCTTGTCGCCGCGATTTTCGTCGTCCTCACGCGCTGCCTCGATATCGAGGAAGCGCGCGGCGCTATCCAATGGAGAATTCTCTACATGATTTTCGGCATGCTCGCACTCGGTGCCGCCATGGAAAAAACCGGCGCTGCCCATCTCATCGCAAGCGGCGTCACCGGGGCGGTCGGCCATTTCGGGCCGCGCGTAACGCTTTCGGTAATATATTTACTTGCAACTCTTCTCACAGAACTGATCAGCAACAACGCCGTTGCTCTATTAATAACTCCGATCGCGTTCGAGATCGCAGCGACGCTGGGAGTCGATGCGCGACCATTTGCCGTTGCGGTCATGTTTGGTTGTGCCGCGAGTTTTGCCACGCCCATCGGACATCAAACCAACACCTACGTGTTTGGCGCGGGCGGTTATCGCTTCGCCGACTTCCCGAAAATCGGCGTGCCCCTCAACGTCATCCTCTGGATCGTAGGCAGCATTTTCATCCCAATTTTCTGGCCATTCGTGCCGAAGTGATAAACAGCGGGGCGTTAGGCTGCATTCGTTACCCATCGTAACGAGTCGCGGCTCGCCTCGTTATTGCCGGTCGATGCTTTATTCCTACGTGTGTGCGATTTGGAGAATGTGCGCTTCGTCCAGGGCTTTGCCGAGGATTTCGACGCCGCTACAACGCTCACCGATTAATGATGTGCAAAGCGCGCTTCTCGACGTTGAGCGCGGCTTCGCGAACTGCTTCGCTCAAGGTCGGGTGAGAATGACATGTACGGCCGATGTCTTCCGAGCTGCCGCCGAATTCAATTACAGAAACCGCTTCGGCGATTAATTCCGACGCAGCATGGTGCAGGATGTGGCCTCCGAGAATGCGATCGGTTTTGGCGTCGGCCACGAACTTGACCATTCCTTCCACGTCATCAATGCAAAGCGCGCGGCTGTTAGCGCGAAATGGAAATTTGCCAATCCGGACGTCAATCCCCTGCTCTTTGGCCTGATCCTCGGTCAGACCGACACCGGCGAGCTCGGGATTCGTGTAAATGATCCCGGCAATGGCTTCGTAGTTCACGTGGCCGGCTTTGCCCGCGATGATTTCGACGCAGGCAATCCCTTCGTCCTCGGCTTTGTGCGCCAGCATCGGCCCGGCGATCACATCGCCGATGGCGTAAATGCCTTCCACATTCGTGCGGAAATGTTTGTCCACTTTTACCCGCTTCTTCTCATCAAACTCGACGCCCACTTTTTCTGCGCCGAGACCATCCGAGAACGGACGACGCCCGACAGACACGAGCACTTTTTCAGCGTCAAATTTCAGTTCCTGGCCATCTTTGGTCGCGGTGACAGTGGCGCGGCCGTTATCGACCTTTACCGCGCTGACCTTTGCTTCCAGGTGGAACGTCATCCCCTGAGCCGTAAGCAGACGTTGAAGTAAATTCGACAGCTCAAGGTCGAACCCGAGCGCGATGCGCGGCAGAAATTCCAGGACCGTCACTTCTGCACCGAGCCGATTCCAGACGGAGCCCACCTCAAGCCCGATCGCTCCGGCGCCAATCACAACCAGCTTTTTGGGAGCCTCGGTAAACTCCAGCGCTTCGGTGCTGCTGACGATCGTTTTGCCATCAAACTTCGCGAACGGCAATTCCACTGGCGCGCTGCCGGTGGCAATAACAATATTCCTCGTTTCCACCTCCTGCGTTTGGCCGTTGGAGGACGTGATCGAAACTTTTCCCGGCTCGGTAATGACGCCCAGTCCTTCCAGAACCGTCACCTTGTTCGTTTTCATCAGCGAGCGCACGCCGCTGTTGAAGGTCTTAACGACTTTGTTCTTCCGCTCCTGCATCTTCGCGAGATCAGCGCGCGCTCCCTCGATCACGATGCCATGTTTTGCCGCTTCTTTTTTGACGAACATGAAGTGATCGCTCGACGTGAGAAGCGCCTTGCTCGGTATGCAGCCCACGTTGAGGCAAGTCCCGCCCAGTTCCTTGTCCTTCTCGACGAGGGCGGTCTTCAATCCGAGCTGACCAGCTCGGATCGCGGCAATGTACCCACCGGGGCCGGAGCCAATGATAAGGACGTCAAATTTTTCCATAACTAGAGTAGCGCAAGCGTCCGCGCTTGCACCCTATTAATGCGCAAGCTGGGAAGCCCGCGCTACATTAAAAATCCAGCGGAAGTTTTGTCGGGTCCTCGATGCACTCTTTCACTTTGATGAGGAATGTAACCGCTTCTTTTCCGTCGATTGCGCGGTGATCGTAGCTGAGCGCGAGATACATCATTGGGCGGACTTCGATTTTTCCGTCCATCGCCATGGGACGCGGCATGATTTTATGCATCCCAAGAATGCCGCTCTGCGGCGCATTTAAAATGGGCGTGGCGAAAAGCGATCCAAATATACCACCGTTGGTGATGGTAAACGTGCCGCCCTGCAAGTCTTCGATTTTCAATTTACCGTCGCGCGCTCGCGCTGCGTATCCGGCAATGTCGCGCTCCAAATCGGCAAAACTTTTCTTGTCCGCTTCGCGCACAACTGGCACGACAAGCCCGCGGTCAGTCGCGACCGCAACGCCAATGTCGTAAAAGTTATTTTGGATAAAGTCGTCCCCTTCAATGCGACCATTCACAACCGGCACGGTTTTGAGCGCTTCCACGGACGCTTTTACGAAGAACGACATTAGCCCGAGTTTCATTCCGTGCTTTTTCGTGAACTCTTCTTGCCTGGTTTTGCGCAGCTCCTGCACGGCGCTCATATCGCATTCATTGAATGTGGTGAGAATCGCCGCGGTGTGCTGCGCCATCGCAAGTTGCTGCGCTACCTTGCGACGCAGTGGCGACATCTTTTTGCGGACAAATCGACCTTCGCCGCGTTGCTGAACTTCGCGCGCTTCGATTTTTTCTTCCGCCTTCCCCGCAGGTCCGGACGAAGGTTCGGGCTTGCGCCGTTCTTCTACTGCCGCCAGGACATCGGCTTTGGTTAAACGCCCGCCCTCACCGGTGCCGTGAATTTTCTGGAGTTCGAGCTTCTCTTCTTCCACGATGCGACGAACTGCTGGCGAAAGAGCTGTAGCCAGCGGCGTTGACGCTGGCTCGCCGCGGTCAGCGCCCGCGGCTACAGGAGGAGCATTTTCCTCTGGCTTCGCTTCTTTCTTTTTTTGCTGAGGCTTATCTGCTTTGTTTTGTTCTAACTGCTGTTTTGAATCATCGATAACGCCAACGACTTCACCAATCTTTACCTCCTGGCCTTCCGGCACTTTCGTCTCAAGCACACCGGATTTTTCGGCCACGATATCGGTGGAAACCTTGTCTGTCTCCAGGGCAAAGAGCGGTTCGCCTTCATTCACGAACTCCCCGGACTTCTTGTGCCAGGCAGAGACGACTCCGCTCGTGACCGACTCTCCAACCGACGGAACTTTGACTTCAATAATCATCGTGGAGACACGTAAGCTAATCGAGCGTCGCGGTCGAGGCGGCTTTCGTCAAAATCGGGTGATTCCCGGGCTGTAGCGTCCGCTGTCCTCAGCGGATATTATTGTCCAATGCGCTGAGGACAGCGCACTCTACAACTTACGAGCTGGCGCTGGAATAATGCCCCAAAGCAAACTTCCAAAACGCTCGGGTGAGCCAAAACACAATCGTCGACGCGATAATCAGATGCAGCATCAGCGGAACCGGTTGTCCGAACGATTTGATGAGCAGACGCGCGGGAATATTCGCAATAATGACCACCGGAATCACCCACCCAAAAATTAGCCGAAACAGCCACGGAAAAATCACATCCGGATAACGCGCGATGTTGAGGAAGTTGAAATAGCCATACACCAGCCCTTGTGCGCGCACGATCCAAAAGCTAGCCGCGGCCAAACCGAGCATAATGGAATAATGCACGGCGATCCCGAAACAAATCGCCACCAGATACAGTAAAATGGAAAGTGCGTTCGGCACGACGTTCAGCTTGAAGAGCGACACGCAAACCACGAGCGCCCCGAGCGCTGCATTGACGATGCTGTCGAGCCCGAACTGCTTCGTAGAAACGGCGAACTGGCCGTCGATCGGCAAGACCAGAATGGAATCCAGCTTTCCCGTGCGTACGAGCTCTGGAACATTCGCCACGTTCACGAAAAAGAACGCCTGGAAAAGCTGGGCGATAATCTGGTGCGTGCCGATCAGCAACACCACTTCCCATTTGGTCCAGTCGCCAATGTGATCGACGTTCCCAAAAATAATGCTGAAGAAAACGATCTGACCGCAAAACCAGAGAATCTCCACCACCATCCACAACAGGAAGTTCGCCTTGAAGCTCAGGTCCCGGATGAGCGAGTTGCGCAGCATGATGGAATAGATTTCGATGTAACGGCGCATCAGGTTCGGCTGTCATTGAATTGTAGAACACACTTCATATTGGCGCTGTCATGTTGAGCGAAGCGCTGCAACAAATGCATAGCATGAGGTCAGGTTTTTAAATATTCCTGGTTTTTCTACGATAATCACAAGAAATGATCAGACATCCTTCGCTTGGCTCAGAGTGACATTAGGAGATGGCCTACAGGAGCAGTCAACCGCGGATCGAATGAAACGTTTTTACCCCTGGCTCGCCATAATCGGCGGGCTGTTATTTTTTGCATTTGTTGGTCGCGAGTGTCGGAACAGTAGCGCTGCAACTTACCAAACTGCGACCGTCACCCGCGGCCCGATTACCCAGGCAGTCACCGCCACCGGCACACTGAACCCCGTGGTCAACGTGCAGGTGGGCAGCCAGGTTTCCGGGAACATCTCCAAGCTGTTCGCGGATTTTAATTCGCAGGTCAAAGCCGGCCAGGTCGTGGCGCAAATCGATCCGGCACTGTTTCAAGCTACCGTGACTCAGACCGAAGGCGATCTGGCTAACGCGCAGGCTGCGCTCGAGTTGGCGAAAGTGAACGCAACGCGTACTGAACAGCTGTTTAAACAAAAAATTTCATCGCAACAGGATCTCGACCAGGCAATGGCCAACCTTCACCAGGCCGAAGCGAATGTGAAGATCAAACAGGGCGCACTCGATAAAGCAAAAGCTGATCTCGACCACTGCACGATCACCTCGCCGATCGATGGCGTAGTAATCTCGCGCAGTGTGGATGTTGGCCAGACCGTCGCCGCCAGTTTGCAAGCGCCGGTGATTTTCCAGATTGCGAACGACCTCACAAAAATGCAAATCGATTCGAACGTGGCGGAGGCGGACGTTGGCGTGGTCCAAATGGGACAGGACGTCGATTTCACGGTGGACGCATTCCCGACGCAAACGTTTCACGGCAAAGTTGTTCAGGTGCGCAACGCGCCGATCACCGTCCAGAACGTCGTCACTTACGACACGGTGATTGGTGTGAGTAATCCGGATCTGAAATTGAAGCCGGGAATGACGGCAAATGTTTCAATCATCATCGCGCGCAAGGACAACGTGCTTCAACTCAAAAACGCGGCGCTGCGTTACCGGCCTGCTGATGCAGGTCCGCCATCCTCGCAGAACACAGCTAGCCAGGGTGGATCGCGACCTCCGGGCGCGATGAGACAAGGTATGGGTCGACGCGAACAGAAAACGAGCGAGCGGACAGTTTACGCTTTGTCCGGCAGCCATCTCACACCGGTGCAAATCAAGACCGGAATCAGCGACGGCGTTGTAACCGAAGTCGTTGAAGGATTAAAGGAGGGCGATCGTGTGGTAACCGCAGAAATGGCCGCGAAATCTCAGCCGGCGTCCTCGCCCGCGAATCCATTCTCAAGCGGCCCGCGGAGGTTTCCATAATCGTCATGTCGAGCGAAGTCGACACACACGGCGATGGAGCCGCAAAGCTCACGCCACGGGATTCCTCGACTTCGCTCGGAATGACAACCGTTAGGTCATGAACAACGGTTCGCTCGTTAGGCTGGTTGACGTGCACAAAGTCTATCGCACCGGCGAAATGGAAGTGTCCGCCGTGCGCGGCGTTTCGCTCGAAATCAAACGTGGCGAATTTGTCGCGTTAATGGGCGCGAGCGGCTCGGGCAAATCGACGCTCATGAACATCCTCGGTTGTCTCGACCGCCCAACTTCCGGTGAGTACTTCCTGGATCATGCAGAC
>QHPE01000246.1 GCA_003218945.1 Verrucomicrobiota bacterium | reverse complement strand
GTCGCCGGTGGGCTGAGGAACGGGTGTTTGGGCCGCTTGTAGGCGGTTTCGGTTATGACATCGCGCGCCGATTCTCTCAGCACATATTTTTGCGTGGTCCCCCGGATCTTCTGTGTGATCGGCTGAGATCGCATGACTTCAACAACGTGGTGATCCAGGAATGGCACCCGGCCTTCGACCGAATTCCCCATTTCCATACGATCTCCCAGAAGCACCAGAAGGTAGTTGGGCAAACGGGTTTTCGCCCAGAGATAAAGCGACTGATTCAGTGGCTCTCGCCCAGCGAGCTGGCCGGCGACATCAATATCATTGAAGAAGCTGCGGAATCCGTCATGCCCCGCGTAGCTATTCAGGAATTCTCCGCTCAGCACCGCGTGCATCTTCGCGGATAGTGCGAAGGAGGTCTCCATCCAGCCTGGAACAAAACCGAGAAGCCGCCTAACTCCGTCCAGGTCCCGGCCATTTCCGTTGCGGGAAAATACGGCGCTCTGCGAAACAGCCGCTGCAACATTGGGCCTTGTCCCATTCCCGTTATTTGCGGCCATGTCGCGGCGAAAATGCAGATAACCGCCCAGAATCTCATCGGACCCTTCGCCCGTCAGAACTACTTTGTAACCGGCTTTACGAACCGCCCGGCTCAGGAGGAATTTGGCCACGCCGTGCGCATTCACACAGAGTGTCTCTGATTGCAATATCGCATCGCAAAAACCATCCGCCAGATCGTCCTGCCGAATGGGAATCGGAAAGAATTCGGCTTCCGCTTTCGCCGCCATTTCCTTGGCGATTTCACCTTCGTCGTACTCTGGCCGGTCGAAGGTCAACGTAAACGCGCGGACGGGTCCTTGATGGTGCCGTGCCGCAAGGCCCAGAACCGCGCACGAATCGATTCCGCCGCTGAGATAACAGCCAACCGGAACATCGGCGCGGAGCCGCAGCCGCACAGCTTCTTCGAACGTCTGGCGAAATTCTTCGGCACATTCGGCGTCAGACCGATGCGGCTGAGCATCGTTCGCCCTTGGATAATTGAAATCCCAATACTGGCTCAACTGAACATGCCTATCGGTCGCGATCATGTAATGTCCGGGCGGAACCTGACAAATCCCCTCGAACAGCGTCCGCATCTGATGCCCGCCAATTCCGCCGGAGTGGTAAACGGATTCGGTATCCCAACGAGCCGGTACCCCCGCGGCGAACAGAGCCTTCACCTCAGAAGCTAAATAGAGTGTTCCTTCATGAAACGCATAAAATAGCGGCTTGATACCAAAGCGGTCGCGGGCGGCGAACAGCGTCCGGTTTGCGCTATCCCAAAGCAGTAACGCGAACTCGCCTCGCAACCTGTGCAGGCAATGAGCGCCGAGATCCTCATAGAGATGAAGCGCAATTTCGCTGTCCGACCGCGTCCTAAGCCGGTGTCCTCCTTGTTCGAGTTCTTTTTGGATCGACTCGTAACCGTAGAATTCACCGTTCACGATGATCCGAAGCGTTTCGTCTTCGTTGGCGATTGGTTGATCTCCAGTCGTCAGGTCGATAATGCTCAGCCGTGCGTGTCCCAGACCGACTCGACAGTCGGGTGCGATCCAGTAGCGCTGTCCGTCAGGACCGCGATGATGGAGACTCCTTGTCGCTGCCTGCAGCGACTCAGCAATAACCGAGCCATGCTGCGAAAACATGGCAACAATTCCGCACATCTTAGTGTCCCTTCTCCACGCAGCCAGTCGTGCTCATAACCCGTTCCGGTGTATGCCAGCTCTCCATATTAAGTGGCTTCGCTGCATCCAATCCCGCAGACCGGCGAAGCCAAATCTCCCGCCAATAAGCAAATTCACCGCGCGGGCATCCACCAAAGGCGACACAGGCGCATCCACAAAGTGAGCCTTCCAAAAACACGGTGTTGCGGAGTTGCCGCATCTCTCCCGTGCCATCCACGATTATCTTGTCGACCTTCCTCTCCACCCGATGCTGCTCACCGCACAATTGGCGCATGGCCGGCGTAAAGTACAGTCCGCGGTTATGCGCACTCTCATTCAACGTCGCGGTTATGCTTTCCATCGGCTTGACTTCGACCCACTCTCCGGGCTGCAGGTTTATGCCCCCCACCGGCGTTGCTTTGTTAGTGCCACGCGCGTACGCACCTAGGAAAACCCGACGAATTCGCCAGAACAGCCAGATCCCAATCCGCTGGGCCATCTCCAGCGTACTGCAGTTGCCCGCGCGGACATCGCTCAAAGATTTCCCAAATCGCTCCCATCGCGACAATTCGTTAGTCGCCTTCAACAGCTCGCTTGCCTGGCAAAAGTAAGTTTTCGGTCCGCTGAGGGTCTTAAGGCGGGCTCGCAGTTGCTCACGGCCGCCCGAATTGGGTGCTAACACCATCCTCGACTTTTCGCAGCCAAGCTTCCCGCCAGAAAATCATGCACGCCTTCTGACAACCATCATGTTCCGCGCCGGAACATCGTAAACCATCTAGCAGGACGACATCGTCAGTTCTGAACTTCCGCATACCTGACGAACCCGCCTTGGTGTAATAACAGGTTTTCACCACTCGCTTCGAAACCTGAAATCTTCGCCCACAGAACTCGACCATTTCTGGCATAAATGGCAATTGGTCCAATGTTCCATCGGCGTCAAGAGTCCGCAGGATTTCCTCTGGAGCTTTAACTTCTACAAAATCACCGGGGCGAAGTTTTGTAATCGTTTCCTTCATGTTTCGTTGCCACTAAAAGGAATTCAAGGCCGTTCCGAGAGTATTGTGCAATCCGATTGACAGTGAGCGTCACAATGGCGAGTTGCCCGTCAACCGCACGGTCCGGAGAAGCTTGTTCCATACCTTCAGTCCAAAACCTAGGGGGCGCCACATGGA
>QHPE01000030.1:12270-14215 GCA_003218945.1 Verrucomicrobiota bacterium | reverse complement strand
GCGAGAATTACACCCGCGATGCCGCCAAGCAGGGCCAGAAGCATGCTCTCGGTGAGAAGCTGTCTAACGAGCCGCCAACGCCCCGCGCCTAGTGCTCGCCGCAGCGCCAGCTCCCGCGTGCGTGCTACGCCGCGAGCGAGCTGAAGGTTTGCAATGTTCGCGCAGCAGATGAGCAAAAGAAATCCGACGCCACCTGCCAGCGCGAACAAAGCTTTGCGAACGCGACCTTCCAAATCACCAAGTAAATCCTGGCGAAGCGAGATAGCTTTCACGCTCCATCCACGGCGGAAATTGGGATATTCCTGCTCCAATTGCCGGGCGATAGCTTTCAATTCTGTATCCGCCTGCTTCACAGTGACGCCCGGTCTGAGTCGCGCCAGGATTTCGTTGGCGGTTGCGGCGCGCTCGCTCAATGGCAGGTTTTCGATGTTAGTCTGAAGAGGTAGCCAGATTTCGGCTGCGCCATTACTCCAATGACCGTGTACGTTTTGCCGTTCAGATTGAGCGGTTGACCGACTGCTCCATTGCTCCCGGCAAAGTGCTTTTGCCAGAACGAATAACCTATCAGCGCCACTGGCGCCCCACCCGGCCGGTCTTCGTCGGCGGAAAATGCGCGACCAAGCAGTGGTTTAACACCTAATGTCGTCAGATAATCGGCCATGACCGTGGCGCCGCGGATACGCTCCGGTTCTGCCCGGCCAATCAGATTGAAAGAGCGCTGTGTCGCCACACCGCTGTTAGAAAAAAGATGAGTGCGATCCCGATAAGCTGCGTACTCAAGAAAAGAACACGCAAAGGGATCAAAGCCTTCCCGCAACGCGAAGGTCGAAATCAGCCGGTCAATATCTTTAACCGGCAATGGGCGGAGCAGAAGTGCATTAATGGCGCTGAAGATAGCGGTGTTCGCACCGATGCTGATCGCCAATGCTGCGATGGCAATCAGCGTGAAGCCCGGCTGCTTAAGCAACATGCGTGCGCCGTAACGGACGTCTTGCCAGAGCATTTGCATTGTCGATCTATTCGTACCGAAGAGCTTCGACGGGATTTAGCGCGGCCGCGCGACGTGCCGGCAGCCAGGTCGCGACGAGGGCGGCGATGGCAAGCAACAATGGCGCGGCGGTAAAGGCGATTGGATCGAGTGCGCACACCTCGTACAAAATCCCGCTGAGTATTTTTCCGGTCGCGGCGGCGAGAACAAAGCCAAGCGCGATGCCGCTAAGAAGCATCATCGCACTTTCGCCCATGATTAATCGCAAGACCGCGGCCGGCCCCGCGCCAAGCGCCATACGAATTCCGATCTCGCGTGTGCGTCGCGCCACCGAATACGCTTTGACTCCGTAGAGACCAACGACGGCCAGACCAAGCGCCAGTCCCCCAAAGATGGAGAACAATCCGGCGCCGGCGCGAACAAGCCAAAGGTCCAGGTTCGAATCAAGATACTGGGCAAATGTTTGCAACGAAATGATCGGGATTGCGGGATCGACATCGCGCACCGTGCGTCGCAGCAAATCGGCCGTGCTGGCTTCGCTTCCGGGGGCAAGCGAACGGAATCGGACAAAAAAGGAAACGTCGCTTTGGAATCCACGCGCAAACGGGAGGTAAATCGAGCCGTCCGGCTCTTCGTTGGCAAAAAGATCGTGGCGGGTTACAGGCACAATCCCGACTATTTCGATCGTCTCGTCCTGCTTCTCCTCTTTACTCAACTCGGCGCTCGTTCCGCCAGCGGCGCCTCCGCCGCGCTGCCCCGACGGCGTATTTTCGGCCGCATACTGAACGCGTTGTCCAAGTGCGTCACCGTCCGGCCAGAGCTTTTTGGCCAGAGGTTCATCAATAATTGCCACCCTCGGACCAGGTTGTGTTGCTTCCGCCTCGGTAAACGCGCGACCACGCAGCACCGGCAATCCAACGGTTGAAAAATAATTAGCACCCACGCTGTTCCACGCTG
>QHPE01000030.1:11477-12100 GCA_003218945.1 Verrucomicrobiota bacterium | reverse complement strand
TCGCGTCAACTTCGAGAAGGTAGCTTGCGCCAGGTTTTAGTCCGCTATCAACCGACGCGGCTTTGCCCGCGCCGCGCACGAACAAAGCGGCTGCGGTAAGCAGGGCCAGCGAGAACGCGATTTGCACAACGACGAGCGGGTTGCGCGGTAAAAATTTCCAGCGACGTCGTATTACATCTTCTCCGGCATGTTCCTTGAGATCGGTGATCACCGCGCTGCGCGAGATCTTCAACGCCGGCCCGAGCGCAAACATGAGTGTGCCGAGCAGGCAAAATCCAAACGTTGCGGCCAAAATTGCGGGGTTCGCTCCGGTCGACCACACAATCTCGAAAGGCATGAACTTGCGCATTGAGCCAATCAGCAGATCCGACGACCACAATCCAAGAATGAGTCCACCCAAGCCGCCGAGCAGCGCCAGCACAAAACCTTCGCTGAGAAGCTGGCGCACGATCCGCCAACGGGTACCGCCAAGCGCGAGGCGGATCGCGATTTCCTTCCGGCGTGCTGTGCCACGCGCGAGCAACATGTTTGCGAGATTGAGGCAGGCCACGAGGAGGACCACCACCGCCATCCCGAGCAATAACGGCGCGATCGATTTCACCCCGCTGGCAGCCGTCGGATTT
>QHPE01000030.1:0-11425 GCA_003218945.1 Verrucomicrobiota bacterium | reverse complement strand
AGCGCAGGCTTGGCCGCGGCCGTCGTCATCCCCGGTTTCAGCCGGCCGATGATGCGCAACTGCGTGCCGTTGCGATCATCCATGGCGGTCCTGTTCTTCGACCCAAAATCGTTCGCGACCTGATCGTAAACGCTCATCGGCAACCAAACTTCCGGTGACAAAATCTGCAACGTACCGGCGAAACCTTTCGGCGTGATTCCGACGATTGTGAACGGTCGGCCGTTGATCAAAAGCTGCGAACCGAGCACGCTTGGATCGAGGTCGTGCTTCAGCCAGTAACTGTAACTAACGATCGCGACCGGCGCGTCGCGCCCCGGCGTTTCCTCTTCTGGCAGAAATGCGCGCCCTCGCGTCAGCGGGACACCAAGAACGGAGAAATAGTTCGAGCTGACGATAGCGGCGAACGCGCGTCGCGTATCGCCTTTTTGACCCAAGCCGATCAGTGCGAGGTTGAAACTCATTGCGTCGCTGAAGACCGTGTTCTGCTCGCGGATGTCGAGATAAGTCGGATAAGAAAAACCACGAAATTTTTTCGGATCCTTCTTGTCCTGGGAAAAGAGCTGCACCATTTCGTGCGGCTTGGCGTAAGCAGGTGGGGCAAAGAAAAGCGTGTTCACCAGACTGAACACGGCCGTGTTCACGCCAATGCCAAGTGCGAGCACCGTGACCGCCGCAATCGTGAAACCAAGCGCCTTAAATAACTGTCGAACAGCAAATCTAAGGTCTTGAACCATTTTTGGTGTTCCTATGCCGCAATCCGATCTTCAACAACGCGACCGTCGAATAAGTGCACCGTGCGGTCTGCATGCTGGGCGAAACGCTCGTCGTGCGTAACCATGCAAATCGTGGCACCACCCTGATGCAGTTCGCGGAGCAGGTGCATGACCGCTTCGCCATTGTGCGAATCGAGGTTACCGGTCGGCTCGTCCGCAAGCAGAATCGCCGGTCTGCCAGCGAGCGCGCGAGCGACTGCGACGCGCTGCTGCTGGCCGCCGGAGAGCTGACTCGGCAAGTGTTTTGCCCGGTGCGCCATGCCCACCCGTTCCAGCGCTTCGGTGACCAGTGCTTTGCGGTCACTGGCACCGGTGCCGCGATACGTGAGCGGTAATTCGACGTTCTCAAAAACCGTGAGGTCGCCGATCAAATTGAAACTTTGAAAGATGAAACCGATTTCGCGATTGCGAACGCGCGCTCGTTCCGCGAACGAAAGATTCGCGACCTCGTGACCTTTCAGCGCGTAACTGCCGTCGGAAGCAGTATCCAGCAGACCAAGAATCGAAAGCAGCGTTGTCTTGCCGCAACCTGATGGTCCCGCGATGGAAATATATTCGCCCTCGCGAATATCGAGATGAATTCCCGAAAGCGCGTGCGTCTCTACTTCATCAGTGAGAAACACTTTGGTTACACCGGTGAGCCGGATTAACGGAGCAAAACCGTTTCCGTCGAATTCGTTGGTCGATTCCTCTGCAGTTAGTTCAGTCGATTTCATGTTGTTCATGTTGCTTTGATTGTTTCAAATCAGAAATCAGATTCAGAAATCAGAGCTTAGTTCAGTCGAATCCGATCGTGCGCATCCCACGCGCTGGTATCGGAAAGGATCACCTGATCCCCCGGTTGGAGCCCATCTACGATTTGAATGGTGTTCACCGAGCTTTTGCCCAGCTTCACCGGAGTACGCACAGCTTCCGAAGTGCCGCTGACAATCTTAAACATTCCTACCGTGTTGTTTTCCTGCCCGAACGCCGGACGCCCGACGTAAATGACGTCGTCGAGATGTTCGAGCTCGATTGTTCCATCAACGCTGAGATCGGGCCGCGCGCCTTTCGGCAGCGCCTCATCAAAAGCTACTTCGACATTGACCGTCCCCTGCTCCACTGCGGGATCCACACGCGTGACGTGGCCATTCGCGACGCCGTTCCGAGTGTCGATCGCGGCTTTCTGACCAATTTGAATGTCCTTTGCCTGGGTCTCGGCGATCTTGACCTGCGCTTTCAGCTTCGTCGGGTCCGCGACGCGCGCGAGATTATCGCCGACCTTCATGCGCTGTCCGATTTGCACAGGCAGCTGTTGCAGGACGCCCGACATGCCGGCGCGTACATGCAACGCTTCCACCTGGTTAGCCTTCAACTTGGCGAGTTGTTTAGCTTGATCGACCGCGGCCTGCTTCGACGCTAACTGTGGATCAATGGACTCGTGCGCAAACTGCAGGCGCTTTTTTTCGATCTCATTCCGATTTGCCAGTTCGGCCTCTTTTACCTTTGACGTTTTGTATTGTAGCTCGGCGATCAAACCGTTTTTCGCCAACTGATCGTTCGTCTCGCGCTCCATCTTAGCCTGCTCGTAATCCGATTTAACTTTCGCTGTCGTTGCTTCCTGATCGAGCAACCCTCGCTGAAGTGTCGCGCGCAAAGTGGTTAGCTCCGCTTCTGCAGCTGTCGATTGCAGTTCGGCGTCATGAGCGGTTTGTTCCAGCTCAGGACTGGTTAATTCCAAAATCACCGAGTCCGATTCCACGTGTGTCCCAGGCCAGATATTTATTTTTTCTATCCGCCCTTCGGTGTTTGCCGGAATCCAGCGAATGTCTTCCGGCAGAAGCGTCCCGAGGCCGCGCACCTGTCGCACCATTGGACCGCGTTTAACGGTATCGACCCAAACGGTCGATCGATCGACGCTCGGCACAGCTGGTTTCAAACGCGAAATTGCAATTGTCGCCAAAATCAACCCGAGCGCAGACCCAGCGATGATCATGATACGGCGCTTGCGCTTTTTCGCCGCCACGCCTGTGCGCGGTACGTCCATCGAGGAAAGATTTGGCGCAAAGCCGGCCGGACGCACAATCCTTTGGTCCGTTGTTTTTCGTTCTGGAATCACGGTTTCGTTTGGGTCAGAACAGCGGGAGAGAGCGAAGGAGCTGGACTACCGCGGACATGCCGCTCATGATTGGCACCATTGCCATGACGATAAGCGTGCCGAACACAGCGGCTTCGATCGTGAACTCGCGGTTCGCTTCAGCGTCGAAATAATCCCGGCTGATGTCGCGCAACGAGTTGGCTCTCTTAACGCTCCGCGCGCTGGAAGCATTAAGCATCGGCGCGTGGTAACAATAGTCGACGAGCGGGAACTTCTGTGCGCTCGGTCGTATATTTGCGGATGGTTTCATGTTTTTTCTTTTACCTCCTAGAATGAGAAGCAGTTGATGTGTTTGCTGGATTCAAAAAACTTTCTTCTGATATTGCGACGAACCATAATCGTTAACTTGCTCGCTCTATCGCAGCGGCCATGCCATGCCAGAAAACAAAGTTGTAAGCCGCTGATGCTCAGCAGTTAAAATTTGTCGATCTTTTCGGCGCGCTCGTTTGAGTTATCCGCTTGTGGGATTATGGCGTCCCAACTTTGGGACAAATGTAGCGCGAGCCTCCGGCTTGCGCCGTCAACAGTCGCAAGCGAGACGCATGTGCTACTCAATTGCGCGGCAGACGCAGCAAAGCTTGCGCGCCCTGGCGATCCGCTCGGTTCATAAGCGCCAACGTTCCGTCATGAGCTTCGGCGATTTGACGACATAACGGCAAACCAATTCCAGAGCCCTCGGGTTTTGTGGTAAAAAAAGGAACGAAAAGATTGGCCGGATTCATAATGCCCGGGCCTTCGTCTTCGACAAAAATCTCAACGCAATTTGCTGTCTCGCGCCATCTGAGGGTGACGTTCCCATGGGTTTCGAGCGCGGCATCAACAGCGTTGTGCACCAGATTGATTAAAGCTTGTTCAATCTGCGCGGCGTCCACGCGAATTACTGTTTTCGGACCCGGCCGGACTTGAACCTTGAGCCTGGGTTCCAAATCCACGACATGCTGTATCAGCGGGGCAAGATCGATGTCTTGTTTTTGAGGCGGCGGAAGTCTTGTGAGCCGGGTGTACGCTTGCAGGAAACGGCTCAGCGAATCGGCACGCGAAGCGATGGAGTTCAACCCTGAGCTTGCATCGTCTTTCCAATCCGTTGGCAGAGGCTCGCGCCGCAGCAGTGATTCCAAACTGGCGGCAAGTGATTTGATCGGCGCCAACGAGTTGTTCATCTCATGGCCGAGCACTCGCACGAGTCGCTGCCACGCGCGACGTTCCTCTTCGCGCAGCGTGCGACTCAGATCCGTCAACACGAGTAATTCGTGCGGTAAGCCCTGCTCGCGAAATGTGCTCCGGCGAATGCCCCAACGGCCTGAACCGCCCGGAAAACTTAAGGTAAGCGGTTCGTCGTCGTCCGCCTCGAAACAAGCATGAAGCCCGAGTTCCTGCGCGGTTTTGCCTAACAACTTGTCCATCGGTCGTCCCAGCAAAGTCTCACCGGCGCGATTGATAAGGCGGAGACGCCGTTCGGGATCAAACGTAAAAATTGCCACATCGATTTCGCTCATGATCGTTCGCCGAGCGAATTCACTTCGAGCAGGACTTCGCCCAACGCAGTGCCTTCACGCGCGCCTCTCGCACGAATGGAGTAGTCGCCCTCCCGTAATGCCGCGAGCAGGTTAGAAAGGGTTTGCAGTGGACGAACGGCGTGTTCGCGGGTGCTCCAAATGAATGCAGTCATGCAGCCAACAATCAGAATCGTAAGCGTCCACTGCACTTTCGGGGGATGATCGCCGAACCAAAGCAGCGTTAACGCAACAATGACTGCAGGCGCGACCGCGACAAACGTCAGCCAGGTAATCTTCCCTTCGTAGGAAAGCCGCGCCGGTCTTTTTGTTTTGCGCGCCATCAAAACTGCAACCGGCAACTCCGACATTTTGTCGCGAGCACGCGAACACGTTCGGTGTCGGCAATGGGCGATCTGAAATTCTCAAAGGCCATATTGTTGCAGGCGCCGGTAGAACGCGCTTCTGCTCAAGCCGAGTGCTTCTGCGGCCTTGCGCGCGTTGCCGTCATTTCGGGCCAACGCTTTTTTGATCAGAAATGCCTCGACCTCTTCGAGACTCATCTCCTCAACGTTCCGCGATTCGGGGCCGCCAGTCGTTAGGCCAAGGTCGGCTGAGCGAATTTGCCGGTCTTTCCCCATCAGCACGGCGCGCTCCACAATGTGGTCGAGCTCCCGGATGTTTCCAGGAAACCGATGCTGTAGCAGACGCTCTCGCGCGCTTTCATCGAAACCGCCAACCTGTTTGCGATAACGCTCTGCGTGTTGACGAAGAAAGCTGTTCGCCAGCGGCATGATGTCCTCGCGTCGATCGCGCAACGGCGGCAATTCGATCTCAATCGTATTTAGCCGGAAAAGGAGGTCCTGCCGAAACCGAGCAGCTGCAATCTCATTCTCCAGATTGGCGTTCGTAGCGGAGATCATTCGCACATTTGCGTGAAGTGTTTTTGATGAACCGACGCGCTCGAAATCGCCGGTCTCGATGACCCGCAAGAGTTTTGCCTGTTGGGCAAGCGGGATATTTGCGATCTCGTCCATGAACAGCGTGCTCTCATCCGCGAGCTCGAAGCGTCCTGCCCGATCCGTTTTTGCGTCAGTAAACGCGCCTTTGACGTGTCCGAACAGTTCGCTCTCGAATAGTGTCTCGGACAGGCCGCCCATGTTGACGGTGATCATCGTCCGGTTGGCGCGCGGTGACAGAGCGTGAATCGCCCGCGCAACCAAACTTTTGCCCGTGCCGTTTTCGCCGGTAATCAAAACGTTGGCATCAGACGGCGCGACGCGTGAAATCATTTCAACGACAGGCCGCATTGTGGGGGATTGCGCGATCAAATCCGGCATGGTGCCGCGCAGCATTTGGTTTTCCGCTTCGAGTTTGCGCTCGCGGCGCAGCGCGGACGCGAGCTCGATCTGTGTCCTCACAATCGTCAACAGTCGCTGGTTGTCCCACGGTTTGGTGACGAAATCACGCGCGCCATGTTTCATTGCGTCGACGGCCAGTTCGATCGTTGCCCAGGCAGTCATCACAACAATTGGAAGCGTGTTGTCGATCTCCTGAATTTTTGGAATCGCCGACAAGCCTTCCTGGCCCGATGTCGTATCGCGAGTGTAATTCAGGTCCATCAGCAATAGGGCGTACTCCTTCTTTTCCAGCGCGTGAAAGATGCCAGGGAGCGAGGTGACTCCTTCAGTCTGATAGCCTTCGCTCTTCAGCAAGATGCGCAGTGCTTCGAGCACATCGCGTTGATCGTCAGCAAGAAGAATTCGAGCCACGGCTAAATTTTTTCTACCCCAGAGCACCAAAAGCGAGCCCGAGGCCATATGTTACTACAGCAACGATGATGCCAATCCAGGTCATCTCCAGGCCCGACGCCCACCATGAGCGGATGGTAATGAGCGATTTCAATGCGCCGACGGCAAAGTGCGCGACCAGGCTGATGCCGAAGGAAGCGATAACCGCGCCGAGGCCGCCGGAGAAAAAGAACGGAATTATCGGGACAAACGCACCGATGGCCGTGGAAATGCCCGCCGACAACGCCGCACTCCATTGGTTGGGAAAGCGATGTTCGGATAACCCGAGCTCGCTTTGTGCCATCGCCTGCACAAATTGCTCGGGTTGTTGCGCCAGGCGCTCCGCCATTTTTAGGGATTCCTCGGGTGTGAATCCTTGTAACTGATAGAAAAGCGACATCTCCTCGATTTCCTCCTCGGGATTTTCCTCAACCTCAGCGCGTTCACGCGAGATTTCGGCCTCATACACTTCCGCTTCGCTTTTAGCGGCAAGGTATGCGCCTGCGCCCATTGACAGCGTGGAAGCGAGCATGCCCGCAAGGCCAGAGATCAAAATGTAATGCTGTTGATTATTTGTGGCGCCAGCCACGCCTGAAACAATTCCAAACACCGCGCCAAGCCCGTCGTTCGCGCCGTAAATTGCGTCGGCCACCCAGCTACCGCCGCGTCCGTGCCAGCGTTCACGCTTGAGAATTTTGTCCAACGCCGTGCGAGGACTCACGGGCGGCGCCATCGCGCTCAGCGCACGCGCATGAGCTTTTTCTTCAAGCGCGCTTTTTCGCAGAAATTCCTGAACTTCTTGTTCACCAGCGAACGTGCGCTCGGCCTGATCGTGAAATTCCGCTTCCTGCTTTTCTTCGGTCGCTTCCATTCGCCGAATCGCGATCTCCGCTCCGGCAATCCTGTTCCACCAACGATTTAGCCGCCGCGCAAAAGTGTTGTTGTAAACAGGCGGTTGCGCGCCGAGTTCCTTTAGCTTTGCTTCCCAACGCTGCGCATGACGTTCTTCTGCTTCTGCCATGCGCAAAAGAATGCCTTTGCGTTTTTCGTCACGCTCCCGTTCCGCCAGGTCGCGATACGTTTGTGCGGTCTCGACTTCCGCCTGCCAATTGCGCTTTGCGACGTCGATTGTTTGCTGAGGATTTTTTTGCTCGGGGGCCATGCCGAATTAAAGCGCAATGAGAGGCGCTTTCCAACTTGCCCGCGGTAGGTTGTCGAAAACTGTTCGCCCCCTATTTCAATCAGCAGGCTCGAGCGCAGGGCTCAAAGCAGGCGCGACACGCGCTCGCAGTTGTTGCGCGGTGATGATCAGAGCTACCGAACCGATGATGAGAGCAGCGGCAATCAATGTGCGCACGGTCACCGTTTCACCCGCAAAGAAAGTACCAAGCAAAACGGCGACGATTGGATTCACATACGCGTAAGTGGCCACCTTCGCCGGATCGCAATGACGCAGCAGCCAGATATACGCAGTGTAGCCGACGACAGCTCCGATAAGCACAAGGTAAATGAATGAACCGAGCGACAACAGCGAAACGGAACCGGGATGAAATCGCGGGAGTTCGCCCGTGACGATGCCTGCAAGCAAAAGCAAGATTCCCCCACAGATCATTTGTTGAGCAGCGGTGAGAAACGGCGAGGCCGCATGTTTCGCGACTCGCGAATAAAGCGAACCTGCCGACCAAATGAAACTCGTGACGAGCAGGATCGATATTCCAATTGCTGGATTTCGCCCGGCGGTGGAATGAACATGCAAACCTGGTCCGAACAAAGTCCCGACGCCCACGAAACCGCCGGCAAGTCCCATCCACATGACCGGCGTCGGTCGCGGCGCCATTCCTGTTAACCATCCCAACAGCACAATGTAAATGGGAACGATCGCCACGACCAGTGCCGCCAAGCCCGAGTCGATATATTTTTCTGAAATCGTTACGCCCCCATTGCCGCCGAGCAGCAAGCACGCACCAATAATCAGTGAGGTCCGCCAGTTCCTCCAATTCGATTCGCCGATGCCTTGAGAGCAGGCAACCGCATACATGATCGTGCCCGCCAACACGAATCGCGCTCCTGCCATCAAAAAAGGCGGAATCGTTTCGATCGAGAACCGGATGCCGAGATAAGTGGAGCCCCAGATTAGGTACAGCGCGGCGAAAGCGACGATCACGAGCGTTTTCTTCGGCGCGGCCATGAGGGATGACAATGTCGCATTCGACACGCAGAGCAACCGCGCAACGTTGAAACGTTCAGGGGGAACGCGGGCATGTTGCCGGACAGCTTCTGTTTTCAGACCCTGGACTAATGGGGCAAAAGAGGTCCGCTGGCAATATGCCCGCGCTCTCTACGGCCTCCGTTTGAAAAGCAACCGATACAGCAGCAACAGGATCATGGCGCCGACAATCGACATGATCCAGCCGGCGACGTAGTTCTCGCCGGCAAAGATGCGGCCGAGCCAGGTGCCCACCAATGCGCCTGCGATGCCAAGCAAAATCGTAACGATGCAACCGCCGGGATCCCGACCCGGCATCAGCAGCTTTGCGATCGCGCCGATGACAAGACCAACAAGAATGATCCAAATGATCGAATGAGAGCCAAAGTCCATAATGAGCTGAGTTGTATCGAGTTTATTCGTGTTGGGAAAGGAATTTGGTTTGGTTTGGCCAAGTATTGCACGCGGCTGTTGTAGCCACGCGCCTGCGGCGCGTCATTCATTTTGTGTTCGCGAGAAACGGCCCGCAGGGCCGTGGCTACAATTGAATTACTTGCGCCGAGTGAATGTCCTCGCTCGCGCGAATGTCGCGGAGCAATTGTTCGTTCGGGGCAGTGTCGAGATTCAACACCGTGAGCGCGGTACCGCCCGCCTGATTTCGACTGAGTGACATCGTAGCAATGTTGACGCCATGCTCGCCAAGCAGCGTTCCGATCCGCCCGACCATCCCGGGCCGGTCCGTGTTCTCCAGCACCAGCACTACCCCCTGCGGTCGGGCTTCGACTGGTCGGCTGTTGATGCTCACAATTCGTGGCGTGGCGCCGAAGAATGCGCCACCAACTGAAACGCTTTTTCCTTCGCCCATCGCAGAAATTTCGAGCATGTCGGTATAATCGCCGGGCACGCTTAGCCGCGATTCGCTCACCTTTAAACCAAGAGTCTCGGCGAACGCGGGAGCGTTCACTTCGTTGACTTCGCTGCCACCTGCGACTTGCAGAAAGCCTTTCAACACTGCTCGCGTGATCGCTGTCGTATCGACCTCGTTGACTTTCCCGCTGTAATTGATGTTGAGCGACTCCGCTCGTTTCGGAGCGATCTGCGAGAGAAATTTGCCCAGCTTCTCGCCGAACCTCAGATGCGGTCCGATGATTGCCAGCGTTTTCGCATCGAGATTTGGCATGTTTACTGCATTTCGGATCGTGCCTTCGAGCAGAACGGCGCGAATCGACTGGGCGATCTCGATGCCGACGCTTTCCTGCGCCTCCGCCGTTGATGCGCCGAGATGCGGCGTGAGCACAACATTGGGCGCATCACGCAAAGGCGAATCGGGCGGCAGCGGTTCAACTTCGAAAACATCGAGCGCCGCGCCGGCGACCTGCCCGTCCCGCAACGCCTGAGCCAGCGCCGCTTCATCGATCAGACCGCCGCGAGCACAATTGATGATGCGGACACCATGCTTTGTTTTGCTTAACCGCGCGGCATCAAGAATGTGGCGTGTCGCAGCAGTAAGCGGCGTGTGCAGCGAAATGAAATCGGCGTGAGTGAGCAAATCGTCGAGTTCATCCACGAGTTCCACCTGTAGACTCCGGGCGCGCGTAGCGGAAAGATACGGATCGTAGGCCACCAGACGCATGCCAAAAGCGATGGCGCGGCGACTCAGTTCACTACCGATTCGGCCCATTCCGATTACGCCCAACGTTTTGTTGTAAAGCTCGACCCCTTCGAAATTCTTTTTGTCCCATTTCTTCCCGCGAATGTTTGCATCGGCTTGCGGAATCTTGCGCGCTACCGAGAGCAACAACGAAAACGCATGTTCGGCAGTAGAAAGGGTGTTTCCCCCCGGCGCGTTGAGCACAACGATGCCGCGGCGCGTCGCCGTCTCAACATCGACATTATCCACGCCCACTCCCGCGCGGCCAACCACGCGAAGTTTTGCGCCGGCATTCAAAATCGCCGCCGTGACTTTAGTCTGGCTGCGCACGACTAGCGCACTGAACGACGGAATGAGCGCGACGAGTTCGCGCTCGCTCAACCCAGTCTTGACCGTGACCTCCAGCGCGCGATCCCGCGAGAGCTCATCCACTCCGCGTTCTGAGATTGGATCGGAGATCAGCACCTTCGGCGAATCCATATGCTGTAGGGCAGGCGCCTCGCCTGCCGGGCAACCGGAGCCATCGCTCTACAATTGGTTGCTTTCATTATCCGTAAATGACCAAGTGAATGGAGTCGGGCAAATGCTGAGCCACGTTTGTCGCAACGCTACCGCGGAGAAGCTTCACCATGGCAGGACGTTGGGAGGCGCCGATGACGAGGAAATCAATGCCCATCGTTGCGGCAAGATCGACGATGGTCGCAGCAGCGTCCTGGCTTACAGCGTAAACCGGCACCACGTTAATGCCGCATTCGGCTCCAAGTTTGCGCACCGAGCACATGATGGCGTTTGCTTCCGGATCATCCTGCCATTTGGCGCGGCCAAGCCGTGTGCCTGCTGCTGTATAGTAAACGGCGACCTCCTTAACGTAGAGCACAAAGAGCGTGGCTTTACGCAACTGCGCTTCGTCCAAGGCAAAGCTGAGCACCGGTGTGATTCCACGCGCCGCGACCATGATTTTTTGGCCTTCCTCCAAACGCGGCCGCATGCTGGTCATCAGGTCAGGCGTGACCATCCGGGCGACTTCACGCGTGACGGTGAGAGTGGTGAGGCCCTGCCGCTTCAATGTGTAAGCGCGCAATGCGAGCCCGCCGATCAAAATCGCGAGCACAAATTGAAGCGCATCGACTTTCGTATGAGCCAGCGTCAGCTCGACCAAAGCCAGAATCACGAACGAGATGCCAAAGAGCACGCGGTCGTACCAGGTGAAATCTACGGTCCGATTGAATGTGCAGGAGCCGAGGTTCACCGTGATCGCGCCGACTACGCCAATCGCATATAGACCAGCAAGCGAGGAGAAGTTCGCGGCAAAAAGCAGCACAACGATGGGCAGACCAACGGCAATGACTAACGGCCACATGGGAACGCCGTGTCG
>QHPE01000245.1:523-2923 GCA_003218945.1 Verrucomicrobiota bacterium | reverse complement strand
CGGAATCGGCAAGCAGACCGTCGAGATCAAAGATTACTGCGCGAAAAATTCGATGCATGGTGTGCTGAACCTGTTACCTCGCGTGAAGCTCGTGAGCAATAAGTACGCCGTAAATTCAACTGCTCTCCCAAAAGAGGGAGCTGCAAATCGCGCGTATTTTTAAACGCTTCAGATTGTCGAGGGTCTTAGCTTTTGCTGATGGAACCGGGGGGAATGATGTCTTCGGCCCAACTGGGGCAGCCAGTCACTTTGCCGATCTACAACACACGGCAACATGTTACCGCGGCAGACAAACCGCGTCGTGTCAGTTTTGATTTTCTGCACGGACCCACAGCCGCAGTAATCGGGTCCGCTTTGCTGATGTTGCTGATTGGATGGATTGATTACAAGTCGACCGATTTCGCTATCACGGTTTTTTATTTCGGGCCGGTCGTACTGGCAACATGGCGGGCAGGACGCAAAGCCGGCTGGTTTATAGCGGCACTTGGCGGAGCGACAGTGCTCATGGCCGACTTGATGGTGCCGCGCAGCGGGCGCGTGATTGCGCTCTCCTACATTAACGCAGGAATACTGGTATTGGCGTCGGCCGCTCTGGCTGAACTAGTGATTTTCACCCGTCACGCACACGAACGCCTAAAGGCGCTACTCGCGCTAAAAACTGTTTCGCTGACCGAAATTCACCACAGGGTGAAGAACAACCTGCAAATCGTATCCAGCTTGCTCCGGCTTCAATCTGGCAAGTTTGCGGATCCGGCTGTTCGCGAGGTTTTCACCGAATGTCGCGATCGCATCAATGCCATGGCTCGTCTTCACGAACAGCTCTACAACGAACTGGGAGAGTCACACCTGGATTTTGCGCCTCATCTGCGTGAGCTGGCTGAAATGCTCCTACACTCACACACGCCGGCGGACTGCAAACTCACGCTTGGCATTTTCGCCGATCGGGTGCCGCTCGATCTCGACCAAAGCATTTTGCTCAGCCTGATCGCCAACGAATTACTGCTCAACTCTCTGAAGCACGCATTCCATGGCCGCCCCGCAGGAAACGTCGATGCTGAACTGCGCACGAGTCGGGATCGGGTAACGTTAACCATCCGTGATAATGGTAACGGATTTTTGCTTCTCTCCGCAGAAACTGGAGAGAAACGCGGAACCGGTATGGACCTCGTTCAGGCAATGTCACGCCAACTTGGCGGTCAGTTCGTCATCAACCGGATGCCTGCGGGTGGGACCTCCGCAACCATTTCTTTTCGAAGCAAAGTGTCACGCCAGCAAGCAACCGTTCATCTGTACCTCTAACTAATACATTATGTCAAAAAAACGTATTCTGATCGTTGAAGACGAAGCGCTGACTGTATTAGCGCTTAAACACGAGCTCGCTGAGCTCGGCTACGAAATTGCCGGCGACGCGAGCACTGCTGCCGACGCGCTTCGCGCTGCTGAAGAAAATCGCGCCGATCTTGTGCTCATGGATATTCAATTGAATGGCGGGATCAGTGGTGTTGCGGCTGCCGCCGCAATCCGTGGGCACCTCGATATTCCTGTTGTGTTTCTGACCGCGCACGCATCTGCTGAAACGGTAGGGCGCGCTGTCGAATCAGGCGCGTTCGGCTATTTGCTAAAGCCTTACACCGTACCGGAATTGAAAGCGGCGATCGACATCGCGCTGCACAAGCACAAATCGGAAACCGCGATGCGCCGGGCGCTCAGTGCGCGATTGCCGGCCGGTGCCGCACGATCCCAGTCGACCTGGCTGACCCGATAACCGAACACGATATTGCGCAAGCGCACAGCGCGCCGGACGTGTTGGGCTGTTTCATTGGCCAAAATCGCCTAGCTAGTTCGGCGGTCACGCGCCATTCGATACATCACAGGTCCGGTCGCGACAGCTACAGCGGTTCCAATGATAGCCAGCAAACCATATTCACCGTCAGTGAAGGAAATACAAACCACGCCAGCCAGTACGATCATCGGAAGCGTAGCGAGCACTGCGACACCTGTGCGACCCAACGGAATCCGGAAAACGCCGCGCAATAAGGGTTCGGTTTTGCGAAGTTGAACCAGGGCACCGAACTCCAGAAAAAGCGCAATTGAATACAGAAGTACATCGGCAACGACGAGTTTGCCGAAACTCACGAGAGCAAAAACAGAGTAAAAAACAGCTGACACAATGATAGCTGTGCGTGGCGTGCCGCGCACATCCAGCTTCGCAAGAGGTCTCGGCAGCAAACCATCATTGGCGAGCACGAACGGAATTCGTGAGTAGCCAAGCAGCAGCGCGTTGAAAAGTGCGAGCGCGCTAATCATTCCGCCGAGACCGATCCAGATTGCAATCCATCGGCCAGCACTTCCGGAAACCGAGACGGCGATCTGCGGCCAACCGCCTTCAGTCCAAGTGGT
>QHPE01000245.1:0-454 GCA_003218945.1 Verrucomicrobiota bacterium | reverse complement strand
AGGATAGGTGCGCGAAGGATTTTTAACTTCGCCCTGCGCGGTCGAGGGATTATCCCAACCGATATAATTCCAGAGCGCAATCGAGATACCGACGGCCAAACCGCCCACTCCGTGAGCGTGCTCCGACGCGAACGGTTGCCACGGAATGTGAGTGATGCGCGGCACGCTCGCGACTGACAATGCGAGAAAGCCGAGCATGATGAAGCAGCCGGCGATAATTGAAACGCGAGTAACGTTCACTGAGCCGCGAATATTGATCCATGTTGCGCTCCAAATCATTGCAAGCGAGATGAGCCATTCCAGTCGCCCGTCCAATCCGGGGATGAAGTAGCGCAAATATTGATTGAACAGCACCGGATAAATCGCCATGTCCACAAGCGAATACATCCAGGTGAGCCAGCCATTTTGAAAAGCCCAGAAGCGCCCGAATGCGCGATCGACCCAGCGATAATAA
>QHPE01000029.1 GCA_003218945.1 Verrucomicrobiota bacterium | reverse complement strand
TTTTGCAAACCCGCAGTAAGCGCTGCAATTTGCTTTTGCTGGTGCGCGGTAGTCGCCTCCTGTTTTGCGACAGCGGCCTTTAGCTGCGCGATCGTCGCTTCTTGCTCTTGCACCGTGCGATGCTCTTTGAGGAATTCATTGAGCAACATCGCGTTCACAGCTTCGTAGCGGACGGTGTACGGCTTGCCTTGCTCGTCGCGCGCCACCAAATCAGGATTTACCTTTTCCACGTCCTCGGCCACGAGGCCAAACTGCGGTGCACGCTCGGGATCAACTTCCGGTTTGTAGCGGAAGGTGACCGGTCTCAATGCCAGGACCGCTTCGCTTGCCTTCTCCATGGGTTTAATTTGATCTTTGAAACGTTGCGAGGAAGACGCGACGCCAAGTCGGCCCTTGTTGTTTACCACAACTGCCCCGCCAGCGATTGCGGACACACTGACGCCCGCGATAAAGGTGGCAGTCTGGGTTCCTACGGTTCCGATGCGGATGATTCCCGCCTCAGTTGCAATCCCGGGGTTGCCTATATCGATATTGTTGCTGCCGGTGGTGAGGTTAAAACCAGCGTGGGAACCGATGGCGACGTTGGAGGAACCGGTTGTGTTGCTTACCAGCGCGTTCTGACCGAGGGCCGCGTTGTTGCTGCCAGAGGTGTTATTGCTGAGCGCTCCCTGACCGCTGGCTATGTTAAAGTTGCCAGTGTCGTTGCTCTCAAGCGCTTGAAAGCCATCAGCCGTGTTGTGGATGCCGGTCGTATTGCCACCGAGCGCCTCAAAACCGGTCGCTGTGTTTTCGTTGCCCCTGCTGTTGTTCGAAAGTGCAAAGGTGCCGACGGCCGTATTGAAGCTTCCGGTGGTATTAAACTCCATCGCCGAATCACCGCAGGCCACGTTGTTACTTCCGGTGGTGTTGAAAGAGAGCGCGCCCAAACCGCAAGCGGTGTTGAGGCCACCGGTCGTATTGCTGTCCAGAGCGAGATCGCCGAGGGCGGTGTTCTGAATACCGGCGGTATTGCTGGAGAGCGCTTCGGCACCAACGGCGGTGTTGCCGCCGCCGGTGGTGTTGCTAAAAAGGGCATCAACACCGTTGGCCGTGTTGTCGCCGCCGGCTGTGTTGCTAAGGAGCGCCTGAAAACCGGTGGCCGTGTTGCCGAAGCCAGTAGTGTTGCTAAGGAGCGCATCGTCACCGAGAACGGTGTTTTCGTTCGTTAAGCAGCCTTCTTGGCAAACGGCTCGCGCTTGGGGCGAAAGTGCAAAGCAAGCGAGCACGAGCGCTGTGAGAAATAAACCGTATCGCAAAGGCGACCGGCCGATTGATTTTCCTAAGTGTAGAGTTGTCATATTTTTTGTTGAGGTTGGATTTTTGAACTGCATTAACTGCAATCCAGTTCCGCGCGGAACCAGGGACCATCCTCACGAGCCGCTTTGAACAGCGGCCTCACTTCGGCTGAGTCGGGGCTCCAGTTGGATCTGGAAATCGCGTTAGGCGGTGTCTCAGCGAAGGTCCAGCCCCTGCGGCCTATTCAGCCGCGCCGAAGATAAGTTGAAACTATCGGATGACGTAATCTAGCGGGTTTTTACCTGCACAGCGAAAATTTGTCGAGCTTTATTTCTGCGGGTTCGGCGAGCGACAGCGAATTCTGCTCGCGGTCTTGTAGATCAGCGCGACCTGCAAGTTTTTCAAAATTTTACTTGTGTGATCTCGCCTTTTTCAGTTAGGAACCAACCCTGCTTTGCTTTTGTCGGCCGGGAGCCGACAACAACTTGAAATTCAAACCCCCAACTCGTTAAACCACTATGACCCCACGACCAACCGAAATGCACTCTCTACAGGCGGATCGCTTCAATTCACAAAACATTCCGTTGTCCTGCGTGAAGCAAAGCCGAACGCAAATCTTCACGTCTATGACAGCGCAGCTATTGGCCAGCGCTGCGATGTTGATAACGACGTTGAGCGTTCATTCGGCGAGCGGCACGACGTTAAACGGCATGGTTCAAACAGGGGGCATGTGCTCTACACAACCGCTCGCGCATGCCGAGGTGACGTTGTTGGAAGCAACAACCGGGCAGCCGACAGTGATCGGTCAAGCAACGACCGATACCTCCGGTCACTTCTCGATCTCGTCGCCGAATAATATGTCGTCGAGTATTTTCTATGTAAGCGCAGATGTTGGGGGACATGTGGAGTTTCTCACCGTCCTCGGCACAAGACTGCCGGCCACGGTCATCATCAACGAGCTGACCACTGTTGCCGCCAGCTATTCAATGGCCCAGTTTTACAAGACCGATGTGATCTCGGGAAATTCCTTTAGTCTCCAGGTCGCCGCCGGAATGAACGACAATCTCGTCACGCCGGTGACCGGTGACTCGTCGTTTGTGCTGTTGAATTCGCCCAATGCTGACGAAACGAATTCACTGCGTGCCACGCGATCGCTAGCCAACCTGTTGGCTGCGTGCGTGCACGACGCCTCTGTCACTTCCACCTTTCTTGACCTGGCGAGGCCACCTCGTGGCCCGGCGCCGCGGACTACTGCTCAGGCCCTCGCGGATCTCACCCGGAATCCTTGGCAGAACGTGGACGCGATCTACGCATTGACGACGCTGTCGAACGCCTACGAGCCCGCGCTCGAGAGGATGCCAGATGCCTGGACAGTGACCGTCAAAGTCAATGACACCGGAGATGACTCCCACTTGTTTGCCGGGCTCGGCAATCTGACCTTTGATTCCAGAGGCTACGCTTGGATCACGAACAACACCAATCAAGGCACGCCATTCTCAGGACAGTTCATGGTCGTGCTCAAACCGAACGGCAGACCATCTGATGGCACAAATGGAACACCAGTCTCGCCTCTTACAGGCGGTGGACTTTTGGGTGGCGGCTACGGGGTCAGCATCGATCCACAGGGCTCAGTCTGGGTAAGCAACTTTGGCTGGGGCCCGCCCAACTGCACTTATTGCTTTCCGACGCCGGACGGAAACGGAAGCGTTTCGGAATTCTCGGCGTCAGGCACGCCGATCTCTGGACCCAATGGTTACCAGGGCGGTCCGGTCAGAGTACAGGGATTGGCGGCTGACGCTCAGGGCAACATCTGGATCACCAGCTATGGCACCGACAGCGTTTACGTTTTTCTGGGCGGCGATCCGAATCACTCCGTATTTTATCAACAGTATTCTGGAAGCCAGCCGTTCGGTATCGTTCTCGCGGCCGACGGAACGGCGTGGGTCACTAATGGCGGCGGATTGGCCGGACAAGATCCTCGCAGTGTCGCGAAATACGCGCTAGTTAACGGAACGCTGCACCAGGAATTTCTGCACTTCCTCGGACAAGCGCTCAAAGGCCTGGCTCTCGATTCACAAGGAAACGCCTGGGTCACTTCCCAGGGCAATAGCACGATCTACGCACTTCGGCCGGACGGCACACAGCTCGGAAAATTCACCGGTGGCGGCATCAATGGTCCCTGGGGCATAGCAGTCGACGGTCAGGACAATCTGTGGGTCGCCAATTTCGGTCCTCTGCAGCCGGGCAGCAATTTCACTTCTGGCAGGATCTCAGAGCTTTGCGGCATTAACCCTGCGGCTCGGCCTCCCGGCAAAAGGTTGGGCGATCCAATCTCGCCGCCGACCGGCTACACAGTGCCCTCCGCTGGCAGCCAAGTGTTGCTGCACAACGGAGATCCATTGTACGGGTACGGTGTGGGCGCTCAGCCCAGCTTCGCTCCACTGATGCGTCTAACGAATGTCGTGATCGATCAGGCCGGCAACATTTGGGCCCTCAATAACTGGAAACCCGATTTTGATATCGATGTCTGCTGCAATCCTGGTGGCGATGGTGCGGTGATCTTCGTCGGCCTCGCGCCACCACCTGCTTCACAAAAATAATCCAGGGCACCGAGAGTGAAATCAGTGCCGTTGAATGTCAGTTTTAGCTCGTCAGGCCGGCACATTCGCTGCAGTTTTGCGCTGTGCTCGTTAGGCCAAGGCTAGCCCGGTTCGTGTGCTTCGGCGCCGGGACTATGCTGACGTCGTTGTCTGTTCTTTTCCGGGTCGTCACGGCGTGAACTGGTAGACGCAACCGTCGTTGTTATCGCCGCCGTGAACCGTGGCACCATAGAAGTTTCCAAACGGATCGACAACCATGCCGTTATAGGAAAAACCGCCATCGGGAGGACCCTGGAAAGCGTGAACTACAGTTTCGGTCCACTGACCGCCACCGGTGGGACTTACTTTAAAGATTGTGCCACTGCCTAACCCGCCTTCGCTCGTAGTTCCGTAAAGATTGCCAGCCGCGTCATGAACGAGATTGCTTATGGGACTGTTGCCATCGCTTCCAGTTTGAAAGCTATAAATTACTCTCTCGTTCCACTCGCCGGTTTGCCGGGGAGACAGCTCGTAAACAGCGCCAATGCCGTTTTGGCCTCCATAGTAAGTGGTTCCATAGAGTTTACCCGCAGCAGCGCGGAGCAAGCCGCCGTACGGAAAACTTCCGTCGGGTTGGCCGTGAAAGGAATACAGCGTCCTGAAATCCCACTCTCCAACCGGTGTGGGTGTGAGTTCGAAAACGAGTCCGGCTCCATAAATGCCACCCGCAGTCACAGCCCCATAGAGCTGCCCATGACTTAGTAACATTCTTCCAGCAGAACCGCTCGCTCCATCGGCGCCTCCGGTGAAAGTGTGAATGACCCGAAAATTCCAACTGCTGCCGCTTGGATGGATTTTGTAAATCGTGCCCGCGCCGTACGTGCCACCGGTAGGAGTCATGCCATACAGATTTCCGCTCTGATCGACTGTGACTCTCGAGCCCGGGCCGGATCCATCGTTGCCGCCTGTGAACGCATGAATAACTGTTTGAGTCCAAGTGCCGCCTGAGTTCGTCAGCTTGTAGACCACGCCGCAACCGCCTTCACAACTACCTGAGCCGCCCGTGACTGCCGTGCCGTACAGGTTCCCCTGGCCATCGATGCTAACTCCTTTGTACGGCTCGCCTCCATCGGCGCCACCAGCAAAACTGTAAAGCACACTCTGAACCCATCCGTTAGGTGTCGGGCTAAGCTGAAACACTGTGCCGCTTCCATGATTGCCGCCAAGCACAGTCGTCCCATAGATATTCCCCGCGCTGTCAGTCTCCAGATCGGTATCAGCGTATTCGCCGTCGTCTTCGGCAAAGCTAAAAACAACGTCTGTCGTCGTAGCTGTAGCGGTGACGAGTGACAGCGCGATAACGAATAGCGGAGCTACGTTCTTAAATCGAATTAGTGTATTCATTGCTCTTCCTTCCCTTCCCTGTTTGAGTTGAGTTTTTGAAATCGCGGATCCGAAAAGGCAGAGACTCCGGAGGGCAAATGTCTTCCGCCCGATTCAGAATCCGCTTTTGCGACGCCGAGTATGCGGAAATCGTTTTGCGTTTGTCAAAACAATTCGTTGCAAGTGCAACGTTTCAGTGTCCGCCTGTAACTGTATATCCCGTCGCTCGTAAATCTTCAGCCAAATCTGCTTCCATCTGGACTGCAGCTTCAAACGGCATCGGGTTCAAATGTTCGTAAAGCTCTGGCATCAATCTCACTCCATATTTCCTGACGACCCAGGCCGATTTGTAACCGTTCTTGTGATTCTCAAATCGGTGATCGACCGAGATTCCAGTCATCCCAACATACACGCACGGCTTCAGTGGATCGCGTTTTGGATTGAGCCGCAGAATAGAAGGATGTTTTGCGACGGCGTTCTTCAACAGGATGACGTAAACATTATGGTGAAACGGCTCGTTGTTCTGAAGCGCTGGTTTCTTCTGTTTCAATTCGCAGGACGCAAAAGAATTTGGACAAGTTCGGAGCGTCAGCCAACTTGCGCAAGAATGGCCCGTTTGCCACAAAACACGTGGCCAGGCAAAGTCGAGGACCGCATTGCCGACACGATGGAAACAAAGTCGAGTAGTAGAAAAGTTCAGTTGATTCTCAACGGGAAAGCGGTCAGCAATGACGCGCTGCAGGCTGCAGTTGTTCGGCAACGAGAAATCGGGCATCGCATCGAAGTACGAGTGACTTCGGAAAAAGGAGACGCGCGACGATTTGTCCTGGAAGCGGGCGAAATGGATCTGCTGATTGCTGCCGGCGGGGACGGCACGCTGAACGAGGTGGTTCACGGGTTAATGGACCTCCCGGTTGTCGCGCGGCCGGTTTTGGGAGTAGTGCCGCTGGGAACCGCGAATGACTTCGCTACCGGATGCGGGATCTCGCGTGATCCCGAGAAGGCGCTAGCGCTTTGTATGGAAGGTGAGGCTGTACCAATCGATGTCGGCAAGGCTAATGAGCATTGGTTCTTAAACGTAGCTAGCGTTGGTTTCGGCGCCGAGGTGACAGCCACCACTTCGCCGGAACTCAAACGCCTGCTCGGTCCCGTAGCCTATACCGTGATGGGTGCAATCCTGGCGGTTAACGTTCATCAATATCGTGGAAGGCTCACTTTGCCGGATCATGAAATCACTGGCAGCGGTCCGGTGGCAATTGTTGGGAATGGACGCCAGACTGGGGGTGGCATCCAAGTCGCTCCGCGCGCGTGTATTGACGACGGTTTGCTAGATGTGCTTGTGGTTCGTCATATCCCTGCGATCGCGCTGCTCACCGCAGCGCGAGAATTGCAACAGCTTTCATCGGACGGTGAGTATATCTCGTATTGGCAAACTCCCTGGGTCGAGATCTATCCTGAAGAGGCGATTCCAGTTAACCTGGATGGCGAACCGGCAGAGTTTTCAAGCGTTCGATATGAAGCAGTGCCGAGAGCGATTCGCCTGATCGTTCCGCCGAATTGTCCGCTATTAGGGACGGCCGCTGTGTGAGGGGGTTCAGTCAGATGGGAGGAACTCTGCACGTCCTCGAACCGGACCCGACTTTGCGGCGCGGATAGCATTTCGCTGAGCGAGCGTGAAAAAATCATCGGCACCGCCGCAGCAGTCTGGGCTCAAGATAAAAATCCGCCGGCGTAACCGACGGCGAGTTCAGCTCTGAGATTTCATAAAGGATGGTGAAATGGGTCAGTCCTCATTTTGAAAACCTTCAGGACCTCGCGAACGGCACGGATCACTTTTCCAGCTTGAACGCGAGGGTTGCTAGCGGCGGCAAGTGAACAAGGATGGAGTGTTCGCGGCCCATCCATTCTTGAGCTTCGCTTTGGACGCCTCCCAAATTTCCTATGTTGCTCCCGCCGTAGGTTTCACCGTCGGTGTTGATGATCTCGCGATAGAAGCCGGATTCGGGGACGCCTAGCCTGTAGTTGTAACGGACCACGGGCGTCGCGTTCACCACGAACGCGACGATGTCGCCTTCTTGCGATTTTCGCAGAAACGAGACCACGCTGTTTTCAGCATCATGAAAATCGATCCAATCGAATCCGTCGTAAGTGTCATCCAGCTGCCACAACGCCGGCTCAGTTTTGTAAGTATAGTTCAAATGTTGAACCAAGCGGTGCAGACCGTCGTGACGCGGCAGTTCAAGGAGTTGCCAGTCAAGCTGCGTGTCGTGGTTCCATTCGTTCGATTGGCCAAATTCGCCACCCATGAAAAGCAACTTTTTGCCGGGGTGTCCGTACATCCATGCCAGAAACATCCGGAGATTGGCAAACTTCCGCCATTCGTCGCCTGGCA
>QHPE01000163.1 GCA_003218945.1 Verrucomicrobiota bacterium | reverse complement strand
GCCGTGCTCGGTTGCGAAGACGGGAAGGCCAGTAGCCATCGCTTCGAGCATTGAATTCGGAATTCCCTCCTGATTTCCGTCGCGGCCGGTCTGGCTCGGGTGCAGAAAAATGTGCGAGCGGTAATAGATCTCGCGCAATCGATCCTGCGAAATGAACCCAGTGAATGACACGCGGATCTTCAATTCGCGCGCCAACGTCTCGAGTTCCCCGAGCAACGGCCCCTCGCCCGCAATCGTCAGCCTTGCGTTTGGGTATTGACGAACGAAGACTTCGAAAGCGCGAAGGGTTACCGGCAGACCTTTTTTCTCGATCAATCGCCCAGCCTGCACGAATCGCCATTCGCCGTTTTTCGGGGCAGCACGTTCGCGAAATGAAAATTCCTCGAGTGGAATTCCTGTGCGCTGGATTTCAATTTTCTCAGGTTCGCAGCCGAGATCGATGAGCGCACATCGCAGTGATTCTGACCGAACCAGCACCAGCTTCACTGCATCAAGCATTTTTAGGGTCGCGGTTCGATAGGCGGCTTTGTTCATATCGACCATCACATCAGCGCCATGGAAGGAAACAATCGACGGATTACCCCACGTCCGAATCAATGGCAGGAGATGGACAGCGATTTGGCCAAAGTAAATGTGCAAAAGGCGCGCGCGTGTTTCGTTTAGAAGCCTGACTAACGCACGTAGCTCGGCATCCGAAATCTGCCACGGCGTATCGCGCACTTGCCTGAACCAAAAGCGACGCAGGAAATGAGCTGCGGGTTTGGGAACGATATAAACAGGAGCAAACGGGTAGCGCTCGGCATTCTCGCGTTTCTGCGTAATCACCACCGGAGCGCATCGTTCTAGCGCGGTGATTTGCCGGTAGATGTGCAGCATCTCCGGTTTGAGAAACGTAGCGCAGTAACAAGCGACGACCGGGCGGGACTCGGCAGATGGAAGTTGCAACACCCAACGCTCAACGCTCACCCCTCAATGTTCAACTCCCTAAGAAGGGCCTAATCGCGAGGTCGAATGGAATGGCGCTGCGGCTTAAGAATTCAAATCGAAAACTGCTCGCGCACTTCCGCCGGTACGCGGACTGGCCGCGCGGTTTGCGCATTGATTGGACACCAGAGCGTCCGCGCGTTTGACAATAGCTGATCATCGCCGCTTCTGCGTATTTCGGTAAATCGTTCGAACGTTAGCCGCGTTGATTTGCCGACCCAGGTCCGCAACACAATTTCGTCACCGAGACATGCCGGCGTTTTGTAGTCGATCTCGTGCCGCAGCACCACCCAACCGATGTTCTCCTGGGCATCCGCGGTCGCAACCGCCCGCCAATGCGCAGTGGCAACTTCCTGGACCCAGCGCAGATAAACGGTGTTGTTCACATGGTTTTGCTGGTCGATATCCTCGGGCAGAACGGACACAATCATTTCAAAAGCCGCAGACGACATTGGACAATGAATCAAACTTTTTAGTTCTGTTATGGGAACAAGCGTCTAGATGGATTGTAGGGCAAGCACTCCGCCTCCGCCCGCGGCAACCGAGGCGGTTGCCCTACAACGGCAACAGGCAAGGTTCAGAAAATATTAAATCGCCGCATCAATTCCTGGCGCGCCTCCATCGCTTGCTGGGGGTTCATTCTGCTGAGCATTTTTTCACGACGTTCACGGTCCATTACTGCGAGTTCGCGCACGAGCTGGTTGCGCGCTTTCCATTTCGCGTATTTGGCCGAGCCAATCCCGAGGGCAAGGAGCACTGAGAGGATCCAGACCGTAATGTCTGTCGTAGTGACCAGAAGCATAAGAATCGAAACGTTTGATGAGAACCTACGAAACACATTCTCGGTTTGCAAAAGGCCGACGGAGTCAATTTGACGTTGGAGACGCGGGGCGGAGATTTTGCCCGATGCGTGTACGGAGAGCGGTTCTCACCGTTGCGTGGACTGGCGTTGCGTTAGCCGGTGGGGAGCTTGCGCGAGCTCAGGAGGCGACTTCGGCAAATCTGCCGGACCAATTTCAGACCGGTGAAATGCTTCAAATTCAAAAGTCGAAAAAGAAAAAGCCCGAATCAAACTTGCAAAGTCCAGCAACGGTACCAAATCAAAACACTGCACCCGTGTCCGGCCAGCCGCTGGCTGCGGAAGAATTGCCGCCGCTGATTGTGCCTTCGGCCGAGAAAAAGAGCGAGGCAGCTTCGGCTCCTCCAACGATGGCGTCGAAAGGGGCGCCGTCACCGCATCCGGTTGAGCAACCAGTCTCTCCGGAAGAGTCTTCACCGGCGACCGCACCGGCAAGGAAACCTCGACCGAAAAGGAAGCCGCCGCCTCAGGTGGAATCCGAAGGGGGCGGCGTATCGGAACCCGTTCCGATGTCCTTATCCGTGGCGCAATCGATGGCAATCAGCGCGCCTTTGCCCGAGTACCCATACGAAGCGAAACGCCGCAATCTTACCGGTAACGGCATTTGCATTGTGAGCGTTGAAGTCGCGACCGGGAGAGTCACCGACGCAAAGATGTCCAAAAGCACCGGCAGCACGATGCTCGACAAACTCACTGTCCAAACTTTCAAAAGCTGGCGATTCAAACCCGGAACAGTGTCACAAGTCCTCGTACCGATCAGCTACGAATGAGCTGAGTTTAAGACGACGCGAATTCGTCCAACGAGACAAAGATGAGCTGCTGCGGGTGAGCGCGGACGCTCCCCCTACGATGAACTCCGCTACCTCAAGTCATTGCAAAAACGCCGCTCCCCTTTGCTCCAATACCTCGCTCACCCCCCCCAAGCCGCCTGAATAACTTCCCCAAAAACCATTGACGGACTACGTCAGGGTGTCTGGTTAGGCGCGCTTTAACGACAATCATAGTCCTGTTAGTTTACGTTATTGCTGCGTAATCCGTAACGAGTAGTGGTTGGCAACCAACCGCCAGCGGCCTTGCTGCTTTACCCATACCCTCGTAAACCGAGTGTCACGAGGGACGGCTTTGCCTTTGTCTTGCCCAACCATTGTCGACAAGCCAGTCTCGACAGCCGTGTTTTCGTAGACGCGCACCTGAACCTCGTCGGTCGTGATAGACTGAAATTTCAAATCACCCGACGTGAAATCCGAAATCACCTGCGCCTTGGTTCTCACTGTGCCGCTTGGCCCTACGCCGATAAAATCATTAGCGTAGATACGGTCAAGGGCCACCGCATCAGCACCGATCTGCGCTTGAATGCGTTCACGATCCAGTTGTCTTATGGCCTGCTCAACGCTGCTTCTTTGATCTCTGCTTGAGCTCTGCTTTTGCCCTAGGGCGATAGCGGTTGCTGTAAGGGCCAGGACGGCTGTAACGAGTGTTCGTCTCATGAAGATTCTCTTTCAGTAATCTGTTTGGAATGCCCTGGGAGGAGGCAAAGCCTGATGCGATTGTCCAACCCTCAAAACAGTGAGTACCTGTAACAGTCTTCCGATCTTGTCAATCACGCGCTTTCTAGTCCCATTCGCTTCTTCATCGCCTAGACCTTATGGCTGCGGGCGGGGAGTGAGCGCGTGGGCACCCTGTTGAAAAAAGGAGTGTGTTTGCCGTTCATATTTTCTCGCGGGCTACCCCGGTTAGGGAGCAGAGCCGCACCAACGGCCGGGACAAAGTGTTCCGGAGCGTTGCAGTTTTAAACAACTCGAACAAACAAACACACTCAAATGAAAAAAGAACTCTATCTTGGACTGGATGGTACGGCAAAGTGCATCACGATTAGCGCTCACGTGCTCAGCTTTCTCGATAGTCACCTTAAATAGCAATAAAAATGAAAACGATTACTATTCTTAGTCTTCAGTGCTGTGTGCGATGCCGCCGCTTTGGCCTGACGGCAGTCCCTCTTCTTGTTTGGTTCATTCTCCTTTTTGGAAGTTCGGCTTATGCCAATGATATCACCTGGCTGGCTAATCCGGTGGATAACAATTGGTTTAACCCGGCGAACTGGTCGCCGCCTTCTGTCCCCGGGTTTCTCCGACCTCGCGCACTTCGGAGTCTCGACTATCACCGACGTCGAGCTTACCCAAAGTGGCGGCGTTGGAGGTATTGTTTTCGATCCAGGCGCAGGGCTTTTACTATCCAGAGCAGCCTTACCTTTAACTCCGACTCAACCTATACCTACACCTTCAAAGCCAGGCGCAACCAATCAAAGACGGACAAGGTGCTTGCCAATGGTGTCACAATCAACAGCGGCGCCACGATCGCGCTGAGCGGCCAGACCAGAGGAGCCTTGAGACAGGGCTTAGTACTAACCTTGATTAGTAACACCTCAGCTAATGCCATCAGCGGGCACTTCAACAACCTACCCGATGGCAGCATCGTCACGATCAACGGCAACAATTTCCAAGCCAGTTACTCCGGAGGCGACGGAACCGATCTCATCCTGACAGTTGTGCCATAGCTGTGACCCGGGCTTGAGAAGCGGCACAACATCGAACACAGATGCGCTTCTATGATGGTGGTGTTGCGCTTGCTGCAGGTATCGCCGGGGATTCTCCGGGTGGCGGAGTTGTAATGCAGCCATAAGCTTGGTTTTCGCTTCGTCGAGCAGCTTCTTCTCTTCCGGATAAATCCTGTCGTTTTCTGCTGCACCGATATACTTTTTCGCTGCGTCGATCTGCCCTGCCTCGATTAGAACTAATGCGGCATAATCGGCTGCGTGTGAATCATGCAATTGGTCGGGCGACAAAGTTTGGATGCCAGCAAGGGCCTCTGCATTTCTTCCAAGGCGATACAGGGAAAAACCGTACGTTACGACGCAGTTGATCTCGTTAGGTGCGCGGTCATACGCTTCCTTGGCGAGTTGATGTGAGCGTTCGACGTTTTGCTCGAGGTTGAGTCCCAGCCGCGCGAGGTCAGCTGTAATCGGCGCCTGGTCAGGCGAAATCTCATGAAGCCGTTCGAGAACTTCGTACAACTTAGTGGTTTCGCTCCCGGCACGATAAATCCGGCGAAGATTGTCAAGAGCTTCACGCCGCATCGACGGATCTTTTTCGATAGCAAGCCAGAGTTGTTCGGCTTGGCTCTCCAATTGCCATTTGGTGGTTAGACGTGCGAGGATAAGTTGGTGTTTCGAGTCGTTCTTGGAGAGTTCGTATGTGCTTTGCCAAGATTTGCTGAACTCCAAAGTTGCGCTTGGGCCGCTGCCGGACCTCAGGTGCTGGACGGCAATTGCATGGAACGCGAGACGCAGATAGTCAGCATCGCCCCAGTTGCCCGTCCGCGTGAAGCGTTTCAGGCGCGACCAATTCTTTACTGTTGCATACGCATCGGCCACGGATACGGACACAGGCGGCGAACTCAGCTGTGCTGGCGGTAACTTGTCGATCCACTCAACAACGTCTGCTGCGAGTCCGTTTTGATTCATCCAGTCGATCAGCGCTGCGACATCGGCTGCATTCCGCGCGGCAAACGGTTTCACTCTCTCGAGCAGCTGCCGGAATTTTTTCTGATCGAGCTTCCGATAAAAATTCAGGCAGAGCAGGTAATCGCCGAACGTAACATCGGGGGACATCTGGAGTTGTTGCGCAAAGCTATCTGCGGAGGCGAGGTCATTGCGGTCCACTGCATCGTTCAATAACGCGCGCAGCGTGCCAGTCCGGTAGCCTATTAGTTTACTGAGTCGCTCGAGCGTAATACGGGCGTTGTTGCTCTTTTCCGCGTCACTCGACCGAATTTGCAGTGCTGCAAGATTGAACTGATAAAGGTCGTTGTTTGGTTCTTTCTTTACCGCGGCAGCGAATTGTCCTTCCTGCTCTGCGAAGTTTCCTTCAGCGCGTGCCAGCCAGCCGGCAACGACGTGGAACGCTGCGCTGTCGCGGTCTTTCTGAGAAACTCGAGTAAGCGCTTCTCGCGCCACATCGAGCTTTCCGAATCGCAGCGCCGCGGACGCGAAGTTGAGTTGGCTCTCCGGATCCGTGGGGCGAAATCGCGCGATGCGCTCGCGCCACGAAACCGCCTCTTCGAGATTTTGTCTTTCCGCTGTGTCAGCCAGGATCGACAGCGCTGGGAGAGAATCCGGATGCCGCGTCAAGAGTTCTCGAGCCATTTGCGCTGCTTTGCTGAGCTCTCCCTGCTCTAGAAGCGCAGTCGCCCGATCTAACAACCCGTTTTCACGCCAGTTTTGATATAGTTTCGAACCGTAACTAACCAACAGTGCGCCTAGGAGAATGGCGATGGCCACAGCAGCTACGGCAACGAGCACGCGACCCGGCTGGTGGTGGCGCTGAAAAACTGACCGCAGGCCATCAAACGATCGCTGCCGTACTCCACGCCCGCCGTGCTCCAGTTCCCGAGCGACTTGAGGCTGCGCCGTGGCAGCGCGAGTCCATCCAGTTCTCCCTTTCATGCGCGTGTGGTTGAGCTACCGACTCGACAGTTCGATTTCGTTGGATTTGAGAGCCGTTTCGATCGGCAGAGATTGTTCCCGCAAATGTCGGCCCCAAACATAACGTCCGAATAGGACCTTCAGGGTTGCGGTAAGCGGCACGGCAAGCAGCGGACCGATCACGCCGCCAATAATCAGACCCCAGACAAAGATGGACACGATCACGGTCATCGGATGTAAGCCAACGTAGTTACCCACAATGCGCGGCGCGTAGAAGAATCCCTCCAGATTCTGTATGCCAATGAAAATCAGGGTCACCCCGATCGGATGCATCCAATCGCCCCACTGGAAGGCGGCGATGAGAACAGCGGGCATCCAGCAGATGAGGATCCCGATGTACGGGATCATGGTAAGCACGACCACCATCGCACCGATCACTGCCGCAAAGTTCAGGCCGAACAGTGTCAAGGCAGTACCAATAAGAATGCCATCAACCAGGCAGACAAGTAGCTGACCGCGGAAGTACGCGACAACGTACGAGTTGATTTGGGATATTACGGCCGCAACTTCATCCTTCAGCGGCGATGCTCGTAACGGCAGGTAGTCTGTCCATCTTTCCTCAATACGCGGTTTTTCTTTGAGCAGAAAAAATAAGTAGACGGGGACCAGAATAAGACTGAGCAGAAAACCGGTAGCGCCGAGAAATCCGCCGATGCTCGTCTTCAACATGCCCCACAATTTTCCGAGCAAAATTGGAAGCGCGTCTTGCAATTTTGGCATCTGTTTTTCCACGTACGCTTGAATGCGCTGACGTTCGGCGCTGCTCAGCTTAGGTTCAGTCGGTGCGATTACCTGAGTGGCGAGCGCAGTGGCTTGCGGCGATGCGGTCGGACTCGCCGTGGCTTGTCGGTAGGGAGAAGGAGATGGACCGGGGCCGATCAGAAAGTTGGTAAGATTCTTCGACGCAGATCTCGTCTGTCCTGCGCTGAACAATCCGAATGTCCGGTCAAACCGATAGATAAGATCGACGATGTAATCCCGCGCTCGTTCGGTGTAGGAAGGGATTTGCCTGGCAAAGTTCGCGCTCTGAACGGATATCGTCGGGACGAACCACGCCGCCAGCCCACCCAACGCAAAAAACGCAATTGCGAACAGCAGGGCGATTGCCTTGGTGCGAGTCAGCGGTCCGCGAGACATTTTCGTCACCAGCGGGTCGAGCAAATACGTAAGAATCGCAGCGATAGCCACCGGGATCAGGATTGGCTGCAGAAAACTGATGATACTGGCCCCGGCCCAGATCACGGCAGCGAGGATCGCGATTAGAACGACGACGAAAAATGCAGTCAGGGCCGCCCACATCATCTTGCGCTGCCAAGGCGTGGGATACTCCTTCATCTCTCAACGTCATCAAAATGTCGAACGAGTGCGCGGCAGCTACATTTCACCTGGACTCCCGCGTTCGATGTTCGCTATTCGATGTTTGATGTTAAGGCCCTCGTTAGGTCGGGTTCGTCCTTATCGGTAAGTCCTTGCCTATCGTCTTTTTGGTGGTTTGGATCTTGTCCGCGAGATTCTTGTTTTTCGGATCGAGCGCCAGCGCTTTTTGCCAGGCTTCCAATGCTTCCCGGGCCCGATTCAATTTTAAATAAGTGTCGCCAAGATGTTCGAACACCACCGGGTCCTCGTGTTCTGCGGTCTTGGCAGCGCGCTGCAGGTCGTCCAAAGCTCGATCAAACTGACCCTTTCGAAATTCCACCCAGCCGAGGCTATCCAGATACGAGGCATTATTCGGTTCGCTTTCCAGGGCGCGTCTGATCATCAATTCCGCCTCGTCCAGGTTCATGTTGTGATCTGCCCACATGTAGCCCAAGTAATTGCATGCCTCGGCCGAGTTCGCCGGGTCGAGCGTAATAGATTTACGAAGCAAATCCGCCGCTTTGTCGTACAAGCCCGCCTGTTCGGCACCCGCTCCATAATTGAAGTAAAACTTCGCGTTTAAGAAATCGTTGTCCTCATCGAGTTGCGCTTCATGCAGCGCCTCCTCGAACGTGGCCACGGATTGCTGGCTTTGCTTCGCCTCCCGTTGCGCGATTGCCAGATAATAAACAATCTCCGGTGCGCCTGGAAATCGGCGCCGGGCTTCGGCGAGCAATTTCACTGCGCGATCGGGGTCTCGCAAAGCGCCCAGAAGCAGCTCCGCCAGGCGCAGATATGTCCCGGCATGGTTTGGATTGATCAACAGGCTTTGCTCATAATTGGCCGCTACCTTGGCGAATTTCGCTTTGGCTTCGTCGATGCGATTCGCACGCTGGAGCGAACGCGCTTCCTCGTCGAGCACCTGAGCCAGTAAATCATAAGGCTGATACTTTTCGGGGTGCTCCTTGATGATTTGCTCGAGCATCTCAACTGCCTTGTCTCTCTGATTTGTCAGGACAAAACCTGTGGCCAGCTTCTCTTGGGCATTTGCGTCGTCCGGTTGCAGTTCGAGAACGCGCAAATACAGCGGGATTGCTTCCTTGAGCTGTTGCGAGGCTGCGTAGTAATCGGCTACGTCCTTAAGGATGCCCGGATCATCTGCGGCATTTTCCCCCGCTTTTTTGAAGATCTCGTTGGTCTTCGTTAGTTCGTCGGGCTTCGGCTGCGAGTCGGCCTTGAAAAGGATGGCGACGTATAGTTTCCCGAGGCGTATCCAGAAATTTGGATCATTGCTGTGAACTTTGAGCGCACGATCCAGAGCCTCGAGGGCCCTTCTCTCTTGCCCGGCTGCGAGTTCGATTTCAACCAGACGCTGATAACCTTCTACGTCGCCTGGATTCAAAGCGATGGCGCGATTGGCATAATCAATCGCCTGGTCCGTTTTCTTCAGATACCTCGTGTAGATGAAAGCGAGTTGCTGATACGGCTCGGCGTTATTTGGATTTGCCTTGATTGAGTCTTTCAGAACGTCAATTGCCTGCGGAAAATCATCCTGCTGTATCAGCAAACCGGCCACGCGCGAGGCGAGCTGCGACTGGCCTGGCTCAACATTGAGCACTTTCTGATAGGCTTCCAGTGCGCGCTCCATCTCGCCGTTTTCCTCGAGCGCTATTCCTTCGACGAAACGCGCGAGTGCATCCGCTTTGTGTGCGCCTTGCGAACGCAACGCCAGGTCCGGAGGTGGCTTCGAGGTGACCGAATCATCCTGCCGGCCGACTGTTTTTGCGGCATGCGCGCGAGGAATCTTTGCAAGTGAAGCCTTGGGCTGGCCGTGCGAAATAGCTGCTGCCACGAAAAAGCTGAGCGCAAAGATGATTTGGCGGCCGAAACCCCAGGACCTCTTCTGCAAGCTCACCCTTTATTCTATCTTTCCGGCGCGCCTTCAGCAAACCGCGCGCCTCGAAGGCTGCGTCTTGGCAAGGGAGCTTAATGGAAACCGTTAGAGTTTGTACCGCAGCCGCTTCTTATGCCGATGCGCTTTCATGCGCTTGCGGCGCTTGTGCTTGGCAATCTTTGCTTTCCTTCGTTTTTTCAGCGAGCCCATTCAGATTTTCAAATTCGCGAGTTCCGATTCAACCATGTAACGCGCTGCGTTGCAACTGAGTTGTATGCGGCATGCGAGAACGCTGCAAGGTCGCATGCGAAGCGAGATACTCAATAGTCACAAAGGAAGGCTGGTTTTGCGTCGCGCGCTATTCTCGTTCGCACTCGGCGCGAGCCAGCCTTGAATTTTTTGCAATGTCTCATCTCTGTCCATACCGCCAATTGCCGTCTGAAAAGTTCGCCTTGCCCAATCTATCAGTTGCGGGCTCGAAATCTCTGTCTCGTCCGAATGCGCAGCAAAATACTTGGCTGTTAGCCATTCCGTGCGGGGAAAAAGATGAAAGTGAACAACGCATGTCTGCTCTGAGAATAAGGCGCAATAAACTCTCATTGGCTGAACGGCCGCTTCGATTGCAGCAATGACCATTGCCAATGTCAGTCCGAGCGATGCCAGAGCTGCAGGATTCATCTGTGAGAGCGAATCAACGGCATCTCTTGCCCTCACAATCAGATAGCCAGGGATGTAGCAAGTTCCACACGCGTCTGCAATAGAGTGCGCATTGCCGAAAAGTGGCGGAGCAGGCTTCGCGAGGTCCCTCACTTTCTTTCGGTATCAGGTAAAGTTAGCGGTTTTCCTGTGATGGTCCGGCCGGCGCCTTCTTTTTGTCTTGCGTCCCGATGCCGATTTTCTTCAAAAACGGTTCGATCGATTGCTTGCGGCCGAGAAATTTTTCAATCGACCCATTCACGTCGCGTGAATCGCCTGGCTCGTAAATTTCGCGGCGCAATTTCATTCCTGCTTGTTTATCCAAGTACCCGTCCTTGGCTTTTTCAAAAACGGTTGCCATATCGGCGGCAATCGCATCTGCCCAGGCGTATCCGTAGTAACCGGCGTCGTAACCGTTTAGGTGACCAAAGTAGGAGACGAACGTTGTGCTGGGATCGATCGGCAGGAAAACTTTTTCCAAAATCGGGTTCGATATCGCCACGGAATCATACGGCATCTCTTCGGGGTGCGGATCGTGCAGAGCAAGATCGAGCGAGGCAAACGCGAACTGGCGCCGATAAAAAATACCGGCATTTGCCAACTTGGCGTCGTTCAACTTTTTGACGATATCTGCTGGAATCTTTTTTGACGGATCGCGGTAATCGGCAGCGAAAGTGTCGAGCACCTTCTTGTCCCACACCCAATTTTGCAACATCTGCGACGGCGCTTCGACGAAATCACCTGGCACATGCGTTCCCGCGAAACGCCCGGACTTCGCGCGCGTGACAATGGAATGCAGAGCATGCCCAAATTCGTGGAAAAGTGTTTCGACGTCCTGGTGCGTCATTAATGATGGAGCATCGCCACTGGCAGGTGGAAAATTACAAAGTAACGCGACAGTTGGCCGCTGGTATTTTCCGTTGGGCAAAAGTTTGCCGCTGATGATGTCGAATTGCGCGAAGTGATTGAATTTTCCTTCGCGCGGGAACATGTCGAGATAAAACATGCCGAGCGGTTCGCCCGTGGCCGAATTTGTGACCACATAAAGCTGGAGATCGTCAACCCATTTGTAGGGCGCGGCGATCCTTTCGAATTTCAGGCCGAAAATGCTCTGATAGATGTTGAACATTCCATCGAGCACTTTTTGGAAGGGGAAATACGCGCGCAAAGCTTCCTTGTCGACGTTGTATTTTTGTTTGTTCCGTTGGTTGTCGTAGTAACGCCAGTCCCACACCATGATTTTGGCGTTGGGATCGTTTGTATCGGCAGCCTTCAATTTTTGGAGTTCCGCTACTTCGCTGTCGAATTTCGGCTGGATGCCGGTAACCAGATCGTTGATGTACTTTTCCGCATTCGCGCCGGTTTTGGCCATTTTGACTTCTGTCTGGTAGTCGTCCCACGATTTGTAACCGAGGCGCAGCGCGATCTTGTTCCGCAAGGCCAGCATCTGGTTCAAAACGGTCACGTTTGCATCTTTCGCCAGCGTTTCGCGAACAAGGTAAAGCTGTTTGCGCGTCGCCTCACTTTTCGCGTTTTCCTCAACGGTGTTGAATTGCCAGGTGACGTTTGCCATCACGGTATAAACGTCGTCTCCGGTTTTAATCCCCGGCGAGGCAAAAAAACTATCCGGCAGAGCATCGAGATCCGCCTTCGTGAACATCACTGGAGCGTTGGCCTTAACGATGTTGGTGTCGAAATCTGTTCCGAGCTTGGATAATTCCTTGCGCAGTTGTTCGACTTCTTTCCGCTGATCAGGGGGTAAGTCCAATCCTGCGCGGCGATAATCGCGCAATGTTTCTTTGAGGAGCTTTTCATCTTCACCTGTGAGCTTCGGATGCGTGTCGGCAAAAGCTTTGATGGCTTTGTAAACGTCCTCACGATAATCAATGCCGACTGCCCAATCCTGGAAGGCTTTCACCGCGTTTTCTGCGGCAGTGCGCATCGCGGGATTTGTGTTCGTTTCCTTGATGATTGTGGCCTTGTTTGCCGCGAGACTTGCCTGATATGTGACATCATCCAGCGCAATAACGGTGGTCTTAAAAGTGACTTTGCCGAGGTCCTGCGCACCTATCTGATCGAGCGCCGCGTTTGCCTTCACGATCGCATCTTTCATTGTGGCCTCGACGGCTTCCGGCGTTTGCTCCCAATCGGGAATGGTCAGCACCGCGTTGGCTTTCGCCGCAGCGGCCCGAAAATCGTCGACCGTTTTCAGTTCGGCGGCTGAAACAACTAAACTCGATGCAAGAAAAATGAGCGGGACGCGAAGAAATACGGCTTTAATGGAATAGTTCGACATAGGAGTGGAATAGCGAAATCGGTCAAAGATTTACACACTTTCAGACAGGGCAGAAGGAATTTTGCTGAATCTGTGTTCCATCTGCTTGCCAAGCCGTAGTTTTACACGAAGGCTGGTGTTCATCGGTGGCGAACAAGGCCCGTTCGCCAAAACGTTTAGCGGCATGATCCACAAATTTTTCGTTGCGTTTATTCCGATTTTTGTCGCCATCGATCCGATTGGGCTAGTGGCGATGTTCATGGGTCTGGCTGGCAACGCCTCGCGCGAACACCGCCAACGGGAGGGTTTCATCGGCATCTTCACGGCGCTTTGCGTTTCGGTTGGTTTTGTATTTCTCGGGAAGATTATTTTTACGGCGCTCGGTATTACCGTGGCAGATTTTCAGGTTGCGGGTGGCCTGATTTTGCTTGGCCTGGCGGGACGCGAATTGCTCAACATTTCGCCAGCCGATCGGGAGGCAACCAACGACTTCGGCGTTGTCCCGCTTGGCATGCCCTTGATTGCTGGTCCTGCGCTGCTGACAGCGCTGCTCATTCTGGTCGATACGGTGGGGCTGATCTTTACGCTGTTCTCCATGGTGGTCAATCTCGCCCTTGTCGCGGTCGCATTCTGGAATGCCGATCTGGTTGCGCGCTGGATGGGCAGACAAGGCCTGCGCGGTGTCTCAAAAATCGTAGCGCTCCTCCTGGCTGCCATCGCCGTCAGTTTGATCAGACGCGGGTGGCAGGGAGTGTGAGTGCCCCGACGGGATCAAGATCGCAGCGTTTGCGCACCGACATCCGGTGGCTTCCATCCGTTGCGATTGCCGTGGAACTTCGGTGCGCGTTATAAACCTGATTCGAAACGCGAGCCGCTCGCAATGTGCCGCCGCGCCGAAGGCCAGAATTCTTTCAACTCGGCAGTCTTATCGCCATGCTGATATCGCCAGTTTAACTCCACTTCGATTGCCTTGATCTCGTCCTGCGACGCCGTCGGTTGTCCGTGATAGATGTAGGCGGGCACCCCTTCGCGAGTCTGAGTCAGCGGATTCATCCCGTAGAGATCGAGACGGCGCTGCTGCAATTGGGCCGTAGTCCAATCCCGATATACGGGGCTGCGATAGCCCCATACTACGGCCGTCGTCGAATAGCGGGAGTAAGGGTAACTACCCGTTACCGCCGGACCGGGCGGGGGCGCGGGTTGGTTCGCGCAGCCGATCAGCACAATAGCAGATGCTGCTAACAATAATCGTTTCATACCTTTAATTCCTCGATTTGATTTAGGATCCTACTTGCGACCATTAAACCACACAAATCCATCGTAGTCGCGGGTTTATTTGCTGTTCGAAGCCATTACGCTACAGTCCCGATGCAAATCCAAACAACCGTCGCAGGCCGATTCACAGTACAAACGGGCCGGCTCATTGACACCCCGAGCCCATCTCAGTAAAATTCTCGCTTTTATGAGATTTCCTCTTCCGCTCACTGCGAAAATCGCCGCATACGTGATTGGACACAAACTGCGTGGCACAAGGAAATTTGCCACGGTCCTTCAGCTCGAGCCGCTGCATACCTGCAACCTCACGTGCACTGGTTGTGGGCGGATTCGCGAATACTCAACGTCACTCAAGGACATGATGAGCTTGGAGGACTGCCTGGCGGCGGCAGAAGAATGCAACGCGCCAATGGTTTCCATTTGCGGCGGCGAACCGCTGATCTATCCGCATATCGAAGCTCTGGTCAAAGGATTGCTCGCGCAGAACCGGATCGTTTACATCTGTACTAACGCCATGTTCATGCGTAAAAAAATGCGCGAATGGCTGACCAGCGAAATAGCTAAAGCTCAAAACGGCAGCGGCAAAAACTTGCAGCGTAAAATCGATGTGCTCCTCGAACGGGGATTAATTTCCGAAAAGGACGCTGCCGAAATTCGCAAAGGCCCCAAAGATCCGGCAAAGCCGACGATCGGGCCAAGCAGATGGATGTACTGGAACGTGCATCTCGATGGCTTGGAGCGAACGCACGACTTGATTGTGGAGCGCGAGGGCGTTTTCAAGGAGTGCATTCTGGCCATCAAAATGGCGAAGACGCTCGGGTACCAAGTCGCGACGAACACCACGATCTACAAAGAGACCGATATGCAGGAGATCGAACGGATGTTCGATTATCTCTCTGATCTCGGCGTCGACGGACACACGATCACTCCAGGGTACGATTACGACGCTGCCAAGCGAGACATGACCAAGCGGCTGAACCTGCGGCCAGAGGATTTCTTTCTCACCCGCGCGATGACTGTCCAAAAATTCCGAAAGATCGAGAACTGGATGAACCGATACATCTTTTTAGGGACGCCGGTCTATTTTGAATTTCTCGCAGGCAAACGCGACCTGACTTGTTCGGCTTGGGCCATCCCAACCCGAAACATACGCGGTTGGAAAGGCCCGTGTTATTTAATGACCGACGGCCATTACTCAAGCTACGCGGAGCTGCTGGAACAGACTGAGTGGGACCGTTACGGAGTCGTCAATGGCGTGGCGCGAGACAGCCGCTGCGAAAACTGCATGGTGCACTGCGGGTATGAGCCGACTGCAACACTGGGCCTGCAGGCTCAGCGCGGCGACACTTGGAAAACCATCAAATTCAATTTTGGTCCAAAGCCAAAAGCTACTGGACGCGGCAGCGAAGTTCTCTGCTTCAACGGCGTGAGTTCAGGAAACGGGCATCTCACCGGCAAGCGAGCCGAGCCAGCCGTGAAGGCGTCGTAGTGGTTCAGATGCGAGAGTCGTCGAATCAACTGATTGTCTTGCCGAGCGCGCCGGATTTATCGGAATCCTACTCGGACGTGGCCGGCGAAATCGCGGCCGCGATCGCGCGCGCCCAGGAAAATCTTTTGCGCCAGCAGAAACCTGACGGGCATTGGTGCGGCGAGCTGGTCGTGGATAGCACGCTCTGTTCCGATTACGTCGTGTTCATGCATTGGTGCAGGGAAGTAGATGCGCAACTCCAGCGGCGCTGCGTTCGTCACATTCTAAAACGCCAGCTGCCTGACGGCGGTTGGAATATTTATCACGGTGGACCAAGCGAGATTAACGCCTCGGTGAAGGCGTATTTTGCCCTGAAACTTGCTGGTTGTTCTGTGGACGCGCCGTTCATGCAGGAGGCGCGCGCCACTATCATGCGGCTCGGCGGTATTCCGCAGATGAACACATTTAGCAAACTGTACCTGGCGCTGCTTGGTGTTTTTCCATGGAAATATTTGCCGGCGATACCAGTGGAGATGGTGCTCCTGCCAAGTTGGGCGCCCTTTCACATTTACAAAATGTCGTCATGGAGTCGCGCGATGCTGCTGCCGCTGTCCATCATCAATCATTTCAAACCGACACGCGTTCTGCCGGGCGAAAAACAACTGCACGAACTCTATCCTCTCGGCACCGAGCAAGCCGACTTGCGACTGCCGCGCAGCCAGAAGTTCTGGACCTGGCGCAATTTCTTCCTCCGGCTCGATGACACTTTGAAGTTTTTGCAGCCGCTTCGTATTGGATTGCTGCGGCAGCGGGCTTTGGAAGCAGCTGAGCGTTGGATGCTCGAACGCATCGGCGAAGGCAGCGACGGTCTTGCGGCGGTTTATCCTGCGATGTTGAATTGTATGATCGCGCTGCGCACGCTCGGCTACTCGAGAAAAAACCCTCTCTACGCTAAGGCGGAAAAAGATTTCGTCGGACTGTTCGTCGATGATCCTGAGGATTTTCGCATTCAGCCCTGTCTGTCGCCCGTTTGGGACACCGCGATCACGATCATTTCACTCGCGGATTCCGGTCTTCCCCCCGAACATCCGACACTGCAAAAAGCCGCGGAGTGGCTCGTGAACAAAGAGGTTCGGGTCCTGGGCGATTGGGCGGTGAACAATTCCTATCCCGAAGCGAGTGGCTGGGCATTCGAGTATAGCAATGTTTATTACCCGGACACCGATGACACGGCCATGGTCTTAATGGCGCTGAGGCTGGTCCAGCCAAAGGAACAACACTCACTCGACGAACTCTTTCGTCGTGCGCTCGGATGGCAGCTTAGTTTCCAATGTCGCGACGGCGGTTGGGCCGCATTCGATAAGGACGTCACAACGCCATGGCTGGAAGACATGCCGTTTGCAGATCATAACGCGATCCTCGATCCGACGTGCAGCGATCTGACCGCGCGAACGCTTGAGTTGCTCGGCTACATAGGCTTCGATCGCAACGCCAAATGCGTCCGGGACGCGATCAAATATCTAGTTGCCACCCAGGGTGACGATGGGTCCTGGTACGGGCGCTGGGGCGTGAATTACATCTATGGCGCGTGGCAGGTGCTTCGTGGCTTGTGGGCAATCGGCGAGGACATGTCGCAGGATTGGATTTTGCGCGGGCGGGACTGGCTGGAGAGTTGTCAAAACAGCGACGGCGGCTGGGGCGAGACCTGCGGCACATACGAAAATTCCTCGACGAAAGGCATTGGCCCCAGCACCGCATCGCAAACAGCGTGGGCCATTATGGGTATCTGTGCCTGCGGCGACCTTGATCGGCCGAGCGTTTACCGCGGCTTGCGTTACCTGCTTCGCTCGCAAAAGCCAGACGGTTCCTGGGATGAAGAGGAAATCACCGGTACCGGCTTTCCGCGCACGTTTTATTTAAAGTACGATATGTATCGCCAGAATTTTCCGCTGCTCGCTTTGGCGACGTATGTGAATCGTCGCAGCGGAATCGGGTATCACCCGGGTTTTTATCGTTGCGACACGTAGAGCCGGCGCGCTGCGCTGTCCCTACCAGCGCATCGCCACCCCTGGTGCAAAAAATAAAACCTGTCGTTCGGCGTAATTCGATCTAACAGTAATATTATGGCATACGAATTACCCAAATTACCTTATCCGTATGATGCGTTGGAGCCGCACATTGATGCGCGTACGATGGAAATCCATTATACCAAGCATCACCAGGCCTACATCGATAACGTCAACAAGGCGATCAAAGGCACCGATCTTGAGAAAAAAACGGTGGAAGACTTGATTAGTGATCTGAACGCCGTTCCCGAAAACATTCGCACTGTTGTGCGCAACAACGGCGGCGGCCACGCGAATCATTCATTCTTTTGGAAGATCATGGGCCCGAACGCCGGTGGACAACCCAAAGGCAAACTCGCCGACGATATCAATTCCGTGTTCGGCAGCTTTGATGATTTCAAAGAGAAATTTGCTGCTGCCGGCGTGGGCCGTTTCGGCAGCGGCTGGGCATGGCTGATTAAGAATAAGAATGGAAGTCTTGAAATCATTTCCACGCCAAATCAGGACAGCCCTGTGATGGACGGGAACACGCCCATCCTCGGCGTCGATGTGTGGGAGCACGCCTATTACCTGAAATATCAAAACCGCCGCGCCGATTATCTCAAAGCGTGGTGGAACGTCGTGAACTGGGACGCGGTGGCGAAGAATTACTGATTCGCGCCAGCGAATTGCATTCGGGTAGCGCATCCGTCTCGCGTGCTGACGAGCGGGTCTCGCGACGGCCGACTTTCTCTTGAGATCGCTATTATCGACGACAGAGTTTCGATGAAAGGTTGTTTCGGCGTTACGCCGAAGCCGGCACGCGGGACGCATGTGCTACCTAACGCATGGCTTATTTGAACGAAAACTATCTCAAGCTTCAGGCGGGCTATCTCTTTCCGGAGGTAGCGCGACGTGTCCGCGCATTTTACCAGGCGAATCCTGAAGCGGCTAAGCGGTTAATTCGCTGCGGAATCGGCGATGTGACCGAGCCGCTTCCGCGTGCGGCGATTGAGGCCATGAAGCGCGCGGTCGATGAGCTTGGGTGTCGCGAAACTTTCCGCGGCTACGGACCCGAACAAGGTTACGAATTTCTCAGATCGACAATCGCGCAGCGCGACTACCGCGACCGCAACATTGAAATTGCCGATGACGAAATTTTTGTTTCTGACGGATCAAAATGCGATTGCGGCCACGTTCTCGATATTCTCGGTGGCCAAAATAAGGTCGCGGTGCCTGATCCTGCGTATCCGGCGTACGTAGACGCAAACGTAATGGCGGGCCACACAGGCCAGGTGCGGCAGGATGGCAGCTACGAGGGCATTCATTATTTGCCCTGCACCGCGGAAAATCATTTCGTGCCAGAGCCGCCAAACGAGCATCTCGATCTCGTCTATCTTTGTTTTCCAAACAATCCAACGGGCGCCGTCGCATCGCAGGGGCAACTTTCGCGCTGGGTGGATTACGCCCGCGAACACGACGCGCTTCTGCTGTTCGACGCCGCGTACGAGGCCTATATTTTCGATCCGGAAATTCCGCGTTCCATTTTCGAGATTCCCGGCGCGCGCGAGTGCGCCATGGAATTCCGCAGTTTTTCGAAAAACGGTGGGTTCACCGGTGTGCGCTGCGGCTTTACGGTGATGCCGAAAACTGTGCTTGCACGAACGGGCGACGGCCGTCGGCTCCCGCTGCATCCACTGTGGCAGCGGCGGTGGAGCACGAAATCGAACAGTGTGTCTTACCCGGTGCAACGCGGTGCCGAAGCGTTGTATTCCGATGACGGCCGTAAACAAGTGCGCGCTCTGATCGATCATTACATGGGGAACGCAAAACTCCTTCGCAATGCTGCGGCTGACGCTGGATTGGAGGCTTTCGGAGGGCTTAACGCTCCCTATATCTGGGTGAAAACGCCGGAACGCCTAACGAGTTGGGAAATGTTCGATCGAATGTTGCGCCAGCTGAACGTAGTCATCACGCCGGGCGCGGGTTTCGGCGCGCAAGGGGAAGGTTATTTTCGCATCTCGGCATTCAACAGCAGGGAAAATGCCGAGGAAGTAGTGCGACGGTTGAAAACCTTGCAAAGCTGCTAATGCAGGCAATCTCGTTTACGAACCGAATACACGCGGGCAGGATTGCCTGCGTGACCCGACACGCGTAGAGTGCGCGAAGTTTTTTCGGGGACCATCTGGCGTGCCGGATCGAAAACAAAATCTTCCGCAACTTTATCGCTTTTGTTTCTTGATGCTGGGCGATTCGCGCAAGGCGCAGGAAGTCTTTCACGCCACATTGCGCGAGGCAGCTCAGGGCGCTGCGCACGGGGAGCTGCCCAGCGAACCCTTCTGGTTATTCCGCGAGGCGCGCTGGCGCTGCTTGGAAGCAACGAAGAATGATTTGCAGCCAGAGGCGGTCGAAATCGACGAGCACGACCTCTGTGCGGCGGCTGCATCGCAGATCGAACAACTCGATCCCGTGCAACTCGCGATTTGGATTTCGGCCGCACCCGATCCGCAGCGGAGCGCTCTGGCGCTATTTTATCTGGATGAATTCGACTACCGAGAAATCCTCGATCTCGCCGAACTGAAATTAAACGAGCTTTCGCGCTTGCTTGCCAGGGGCCGCCGGCAATTGCAGGCGTGGCTGGACGCGAAATTTCCTCAACCGGGCTAGCGCATGAAATTGCTGTCATTAATGCGGCGCCAACGCGCTCTTTTGAACTGTGCGCCTATCAGAGCGGATCAATCGGTTGAGCGTTCCATGCGCGCGGCAATATCCCGTGTTGACGGCTCCGCCGATTTTATTAGCCAACAAAACTTCGATCGTGCTGTCGCGCATGTGGTTCGTCTGATTCCCATTCCGGCTGAGTCTGCCGAGTGGTTTTCGGAGAAAGACCTGGTCCCGGCCTCGCGGTGGACTTGGAAAAAAATGATGCGCAACCCCGCCGTGCTCGCTATCAGCATTGCCGTTGCGGTCATTGCGGGAGTGTTTGTGTCTAATTTCCTCAGCCACCTGAATGATTTCCCAGCCTCGGCGACAGCTCGCAAATTGTTGGGAACCGCTGCTTCCACGCGACCGGTGATGCTGGATCCGGTAAACGCTGAAGCAGGAACATTAAGCGATTTGTTTTTTATGAAATATGGCCTGGAGCACTATGACGTCCCGGCAGAATTCGCTGATTTTGGCACGATTGGTTGCCGCGTTTTTGAAGATGACGAGTCGCGGCGTATCGCGCAAATCTGGGTTGCTGAGAAACGCATGCAGTTCTTTCTGTTTCCGGCCGAGAGGAATAGCAAAACCGGAGCAGTAATGCGGTTCCCAGACTGGCGCTATGTTCATCAGGAGGGCTGGACCGGTGCTGTGACCGAACACAGTGGCGTCTGCTTCATGGCTGCGATCCGCGGTCGCGACAAGGATTTAGAGCCATACATCGCAAGGCCGAAGAAGTAGGAGGAGTGCCAGGGGGGAGTTTCGAACTCCCGACCAACCCCGAAGGCTTTCGGGACTGCTCTACCGCCGTAAATGATAGATTGCGAGTAGCGGATTCTTCTTCCGTTTCAGCTCCCGCTCAATTCGTCGTGCATCTGCGAGTGTTGGCATCTCCTTTTTCGCCACGATCTCAAGCTTCTTTCCCAGACGCTTGGTTGTTGCTGTATGACCGCGAAGATGCTGCGCGAACCGCGCGTCTAAATCGACGCACGATCCAACGTAATAGCGACCGCTTGAGCCGCCTAGAATGTAAACCCAAGCCATTCATAAAACTGCCAGGGGGGAGATTCGAACTCCCGACCAAGGGCTTATGAGTCCCCTGCTCTACCACTGAGCTACCCTGGCGTTTCCCTTTTCATGCAATCCTAGCAGCGAGAAGAAGCACGACCAACCCCGAAAGCTTTCGGGGCTGCTCTACCACTGAGTTACCCTTGCAGAAGGGAGGAAAACTTTATCTCAACACACCGAGTGTCAACGTGTGAAGATGCCAACGGATCGCTCCAGGACACTTTGCGCGTTGAACCTCTCTCAAGGTGCTGGTAAGCGGTTTCCGGTATCATGAATGGCGAGCGGGTTCTCGAAAGATTTTTCGCAGTCGGAAATTCGTACTGGCTGACCCGCTTTGTCATTCTGCGACTACTTGGATTTGTCTATGCAATCGCATTTTTGGTCGCAGCAAACCAACTGCTCCCTTTGATTGGCGAGCACGGGTTGACGCCTGCCAGGGATTTTCTAAACGTGGTTCAAACGCAACTCGGCTCGCGAAGCGCCGGGATGCTGCGAATTCCGACGCTCTTCTGGTTTGGAAGTTCGGACAACGCCTTGTTGATTTTCTCCTGGGTCGGCTTCGCGCTGTCGGTCGTTGTTCTCAGTGGATACGCGAACGCAATCCTACTAGGGGTGCTTTGGGCCATGTACATGTCGATCGTTCACATCGGCCAGATTTGGTACGGCTACGGCTGGGAAATCCAGCTGCTGGAGACCGGTTTCTTGTCGATCTTTCTATGTCCACTGCTCGACGCGCGGCCGTTCCCGAAGTGCAGGCCGCCGATTCTGGTGATCTGGCTTTTCCGTTGGCTCGGTTTTCGCATCATGATTGGTGCCGGTCTGATCAAATTGCGTGGCGATCCCTGCTGGCGTGATCTCACGTGCCTTTACTATCACTACGAGACGCAGCCAATCCCCAGTCCGATCAGCCGGTACCTGCATTTTTCGCCGCATTGGCTACTGAAACTCGAGACGGCTTGGAATCACTTGATTGAACTGGTCGTGCCCTGGTTTTCGTTTGGACCGCGAGCTGCGCGCCACATCGCGGGCGTGCTGCTGGTTACGTTTCAGATTTTCCTGATCATCAGCGGCAATCTTTCATTTCTGAATTATCTCACGATTGTTCCCTTTCTAGCGTGCTTCGATGATATTTTCCTTCGACATTTTTTGCCGGGCGCGATCGTAAGGCGCGCAGAACGCGCGGCTCAAGACTCACAGCCGTCGGGCATCAATAACGCGGTTGCTATCGCATTATCCATAATGGTGATCTGGCTCAGCATACCGACGGTGCTCAATCTCGTTTCAGGGCGGCAGCTGATGAATTACTCATTCGATCCAGTTGACCTTGTTAACACCTACGGCGCGTTCGGCACCGTGGGCCGCGAACGCGATGAAATTATTTTCGAGGGAACAGAGGACCCCCTGATCACCGGCGACACAAAATGGCAGGAGTACGAATTCAAAGCCAAGCCGGGCGATCCAAATCGCCGTCCGCCATTCGTCGCGCCGTATCAACCGCGAATCGACTGGCAAATCTGGTTCGCGGCGATGGCCTCACCAGCCGATTACCCGTGGACGCTTCACTTTGTTTGGAAACTTCTGCACAATGACCCCGGCACGCTGTCGCTGCTTGCAAAGAATCCCTTTCCGGACACACCGCCGCATTACATTCGGGCGCGACTTTATCGTTATCGATTTGCGCCAATTGGCGAGAACGCCTGGTGGAAGCGTGAGCCGATCGGGGAATGGCTACCCGCGATCTCGACAGACGATCAACAGTTTCGCCGCTTGCTTGAGAGAATGGGTTGGCTGGATGACTAACACGGCGAAATCTGGCTGTCTCGTTTTGCAGAAATCCTGAGCACACTAGATGCAGGGGCTGGAAGTCGTTTGACGGCCTCAGCCAGCATGCCTGAGTTACATAGCCTCTGAATGTGAAATCTGCTCCGTTTGTTAGTCCGAAGTTCATGGAACGAATTGCCGAGCCTGCGTCACGATTTCATTCTGATTATCTGGCCTACCGACAAGGCGACATAACTCGCGCCGAGTTAGTCGCGCGATTACCACACATTGCGATGATTGGCGACAGCGTGTGTATGAACATCTACATCTCGTCCCCGTGGGGCACTTTCTGGCGTGCTCGCACTCCCCGGCGGAACAATTGGTTTTTTGATCTCGATCCTGCTCCAGGCATTTACAGTGTTTCAAAAGCACTGGAGGCAATCACGCCTTTCGTGGCCATCGAATGTGCCGGAGTCGGTGCGCTCGTGGATCATGAGCATGGGCGGCAAGGTCTTTTTCGCCGGATCTTGGGGACGCGCAATTTTTCGGCACAAGTCGCTGAGTTGCTGCGGGCGCGTCGCTTTCCGGATCTGATTTTGATCTCGATCGGGCACAACAATGTCGATTGGGCATGGCGATGTCCGCCAAATGAATTGGAGAGATCGGAGGAGCGATTAAAACGCTTGAGCAAGGAGTTTCGGCAAAATTACGCCCGCGAGTTGCGAAGGTTGCTTAGGCGCGCGCGTATTCAGCAACATCGGGTGGCCATTGTCGTTTACGGGCTGATCAACTTCGAATCCTATTTCAAAGGCCGCGAGTCAGCCGAGCGCCGACGAGAATCGGATAGAACGCTGTATCCCTATTTGGAAACGACTTACAAGTATTTCGTGTCCTTTCATCCGTGTTATCGACGCAATTTGATTCGGCTTGCAGCGATGGCGAACCAAGAGCTGCATGCGATGGTTGAAGAGTTGAATCATGAAATTGTCCTTGAACAGGTTCAGCTGCGATATTCCGATGCGCTGGCGACCGCAGACCTAAGTCGCACGGAACTACTGCATCCAATCGACGGTTGGCATGCATCGGTCGAAGGCCACAATGCGCTTGCCGAAGCCGCATGTAGAGATCTGAAACCGAGTTTGGAGTTTCTAGGAATTCAATAACCTGGGAACGACGGCTTCCCAGCGGTCGAGCATGAAATCGGCGGCTGCCAACCCATGGTTCCTTTCATTACAGATCGCCGCGCTCTCTCAATCGGGCGATTGTTTCTCGCATCATTCGATAACCGAAGTGGCCCTGCCGCACGCGCAGCAGCTCCGAGCCTCGCCACGTTTGGTGAATCGCCTCGATTTCTGCCGGTGGAGCGATGGTATCAAATTCGCCAGTAACAAACAGAATCCGGGCGGGATCGCATACCGGCTGGCCATGCAAAGGTGAGCTCAGATGAAAATGTCGCGCAACGAGAGTACGCTCGATGTTTGCCTGGAGCAGTTCGCGCCGAACACGACGCGAAGCCGGGCTTTGCCAGATCGCGTGCTCGACGTTTACAATCGGCGACATTAACGCCACAAATCGGAAGTCGCTTTCGACAAGCGTCAGCAGCGCGCCAATCCATCCCCCATAGCTCGTGGCTAGCATGCCGAACTTGTGGCAGCCCTCTGCCCGCAGTGCATCCATTACCTGCCGCAACTCAATGACGCCCTGACGCAAACCTTCCGCGTTGCGAATGAGATCCGGTGTGATTGCTAGTTCGCCATTCCGGTAACCAATCGGGACACGCGAAAAATGGTACGGCAGATGCATGAAGCAAGCGTTCCAGCCGAATTCGTTGAACCGCTCTGCCCAACGGTAATAGCCGGTGGGACTGGCGGACATAAGTGCGTGCAACAGAAGAATCGTCGGCGCGTCCCGCCATTTCCGTGCATTCCATCGAAAAAAATCCGCGCGTGCGACGTTGTTTGCGTCGAAGGCCGTTTCAATGGGGCTGCGCCATGACAGCGTTGCCATACGTGACTCACGTATGCTGTCGACCGTCGGTTTTGAATCGGGTTCACAATTACGAGTGTGCGCTTGGGGGACGACATAATACTGCTGAGGCGAGAACTGCTCGTACTTAATCAGGTAGCGCTCCATCTCCGCGCGACTGCGTCCGTTCAGCCGGTGCCGCCTGTGTAAGAGATTGATCGATCCGCAGAGGAGCGCATCGACCGTTTTTGCGCTCGCCCACCGTAACAGGTCATTCCGAGCGAAGCGAAGCGAAGTCGAGGAATCCCGCGGCGTGAGTTTAGCGTCTTGCAACGAGCTCCCTCGACTTCGCTCGGGACGACGGCGGGGTTTCATCCGGTCCTGAGGCGAAAGGGGCAGATCGTCTGTTGTGAGGCGAAAGTTCTCGCGCAATTCGGCGTAAAGACGCTGGAAAGCGACAGCCAGTTCGGATTCGATGCGTTCGCGTGCCTGACATTTTTGCAGCTCGGAAAAATGTGAGATTGGTGTACCGAATGCGATCCAGACCGGCACCCGACGCTGGAACGGCAGCCATCGTTTTTTTGAATAGAAACGATCGCTTCCGAGGATCACGCACGGTACGATCGGGACGCCAGCAATCTGCGCGAGCGTTGCTGCGCCCGGCCGAAGCGGTGCCCCTTGGAGCAGCGAGCGAGCCCCGTCGCGAATCCCCCCCTCCGGGAAAATGCCGACGACCCGCCCGTGTTTCAGCCGTTCGATTGCGGTGCGAATCGTTTTGAGATCCGCGTGATCCCGCTCGGCTGGGAATGCGTCAATCGAGCGCAGAAGGAAGCCGAGCGCAGGCGCTCGAAAGAATTCGGACATGGTCATCCAATCGATTTTGCGTCGCACCGCCAGCCCTATCAGAAACGGATCGAAATGACTGATGTGATTCGAGGCCAGCAAAAATCCGCTGGAACGATTTGGATTTTCGCGCCCGATTACACGGATCAGAGCGATGCAGCCAAACACCAGTTTAACCAGTAGTTTGCAGGCGTGGTAAAAGGCCGTTTTCATTTTGCCGTTGCAGTGTTTCGTATCTCTTTCGAAATCGAAAACTTTTTTTTCAAGCTGATTGATTTTTTGAACGTGATATTGTTTCGCTGGTTCCAATTCACTAGTCGGTCAGAGTCTATGAAACCGAGGAGTCCTCCCACGGGCGGTAAGGGACGCTTTCCGCAGACGGACTATTTTTTTCATTCCGGTTTTGGTCAATGGAACGGCTCCTTCTGGCCTTCCGACGGAGAAGATAGATCGCGCTTCAGGAATCTTTACGATTTGGGACGCGAATACCGTCTCGAAGCGGCGCGAGAACGAGCGCGGGAAATGGCGGTATTTGCGGTCATTGTTCTCACTTCCGCCTGGCCGGTGATCTACATGATCTTTACGGTTGTGAAATTGCTCAGCAAAGGCCGGCCGCTCAATTGATCGCGCGACTGTTTCGAGCGCTTACCGTCGCGGTTTGGGCCAGAGAAATTCGTCGCCATACTCGGGCGACTGTTCCGGGGCGAACCCGTGGCGACTAGTGTTCTCCGTCACCACACGGGGAACGAGAAAGTGCAGAAGATAATCTTCGCCGCCGGCCTTGGTGCCGCTGCCGCTCATTTTGAACCCGCCAAAAGGATGGCGGCCGACGATCGCGCCTGTGCATGAGCGATTGATGTAAACGTTGCCGGCTTCGAGTCGCGCCTTGACGCGTTCGATGTTGTCCGGGCTGCGCGAGAAAAAGCCGGCGGTTAACGCGTAGTCAGTTCCATTCGCCACTTCGAGAGCTTCGTCGAGATCGCGGACCTTCAGCACACTTAACACCGGTCCGAAAATTTCTTCGCGCGCGATTCGCATGTGCGGTTTCACGTCGGTGAAAATTGTCGGCGGAATGAAGTAGCCGCGCGGCGGGACTTCCTTTGCCTGAAAAGCAAGTGTCGCTTCTTTTCTCCCGATCTCGATGTATTCCAAAATGCGTCTGTATGCGGCCTCGTCGATGACTGGGCCGACCATGATACCTGGTTGCTCCGGATTTCCGATGCGAAGACTCGCTGCCGCCGGGATTAAACGCTCCATCACGCGGCCGTAGTTTTCCTCGAGAAGAATCAAACGCGACAGCGCGGAGCACTTTTGCCCCTGAAAACCGAAGGCGGAATAAATCGAATACATGATCGTCTCGTCAAGATCTGCATCGGTATCGACGATCATGGCATTTTTACCGCCCATTTCGCAAATCACCCGCTTTAGCTCCCTTTGGCCCGGCCGAGTGATGCCGGCGGATTCCCAAATTTTTAGTCCCACTTCCCGTGACCCGGTGAACGCGACCAAATCGACATCTTTGTGATCGACAAGGTGCGCCCCGACGACAGAGCCGTGCCCGGAAAGAAAATTCAACACCCCCGGCGGAACGCCTGCTTCCTCGAACACCTGCATGAGCATGGCGCCGCAGATAATCGATTGTTCGGACGGCTTCATGATCACGGCGTTTCCCGTAACAATTCCAGCGGACGCCATGCCGCAGAGAATCGCGATCGGAAAATTCCACGGCGCGATTACAAAGGCGACGCCACGCGGCCAGTAATGATGATAACTCTCTTCTCCGGGCACCTGTTGCGTGAGTTTGGGGCGTCCGAGTCGCCGCATTTGCTGCGCGTAGAACCTGCAGAAATCGATCGCTTCGCGAATGTCGGCGTCGGCTTCAGACCATGGCTTGCCGACTTCGAAAACTTCTACTGCCGAGAGCTCGTAGCGCCTGCGCTCCATGATATCGGCCGCGCGCTCCAGTAATTGCGCTCGCTCCTCGAATGGGGTCCATCTCCATTTTTCAAATGCCGCCCGCGCCGCCTTAACGGCACGCTCGGCTTCGTCGACTCCAGCTTCCGTTCCGTAACCGACAATCTCGGTTGGCTCGGCTGGATTAACCGAGGGTGTCAAATGATCGGTCCAAATCTTTTCTCCTCCGATGTATAATGGATGCTTTTCACCCAAGCGCTTTCGCTCTTCGCGCAATGCGCTCTCCATTTTGTCCTGGCTATCTTTGTAAATGAAACTCACAAGCGGAGCGTTGCGGAAAATATCGCCAGCTGCTGCGCGAAGTGAAGCACCATTTTTCTGGTTCGATCCAGCGATCCTGGCTACAGGGGCTTTGATCAGCTCTTTTGGGTCGCGCAGCAATTCTTTCGCGGGCACGTTCCCGGCAAATTTTGCCCGCAAAAATCCTTCGTTCGACGTGTTCTCGAGCAGACGTCGAACGAGATAGGCCATTCCGGGCAGCAGTTCGCCAATGGGACAGTATTCGCGGACGCGGTAGCCCATTTCCACCAGCGCGCGCTTGATCGGACCCGCCATGCCGTAAAGCAACTGAAACTCGAAGCGGCTCCGATCAACCCGGAGTTCGTCCGCGACCGCCTGCGCATGCGCGATGCTGCGAATGTTATGCGATCCGAATGCAGCGGTAACAATCGCCTCATTTTCAAAAAGCACGCGCGTGAGCTCCTCGAAATTTGCGTCGCTTTCAGGCTTCTGAAGAAACACAGGAGGATTCGATCCGTTCTGGCCCGATTTCGTTGTCTCGTAATCCCAATATGCGCCTTTCACAAGGCGGACTGCAAAGCGCGTGCCGCGTGCCCGGCCCCACTCAATGAGATCACGCAAGTCGTGTTCTGAATCTCGCAAATAGGCTTGGATGGCAATCCCGGCATGCGGCCAGTCTTTGAACTCCGCCTCGGTCAAAGTGGTTTTGAACAGCTCGAGAGTAGTGTTTTTGAGCGCGTAACTCTCCATATCGAAGTTGATAAATGCGCCTAGCTCCCGTGCGCGGCGAAGAAGCGGCCGTAACTTGCTGCAGAGATGTGCGATCGCATCCGCCGGCGCGGCCGGACTCATTTGCGAATACAGAGCAGAGATTTTGACTGACAGATTTAGAACCGGGAAAAACTCCGCGCTTTTTCCGAGAGGGTCTGTCCAGTCTTTTGTTTCGCGTGCGAGTTTGTCCAGTAAATCCGCATAACGCGCTGCATATTCATCCGCCTCGGCTTCGCTCACAACAGCTTCGCCCAGGACATCGACGGTGAAGCCGATTTTTTGCGCCCGTCGCTTGCGCAGTGTCGCTATGACGTCATGCGGATTTCGTCCCGCGATAAATTGGCGCGCCGTCTCGGAAACATTCCATCGCAGGACGGCGGCGCTCATCCATGGGACGAGGCGTGCCACGCGAACTCCCAAGCTGACGAGTGGGTGGAAACCATCATTGCCATCGCTGAAATATTCTTCGAGATGCTGAATAATCTCACTTGACCGACGCAGTGATGGCAGGACGGCGACGAATCGGAACAATTGCGTCTTGAATCGCTCGTCATGCATTGAGAGCGCCATCAGGCGCTGATAAAATCCAGCTTTGCTGAAAAATCGCTCCGGATGTTTATCGACCAGCTCAAAAATACATGCGCCGCGCTGCTCGATGTCGCTCTGGAGCGATCTCATTGCGAAGGTTAGTCCGCGCCCGAGGGTTAGGCAAAATGCAACAGAACATCGACGCGAAAAGCGATTTCGAGGCGCAAAAATTTACTTGAAAACACGCTCACCCGACCAGCTCTCTCCGAAATAGAAATGAAGCTGCTGTACTCAATTCGAGGAGCAAATACAGGATGGATTTGCCTGGCAGATTTGGAGGCCCAGGGCTCCGCTGTCAGGCAATCTCTTTGTGCTGATTGTCAGGCGGCAAAACTCGCGTAACAGAGACCCGATGCGCGCCGATACGATCCGTCACGATTTGCCAGTGATAACACGGCGGCGATTTGTCCCGAGGCGTGGACAGCTTTGGAGCAAGCGAATGCCCATTATGCGCCCTCCTACGGCGAGGACGAATGGACCGCAGAGGTGTGCGCACGCATCCGGCAAATTTTCGAAGACGATTGCGATGTTTATTTCGTGTTCACCGGCACCGGGGCGAACGCGCTAGGTCTGGCCCAGCTTTGCCAACCCTTCCACGGCGTGATCTGTCACGAGCGCGCCAACATCCAGACGGACGAAGGCGGCGCTATGGAGTTTTATACCCGGGGAGCCAAATTGTTTTTGACGAAAACCAATGACGGAAAGATCGACCTAGGCGAGACAGAAAAAGTCGTCGCGCAACAGGTCGAGCTGCACGGGCACCTGATGCGCGCCATAGCATCGCACAGGCGACGGAGCTCGGGACCGTGTACACGCCGGATGAAGTTGAGGCGATTGGCGCCTTTGCGCGGGCGCACAGAATGTTGCTTCATATGGACGGCGCGCGCTTTGCCAATGCCGTTGCATCGCTTGGCTGCTCGCCGAAAACGACCACTTGGAAAGCGGGCGTAGATGTACTCAGCTTTGGCGGAACGAAAAATGGCGTTGCTGCGGGCGAGCTGGTTATCTTCTTCGACAAGAAATCCTCGCGGGATTTTCAATATCGGGTGAAACAAGCCGGGCACCTCGGCTCGAAAACGCGCTTTCTCGCCGCGCCGTGGCTGGGGTTATTGAATGGAGATGTCTGGTTACGAAACGCGCGACACGCGAACGAGGCGGCGCGCAAGGTTGCGCAGCGCCTTAGAAATGAGGCTGGGGTGGAAAACGTATTCCCGGTGGAATCGAATGCGGTGTTCGTGCAAATTGGAGGATCAAGTCGCGCGGGGTCTGCACGCGCGCGGCTGGCGATTTTATAAATTTGTGGAGCCGGACATTTACCGTCTGATGTGTTCGTGGTCCATCACAGACGAGGAGATTTCAATGCTGGTTGGCGATTTTGTCGCGATTAAATGATTGAACAGATTGCGCCGGCAACGATCTTACAAACGAGATGAACCTATTTGAACGAGCGATGGTGTTAGGGGCAGTTTTACTCGCCGGATGCGGAACCACGCGCAACGTGGCTGTGAGTTCATATCACGTGACGCGCGACGTGGCAGTCGGTTCTTATCGCGTTGCGACCGCGCCGGTGCATTACGCTCTGCGCCGCCACGGTAACGAGCCGACCATGATCGGGACGACAGACGCGGTCGAATCCGATGTGACCCAGCCCGGCCACCCTGCTGCATCGACACAGGTGGCCTCGGCACCGCAACCACGGCGAAAGGCTGATACGACAAGATCTCAAAAGCCGCCCAAAACAACTCCGCCTGTCGCTCACAGCGGCACCACGCAACCCGAACCAAAACCGTCGTCGCCGGCGCAAGCCTCCTCTACGTCCACGACGTTCCCAACTGCTAAGGCGGTGCCTGACAAGCCGGGATACGTGTTTAGTCCATTTGATTCGACCGGCAGGTACGTGGATGTGAGCGGTTACACTCCGGGGACCAAAGTTAAAGATCCTTGGACTGACAAAATTTTTATCGTGCCCTAGGTCCTGTAGCCGTCGCTCTGTGTGGGCGACGTTCGCCCGTGTTCAAAAAGGAGTATCGACGGTCACGCTTCGCACAGCGAAGCGGCTACAGCTGACTGATTGCCGGACAGATCGGCGAGTGCTACGTAATCATATGAGACTAGCCTCACGGGTTGCTCTCTTTTCGCTGCTCTTCTGGCTGCTCGTTGCTATTGCGCCACATGGCCTCGCGCAGACCTACCAGGGAAAACAGCTGGTTAGGGCTGAGCTTCTGGCCGACACGAAAGCCCTCGTTCCCGGTAAGCCGTTCACGGTTGGCCTGTTGCTGAGAATGGCCCCGGGCTGGCATACCTACTGGAAATTTTCCGGCGACGCAGGTCTTCCGACCGAAATGAAATGGAAACTGCCACCGGGATGGAAAATCGGCGAGATCCAATGGCCGATCCCGCTAAAAACAATCGATCCAGGGGACATTGAGACGTACGGCTATCAAGATGAAATCCTGCTGATGCAGGAAATCACGCCGCCATTGAAGCTCGATGTTTCGTCTGTGCAACTCGCCGCCGAAGCGAATTGGCTCGTGTGCGAAAAAATCTGTATCCCCGGCAGCGCAACATTGCGGTTGGATTTGCCCGTAGCATCCTCGAGTGAACCAGCGAACGCAGACGTTTTTGCGCGTTATCGGCGGCTTGTTCCGCAAAACTGGCCGGGACCGAACGTGGCAACCGCCAGTTGGAGCCGGGTTGGGTCCGAGCTCCGCCTGAAAATCAGTAGTGAGATGTTGGCGAAATCTCCTCCACTCGATTTTTTTCCGTTGCCCGAGCAGGACACGATCGTTGGTCATCCTGCGGTTCAATCGCGGAACAACAACGAAATCGTGTTCCGCATTCCGCTTGAATCGGCGCCCAAGAATCTGTCATCGATCGCAGGTCTGGTGGTATTTGCGCAGCAACCGAACGGCGAACATCGCGCGGCGTGGCAGATTGCGCGTGCATCGGCAGCAGTGCAGACAGGATCGTCTGCGCTACTCTCCGCTCGCCCTGCGGCCGCACGGGGCATCTTTACCTTTCTGCTCTTTGGGTTTCTCGGTGGGATGATATTGAATTTGATGCCCTGTGTGTTGCCTGTGATCTCGCTGAAGATTTTCGGCTTCATCCAGCAAGCGGGCCAGAGCCGGCAGAAAATATTCCGAAGCGGCATCGCGTTTACGCTGGGAATTTTTGCGTGGTTTATCGCGCTTGCGGTCCTGCTGATTGCACTTAAAGGAGCCGGGCGCGACGTCACCTGGGGTGGATTTCAGTTCACCAATCCTTACTTCGTTCTGGCCTTGAGTGTGATTGTGCTCGTATTCGCTCTGAACCTATTTGGTGTTTTCGAGATTTGGTTGCCGCAATCTGTTACGCGCAGTTTGCTCTCAACGAGCGAGCGCAAGGATTACCTCGGTTCGTTCTTGCAAGGCGTATTCGCAACGGTGCTGGCGACGCCGTGTACGGCACCGTTTCTCGGCACGGCTCTGGGTTTCGCGTTTACACAATCAGCCGTAATCATCCTGGCAATGTTCATAGCCATCGCGGCCGGCATGAGCACGCCTTACCTCTTGCTGAGTGTCCAACCTGCATGGCTTCGGTTAGTGCCGAGGCCCGGCCCATGGATGATTCACGTGAAACAGTTCATGGGATTTCTGCTGCTGGCGACCTTGCTGTTTCTTCTTTATATCCTTGGCGCACAGCGCGGTTTGGACGGCGCGATGTGGGCGAGCTGTTTTCTTCTTGTGGTCAGTATCGCTTGTTGGATGAAAGGTGCGTTCGTTTCGCCAACAGCCACAGGTACGAAGCGAACCATCGTGCGCGTACTCATGCTGATGCTCGTCCTCGGCAGCGGCGTTTACCTGATCGGTGACAAATTTCAGTCGGCGAAAATCGCTTCCGCCGATTCACGCCTTCCCGGGAACTGGCAAGCGTTTACTCCTGAACGATTGCAAGCCGAATTGGGACAGGGCCACACCGTTTTTGTCGATTTCACCGCCGCCTGGTGTCTCACCTGCAAATTCAATGAGGCAAATGTGCTCGAAGCTCAGGATGTGAAAGATGCATTTCAACGTCATGGAATCGTGAAACTCAAAGCCGACTGGACCAACGGCGATCCGGCGATTACCAAGTTGTTGCGACAGTTCGGGCGACCAGGTGTTCCGCTATACGTACTTTATCCAGCCAACAACGAGGAGCCCATTGTTTTTCCCGAGCTGCTCACGAAAAGTATGCTGCTGGACAAGCTCGAAACAGTCGCGGGTCGCGTCGCTTCGCAATATTAAGGCTGGCGCTTTCGCGAGCGGCGTGATGCATGCGCAGGGAATCGAATCGCTGCACGTTGAAATTTTTCCGGCCACGAGGATTGTTTTAATCGAACTTTAAACGTCTTAGCGACTCGGTTTTCTAATCAACCATATGAACATGAAACTACTCTTAACCGCCGTCACATCATTGATTGGAACTACACTTTTTGCCGCGGATGCACCGCCGGTTGGAAACGCCGCGCCGGATTTTTCCCTCACCGATGCCAAAGGCAAGCCGCATTCGCTTTCACAATACAAGGGCAAATATGTCGTGCTCGAGTGGTTTAATCCAGAGTGTCCGTTTGTGAAAAAGCATTACGGCACCGGCAACATGCAAAACCTGCAGAAAGAGTACACGGACAAAGGTGTGGTTTGGTTGACCATCGATTCCAATGCCCCGGGTACGCAGGGCAACCTGACGCCGGAAGAGGCCGACAGGGTTGCGACCTCGTGGAAGACGCATGAAACCGCACTGCTTCTAGACCCCGACGGGAAAGCGGGCCAGGCTTACGGCGCGAAAAACACACCCAACATGGTGATCGTTAATCCCGATGGGAAGATCATTTACCATGGTGCCATTGACAGCAAAGCCACGCCAAATCCTTCGGATATTCCGAGTTCAACCAATTACGTGAAGGCGGCTCTGGATCAATCGTTGGCAGGGAAATCCGTTAGCACACCAGAGACGAAGCCCTACGGTTGCTCCGTAAAATATAAGTCGTCATAGAATTTCGCTGCTGACAAAATTGGGAGAATTCCAAGCGGCGGTCGCGTGCGGCCGCCGCTTTTATTTCCACGGGTGCGCTGAGGTTCGCCTTTTCTTTCGTACGCTTTCGCTGGACACTAGGAGGCTGGACGACCGGGGTCCGCACGAAGAGTCAATCTCGAATAAAATCCTGCCATCGATACCGACTTGGCGCGAAAACGCTATCGGTGCGATTTGTCCTAGCTCATTGAGACCAGGACGATCCCAGCGGTGATCAGCAGCGCGCCAATGGCAAGCCGCGCGCCTATTCTTTCCTTCAACACGGCTGCGGCAAGTACGGTGATGAAGATAACGCTCAAACCTTGGAACGGATAAAGATAACTGAGATCGAAACGCTGTAACAGGCCGAGCGTCAGGAAAAAAGAAATCGTCATAAGAAAAACGCCGATCACAACGCGGGAGATGAAATAGCGGTTGCTCATACCGCTTGTCGCTGAGAATTCCATCGCTCGCTTGAGGATGAGCTGCGCTGCCACAAACGTCACGAGTGATACAACGATGAAGAAGAATGCGGGAAAACTCACAGGCGTTCCTCCATCTTTGCGATCGGTCTGGCCACCAATGCCAGCCCGGTGACCACTAGCGAAATCCCGCACCAACGTAACCCGGAGATGTGTTCGGCTAAAAAAAACCAGCAGCCCAGCGGTACAAGAACATCGACCACCCGGGAGAGTGGATAAGCCATGCTGAGCGGGATGTAACGAAGCACGTAAAGCCAGCTGATGAAGCTGGCGATGATGAGAAGAATCGCCCACCACACCAGCGGAGACGCCAACCCATTGACTCCGGTCCAGGAGAATCCGCTCTGCGGCTCGGCAACTTCAGTTGCGCCCCGTTTCAAAAGAAGTTCGGAGACCAACACGCAGGCGATGCTTAACCCGAGTTGTAGCCATGGGTTGCCAAAGCCGGATGGCCGATTTTGCATCCGCTTTTGTAGCGCGCGATGAAATCACCGCAACACATTTCGAATTACGCATAGGTAGGGCGCGCCACTCCGTGCGCGTCGGGCTTTCGGCGTGCAGAGGACTGCCCGCCCTACCAACGTGATCGCTACGCTATCAAAGCTCGTGCGCATTCGGAAACTTCCGCAAAACTGGATCGTGCCGGGTCGGCCCGAGATATTTGATTAGCCGGCAAAAGATCGGATTCAGCAGTGGATTCGTGTGTATGACGTACAGGTCGAGGCAAACCAACTCGCAATCCAAGTGCAGCTTCGGCTCATAATTGAGCGGGTTGCTCTAGTAGTATTTTAACCGTTGTTGCAGCGCCCACGAAATGATGTCGCGCAGCGTGTAGAAATAGAGGTGCAGATCGAGCGCAACCTCGTAATCAAGCCCGATGCATTCGTCATAAATAGCGTCGCCGCACACAAGGCAAAAACTGAACGAGACGATCTTGTCGTTCTGTCGCCAGATAAAAAATCGGGCGCGCTCCGGCATTTGTTGGCCAATTGCCCGGAAATACTCTTTCGTCAGTGTCTCAAATTTTAATGCTGACCGCTCGTGGACAGCCAGATACAGCGGATAAATTTCATCAATGAACGGCGAGACGTCGGTCACCACTTCCATCTGAATGTTCGGTGCGCGCTCCGCTTTGCGAAACTTCCGGCGCAAATCTTTTCGGGTTGCCTTGCTGAGTGCACCGAAATATTCGTCCCAGTTTTCATATCGGAGCGACAGCCGCGTCATTGGCATACTTGGAATCCGCGCGTACCCACTTGAGAAAAGTACCTCGAGCGCTGAGCGATAGTTCGCCG
>QHPE01000028.1:8672-17281 GCA_003218945.1 Verrucomicrobiota bacterium | reverse complement strand
AGGGTCGCTTTTAAACAAGGAGGGGATGGGAGTGCGGTTAACGAACACATTCGCCTTGGTGTCGCGCCACACCTCTGCAAGACCCAGTGTAACAATAACTCCGCGGCAGTCTGTTATACGTTTCGTGACTGTCTGCATCAAAGTTCGACGCTGGAGGGTTTCTTCCAAATCGACAAACGCCAACGTCGGGTTGGTATGTGGGTCAAACCAGGTTGTTTTCGTTAACGGAACAATGGAGTCGCGCGGGAATTCTGCTTCTGGATCGAGCGCCCACCGCAGTTCGTTCAGGATCGAGTACGTATTGTACTTATTCGTAAAACCGAGGCCTGAGGTCTCTCTGTTGGCCTGCTGAAGTTTCGAGAACTCCGGCGCCGCGCTTTCAACCCCAATGCCGTTCTTTTGAAGACATTGTTCAAGGCCGCGCGCAAAACACGAGCCGATCGCAAAGAATTTATCGTCTCGGCGAAGCCTGAATTTTGGAACAACCTGCGGAGTGAACCAAGTCTGACGTAGTCGTTGGAATGCGTATTTGCCAGACAAATCGTTCGGATCAGTGTTGTCCTTGTACCAGGTCGCAGCGGGGTTCTCGCGATAGTTCTTAACGGCGTCAGTGGCAGTGGCTACACTGCACGATTTCGCCGGGGATGGGCAGGCATTTGGTTGTCTCGGGTCAATCGAGTCGTCAACCCACGGCTCGGAAGCAATATCATTCGTGATCTGCATAAGGCGGCGACGCGTTCTGGTAACCCGGTGCAGCTAAGCACGGAGCGCTTTTTTCTCCAGCGAAATTCCCACGAAAGGAATGGAAACGTCGGTGTTAGCCTGTTGGTCCAGCGCCGCTTGGCAACAGCAACACCAACCCGCCCGCTTCTAGCACGCGGCGCCACCCAGGATCTATGGATTTGAGTGTCGCTAATACTCGCTGGCTTTCAGATTCGGGAACCGCCACGGCATTTGCGCGCCCGCTTTCTACTACCTTCCGAAACTTCAGTTCCAACGCCTTAACTCGGTCCGGACTGCCGAGTCGTTCTCCGCCAATAAAAGCCGCCGCTTGGTTGCGAAGGCTGCCTTCTTCGGGGTTGCCTGAGTTCGCGAAATAGTGCGTGACCAGTCGCGGCGCTACGACTTTCATTTTGGGGAACAGGAGCGGCAACTCGCAACCGGCTGTCCAGATAGGCGCGAGCAGCTTTGCGTGCGCGATGTATTTGCCGGCAGCATTGGCGAATTCAATATTCGCCGGAAGCAACTGACATTCCGTCGGCGATTTCCAATCAACTCCAAGCTTCGGATCTCCTGACAAAATTGACACTCCCCGATAGGTAAACACAAAACTCAGTACGATCGCCGCGAGCGCTGCTCGAGTGATCGCTCGCTCCCTCGCATCCGACGGCCGGATGAGCCTGGGGACCGCGGCTGCGATCAAGGCGCACAGGAACGGGAGCGGAAGAAGATAAACAAGGCGAAAATAAGTATAGGCGAAGATGTTTTTCATCCACCACGGCGCGAGCAGTGGGTTCAAGCAGAGCAACCATACAGCACACAGATAAAAGAAGAGAAAGAGCCCGGCCCGCCCTCTGACGAGCAATAGCGGCACCGCGACCATCAGTATTACACACCGCAGATACTCAGCAGGTCCTCCAATAACAAAGTCCACAGCCGGGCGCCAAGGCATGTACATTGGCCCGAAACTCTTAGTGTCGATGGGCTTTGGGATGATGTTGAGTGCCAGCAAAGCTAATATCGCGACCGGATAAACCATGGGAATTGCCAGGTACAGCCCACGGCGGAACAGGTGCCACCAATCAAACCGGTGCGGCCGCTTTAATATCTCGACGATAAAGAAGGCTATCCATGAGCAGCCGATTACAGCCGGGATCAGGTAAAGCGCAGTGTTGCTCAGACCCACGCCAGAAATGCCAAGGAACGTCAGCCACACTACGTCGCTTTTGTTCCCTTTCAGGAGGAAACGGTACGAAAGGCCCAGACCTATCGGCAAAAACAAAATCCAAATGATGGGTTTTCCTTCCCACAAATAACCGGAGACGGTGCTAAAACCCAGCATCCCAGCGGTGTTGATAGCCTCCAGCGGCTGGCCAGCTATAAGCGGAAGTCCCGCGCCAAGCAGTACCCCATATGGAGACGCATCGGCGAAAAGTAAAAAAGCAAGGCCGAGCAAAGCGCCAATGGCGGCGGGCCAGCGATCCAATCCGAAAATTCGAGCGCACCAATAGAAGACAAATGGAAGCGAGAACGCAACGCACACGTGAGCAACGACCTGGTAGCAATAGAGAGGATTGATGCCCAAGTAGTGACCCAGGAAAGCCGTAAGCATTTCATAACTTGTTGTTAGATGCACTGGTGAGAAGGCTGCCGCGTCCATGTCAACACTCGTCTGACGCAGAAAGATAGGGTGGTGAAAGTGGAGTAGTTGACTAAGAGCTCTGTGGAAATACACCACGTCATCCTGGTTTGGTCGTCGCACAACCAGAGCCGTGATCGCATAGCCCAAGCCCAAAACCAACAACAGAAGTTGTGAGGGATGAAATCGATAATTCTTCCCAGGGATTGCGCTTGTTTTCGTCCACAAATGTCCCAACCCAACCCCTCCTGCTATCGTGAATGCCACGAAACACCACGTGATAGTGTACGCCGGCCATCTGGCTACGAGAACAAGGTCATAGGCGAGCGTCCAAAATGCAATGAGCGCTATCGGCAACAGCAGAATATCGCCTGCATGAGATTGATCACATCGTCCGAAGATCTGGCTGGATTTCGTCCAGGAGTCCTCTGCAACCAGGTGTGCCCGTGCGGCGCCTTCTGAAACATTAGCGCGGATTCTCACTCATTTAGCCCTGCGCGAGCAGATAAATTGCGAACAGCGCGAGCAAAAAATACGGAACAAGCACCGCAGCGCCAGCGTAATCCTTGGCGACGCGCTGCCCAAAAAACAACGCAATGATCGCAGCAGCGGAAATGACAGCGCCGCAGAATGCGACTGTCGAATCTCGCAAAAGAAGTAGAAGCACGCAGCCAAGCGCGCTCAGCACGCCGGCAGTGACCTCGAGGATTGTGATGGCAGTCAGCAGCGCGGGAACAGTTTCCGCCAGTGGGCTCTTGGCGAAATGTCCTTTTAGCCATTCCAGGTTCCCACGACGATCTACGATCTTATCAATACCTGATTGGAGGAAAAGAATCGCCAGAAAAGCAGCGGCTAGGATCTGCATCAGATAGATCGTGGCGGATGTGTGCAAAGCTGCCATAACGAGCCTCACTTTAAACGCAACAATTCAGAATTGTCGATGCCCTGAATCCTCTTTTGCCGAACAAAGACGCAGAACTTTAGTCCCCTTGGGCGAAGGCATCGGCGAAGGCGACCTCGCCGGTTTTGAGATCTAGTTCGGCTTCGGCCGGCGTCCCAAACGCGCGCGCACGCCTGTCATCGAATTCACCTTCCCAGCGGGCGACCACCACCGTTACGAGACAATTGCCGATGACGTTCACGCACGTGCGGCCCATGTCCATCAATTCGTCCACGCCAAATATAACGGCCACACCGATTGGTCCCATGCCTGATGGTATAAACGAATTCAGGGCCCCCAGCAGGATGACAAGCGACGCCCGCGGCACGCCCGCCACTCCCTTGGAAGTAAGCATCAACGTCAACATCATGGTGATTTGTTGGCCTAACGACATGTGCCACCCGATTGTCGTCTCGGCGGCTTGCGCGACGAACACTGATGCCATTGCCAGATACAACGTCGATCCCGTCAGATTAAACGAATAGCCCGTCGGCATCACGAACCCCACGATATCTGGCGGCACGCCGAAACGCTCCATCGATTCCATCGCTTTAGGTAATGCTGACTCGCTGCTCGTGGTTGCAAATGCGAGCGCCGCAGGCTCGCGCATCGCCCGCACGAATTGCCGCACCGGAATCCGGGCGATCCAAATCACAAGCCCAAAGATCAAGAAAATGAAAATCAGCAGCGCGAGATAAAGTGAGCCGATCAATTTGCCCAGGTTCACGAGCACACCGAGACCCTGGGTCCCCACAGTGTGGGCCATCGCCGCGCCGACGCCGATCGGCGCAAACAGCATCACGTAGTTCGTGAACTTGAACATGACCTGCGACAGACTGTCCATTGCGCGGACAATTGGTTTGCCTTTTTCGCCAACGGCTGAAACCGCTAGCGCGAAGAGCACGCTGAACGCCACGATCTGCAGTACATCACCGCGCACCATGGCCTCGATCACGCTGGCTGATTGTCTTAAGGACGTCGGTGTTGGTGGCGGCGAGGGCGACTCCGGCGCCCGGTTTTGTGAGATTGACTACTGCCAATCCAATCACGAGCGCTGCGGTCGTTAGGATTTCAAAATAGATCAGGGCTTTGATCCCCATCCGCCCCACTTTCCGTAGCGCACCCGCCCCGGCGATCCCCACCACGATTGTCGAGAACACCAGCGGCGCTATGATCGATTTGATCAGGTTAATGAAAATGTCGCGCAAAAAATAGACCGCGTTTCCCCAATCAGGGCGCAACCATCCGATAAAACCGCCGACAACTAGCCCGATCATGATTTGCACCGTCAAAGATGGGCGATACCACCGTCGGCGTGCCGGTTGAGCAGTGCTCGCGCTCATCGCGTTGGTATTATCACAAAGACAAATTCAAATCAGTGCGCGTTTCAATTCGCCAGTCATTATCACGCTGAGCAATAATTTGTAGGGCGTCTGCGTCAGACGCCTGGCCTTTCACAGAAACGCCCTACAAGACCTAATCGATCATTCGCTCTTCAATGCCCCCATAGGCATCGATTCTGCGGTCCCGCAGGAACGGCCAGTGCGTCCGCTGTTCGTTAACGCGCGCCCATTGCACATCGGCCATCACAATCTCCTCTTGGTCAACCGAACCCTTGGCGATGATCTCGCCGTCGGGGCCACACACGAAGCTTTGGCCCCAAAATTCAATTCCGTCTCCGCCGGCCGGCGCTTCGTCGCCGACCCTGTTCGCCGCAGCGACGTAGCAGCCGTTGGCGATAGCATGGCCACGCTGAATTGTTTCCCATGCCGAATGTTGCGCTTTCCCGAATTTCTTTTTCTCACTCGGGTGCCACCCGATTGCGGTGGGATAAAAAATAATCTCCGCTCCATGCAGGGCAGTCAGCCGCGCCGCTTCAGGGTACCATTGGTCCCAGCAAACACAGACACCGATGTTGCCGCGCTTGGTTTGCCACGCCTGAAACCCGAGATCGCCCGGTGCGAAATAGAATTTCTCGTGATAGAGCGGATCATCGGGAATATGCATTTTCCGATATTTGCCCAGCAATTTGCCGTCCGCGTCAATGATTGCGGCGGTGTTATGGTACAATCCGGCGCTGCGCCTCTCGAAGAGGGACGCAATAACCATTGTGCCGGTTTCTCTCGCAATTTCTCCCAATGCGGCCGTCGATTCTCCCGGTACTTCTTCGGCAAGGTCAAAATTTTTGTGATCTTCTGCCTGACAAAAATATTGCGACCGAAACAGCTCCGGTAGACAAGCGATCTGCGCCCCTTTTCGCGCCGCGTCGCGGATGAATTCAATTGCGCGCGAGAAATTCTTCTCCGGTTCCGCTCCGCAGCCCATCTGGATGAGTGCGACTCTGGTTGCTTCGGCCATCGGGCAATTTAACCACGGAGGCCACAGAGATCACGGAGGAACACGCTCCTTTTAACCTCTTTGACCTCCGTGATCTCTGTGGTGAAAATCACTTTACGGAATCCGGCGGCACGATTTTGACGCTGTCGACCACGACGCGTTTGGTCGGTTTGCTCGGTTCGCCCATGCTGTTTCTGGTCACCTGTGTGTCACCGATTTTTTCCAGAACATCATCGCCTTTGATCAGCTTGCCGAACGTCGTGTATTGATGGTCGAGCCGGCGTACCGGGGCGAGGCAGAGGAAGAATTGCGAGCCGGCGGAGTCGGGATCCGGCCCGCGCGCCATCGAGATCACGCCGCGCTCGTGACCGTGATCGTTGAACTCGGCCTTGATATTGTAACCCGGTCCGCCTTCGCCGTAGCTGTTTTCTTTTGCCGGGTCTTTAGAATTCGGATCGCCGCCCTGAATCATGAATCCTTTGACGATCCGGTGGAAAATGGTCCCGTCGTAAAAGCCCTGGCGCGCGAGTTTCTTGAAGTTTTCGACCGTGTTAGGTGCCGCATCAGTCCAAAACTGCACCACCATATCGCCTTCGCTGGTTTTGATCACTGCGACTTCATTGGGCGAATTCATCGGAGTTTTTTCTTCTTTCTTTTCTTCAGCGGCAAAGGCAGCTGAGGCTAACAACACAGCTAACACAATAGAAAATTTCATGCTGACAAATGGCATCAACGCCCTGTCATGTCGAGCGAAGTCGAGACATCCCGTGACGGCACCATTAGATAACTCCGCGGCATTCTTCGACTCCGCTGCGCTTCGCTCAGAATGACAATGCTGTTTTTCCGCTTTAACCCTTCAACGCTTCAACCATATCAAGCACGCGAAGCGTGATATTCCTGCAAGCTGCGCACCTGGACTTTTCGTTTTTGCAGCGATCGAATACCATTGGCGCTGGCGAGCGCGGCCCGGACGGTGGTCATAATTGGAATCTTCGCGGCAAGCGCGGCATTGCGAATGACCACCTCGTGCTCGCGCGGAATTTTCCCGCTCGGGGTGTTAACGATGAAGTTGATGTCGCCGTTCTTGATCCGGTCGAGAACATTCGGACGTCCTTCGTGGATCTTAAAAACCTTGGTCACTTTAATTTTCGCTTTCGTCAGCGCCCCCGCCGTTCCGCTGGTGGAAACAATCTCAAAACCGAGCTTGAGAAATTCGCGCGCGACGGGAATGATCGTTTCCTTGTCGGCATCTTTGACGCTGATAAAAACTCTCCCCCCCTTCGGTAACGGAGGCGGCGCTGCCATCTGCGATTTGGCGTACGCAAGACCCAGATCGATATCGATCCCCATCACTTCACCTGTTGATTTCATCTCCGGCCCCAGCGAGATGTCCAGTCCTTCGTACCGAAGAAACGGAAACACCGCTTCTTTCACGCAAAAATGTTTGGGTACGATTTCCTTCGTGAACCCTAGTTCACCCAAAGATTTTCCGGTCATTACTTTGGCGGCCAGTTTTGCCAGCGGAACGCCGATCGCCTTGCTGACGAACGGAACAGTGCGCGAAGCGCGCGGATTCACTTCTAAGACGTAAACATCATCGCCCTTAACGGCGAACTGGACGTTCATCAGACCACGCACCTTCAGCTCGCGCGCCATAGCCTTGGTCGCGGACGAAATTTCGTCTAGAATTCTTTGCGACAGCGAGAAGGTCGGAATCACGCATGCGCTGTCACCGCTGTGGATGCCCGCCTCCTCGATGTGCTCCATGATTGCGCCGATCACGGTCGTTTCGCCGTCGGAGATGCAATCGACATCGACCTCAATGGCGTCCTCGAGAAAGCGATCGATGAGCACCGGGCGATCAGGCGTTACTTCAATTGCGTTTGCCATGTACCGTCTGAGATCTGCCTCGGTGTAAACGAGCTCCATCGCGCGCCCGCCGAGAACGAAGCTCGGCCTAACGAGCACCGGATACCCAATCCTCTTCGCTATCAGGACGGCCTCTTTCGTGCTCGTCGCCGAACCGTTGGGAGTCTGGCGCAGCCCAAGTTTGTCCAGCATCGCTGCGAACAGCTTTCGGTCTTCCGCGGTTTCGATGCTTTCAGGCTGTGTTCCGAGGATCGGGACGCCTGCCGCTCTCAACCCGATGGCGAGGTTCAGTGGTGTTTGTCCGCCGAACTGGACAAATACGCCTTCCGGTTTTTCCTGGTCGTAAATGTTAAGCACGTCCTCGAGGGTGAGCGGCTCGAAATAAAGTTTATCGCTCGTGTCGTAATCAGTGGAAACGGTTTCAGGATTCGAGTTGACCATGATTGTCTCGAACCCAAGCTCGCGCAGGGCGAACGCCGCATGCACGCAGCAGTAATCGAATTCAATACCCTGGCCGATCCGGTTCGGACCGCCGCCCAGAATCATGATCTTACGTTTGCCGCTCTCGCGTCGCTCGTTCTCATCCCCGTAAGTTGAGTAGTAGTACGGCGTGTAGGCTTCAAACTCTGCCGCGCACGTATCCACGAGGCGATAGGTGGGGGTAATTCCTAACGACTTCCGCTTGGCACGGATTTCGACTTCGGCAACCGCGTTGGCGACCGCCAGTTGCCGATCTGAAAAACCAAGCTTCTTCGCGCGGAGGAAGTGCTCGCGTCGTAACTCAGGCATCTTGCCTGATCCGTCGCGCATCCTTCTAGCTTGCGCGATCTGTTCGTCCGGCGCGAGGATGTGCCTTTCTTGCAGCACGAACTCGGCGTCACGCAATCGGGCTTTCTCTGGGTTTCCGGCTATATACCGCCGCCAACTGAGCAACTCTTCCCAATCACGCACGATGTGGTCGTAGCTCTCGTGCATCCATAGCTCTTCACGACGACGCATTAAGCGATTGATTTCATTCGCAGTGAAGGATTTCCACGAATGGAGAATTTCGCTTAGCGAATTGTCGCCTGTCGGCTGAACCAACGCGTGAACGTGATTGGGCAT
>QHPE01000028.1:0-8608 GCA_003218945.1 Verrucomicrobiota bacterium | reverse complement strand
TCTCGGAATCGCGCAGTAGGCAGCTGCCATGTCCGCGATCAAGCCAGTCTTCGCGCTGTTCTACGAAGCGACGATGATATTCGCGCTCGGTTTTCCAGTCCCATGGCTTCGGATGAAACTTCAGCCACGTGTCTTGCTCTTCGCGCCAGTGTTGTGGGAGCTTTTGCGGAACCGAATCAGCGAGCCAGAAGGTCACTAAGTACGTCGCCTGCGGTTGCTCGGAATGCGGCAAGTCACGTTGTCGCTGAATTACTTCGCCATAAGGATCGAATCCGCGGAAGGGGACGGTACAAGCTGGAAGCTTGCGTGACGAAACAGGCTGGACGCCTGTGTTACGGTCGCGCTCGGCGTCTGCAGGCGCTTGCGCGCGTAACTCAGGCGTGCTGCCTGACCTGTCGCGCACGCTTCCAGCTTGCCGCGCTTCCTCCACGATCTGCTGCACATTTCGCAAAAACCAGCGGTCGATGTTCGTAAGCTCGTAAACGTCGTCGATCGACGCGTTTTTCTGGAACGCCTGTGCGATGTAGAAAATTCGTTCCGCGTTTGGGATCGCCAGCTTCAATCGCAGCGTTTCAGGATTGAGATCCGTGTCCGCGCCGTCGCCTAACAAGCCGAAGCGTTTGATCTCCAGGCTGCGCAGCGCTTTTTGCAACGCTTCCTTGAACGTGCGTCCGATAGCCATCGCCTCTCCGACGCTTTTCATCCGCGTCGTGAGCGTCGCATCAGCCTGTGGAAACTTTTCGAAGGTAAACCGCGGCACCTTAACCACGCAGTAATCGATCGTCGGCTCGAAGCAGGCCGGCGTTTCGCGGGTTATATCGTTTTTGATTTCGTCGAGGGTATAGCCGACGGCGAGTTTTGCCGCGATTTTCGCAATTGGAAAACCAGTCGCCTTCGACGCCAGCGCGCTCGAACGCGACACGCGCGGATTCATTTCAATTACGACCATGCGGCCCGTTTCGGGATGAACAGCGAACTGAATGTTCGATCCACCGGTCTCGACACCGATCTCACGGATGACTGCGAACGCGGCGTCGCGCATCATCTGGTACTCTTTGTCTGTGAGCGTTTGCACCGGTGCGACGGTGATGGAATCGCCGGTGTGCACACCCATTGGATCGAAATTTTCGATGGAACAAACGACCACGCAGTTGTCCATCCGGTCGCGCATGACTTCCATCTCAAATTCTTTCCAGCCCACGAGCGATTCTTCGATCAGAACTTCACGCACTGGCGAAAGATCGAGGCCGCGTGCGGCAATGACATCGAGTTCCTCGCGGTTGTAAGCGATCCCGCCACCGGTCCCGCCCAAAGTGAATGCGGGGCGAATGATCAGCGGAAATTTTCCGATCTCAGCGACGATGCGGTCAAGATCCGCAAGTGAGCGCGCTACGCCAGAGCGCGGCACGTCCAAGCCGATCCGCAACATCGCTTCCTTGAACAATTGACGGTCTTCGCCTTTTGCGATCGCCTGCGCGTTTGCGCCAATCAATTTCACGCCGTGCCGCGACAGCGCGCCGTTGCGGTTCAATTCCATCGCGGCATTAAGCGCCGTCTGGCCCCCAAGCGTCGGCAAAATCGCGTTCGGCTTTTCCCGCTCCATGATCGCTTCGATCACTTCGGGCGTGATCGGCTCGACATATGTGCGGTCGGCAAATTCCGGATCAGTCATGATGGTAGCTGGATTGGAATTCACCAGCACAACCTCGTAGCCTTCTTCGCGCAGCGCTTTGCACGCCTGCACACCGGAATAATCAAATTCGCAACCCTGCCCGATCACGATTGGACCGGAGCCGATGAGAAGAATTTTTTTTAGTTCGTTATTCCGCGGCATCTGCGCGCCGAAGGTAACTCAGGCATCCTGCCTGACAAGTCGAGCAAGCTTCCAGCCTGCTAGTAAAGGTAGACAGGCAAGATGCCCGCTTGACGTCACAGGCTGGAAGTCTGTTACGCCACCTGCGCCATGCGTTGGCGATCCAGCCACACTTTGCAGATGCTTTTTATGCGCGTAAGCACGTAATACACAGTCTGGCTGCGGAGGCGCACAAGTTCGGTGCCAACGATTCGCGTCACAAAATCGCTCGGCATATTGAGAATCTCCTGCGGCGTGGAGCCATCGAGTCCCTTGCAGAGAATCGCGGTCATCGAGCGGGTAAGCGTTTGCACTTCCGGGCCAAGTGTCATGCGAATGTGGGCTCTGCCATTTTCATCCACGTGCAGGTAAACACCGACCGTGTCCGTGCATTCCTCATCTTTGCGCACATCGACAAGATCGAAATTCTCGCCCTCGCGAGGCTCCCGTTTCTTCGCGTTGTCCGCATACGACACAAGCGTCTCACGCCGCTCATCTTCCGGCAGCGATTCAAAGAGATTGATGATCTTGTTTAATTTGCCCGGATACATCGCATTGAAAATCTAACGCTGATTTCATTCCTGTCATTCCGAGCGAAGCTGGAAAGCTCGCGCGGTGAGGAAGACGTGGCCGGCACTATGCCGGCCACGGCGGGGCAAAATGCCCGCACTCCCCAAAACTCTGCGATTCGTTAAGAGATAAGGCGTTTATGGAAGGGGAGCGCGAGCATGTTGCTCGCTCAAGCCGGCATGTTGCCGGCTTATTGCCGTGTTCGGCTTTGCTCGGGAACACGTTTATGGCTAATTGCACCATGAAAACTCCGATTAAAGTCGCTGTGACCGGCGCCGCCGGGCAGATCGGTTACGCGCTTCTGTTTCGCATCGCCTCCGGGCAAATGTTCGGGCCCGATCAGCCGCTCAGACTTCATCTGATCGAAATTCCGGCCATGCTCGGCGCGCTCGAAGGCGTGGTCATGGAACTGCATGATTGCGCGTTCCCGCTTCTGGAATCGGTGATACCAACGGCTGATCTCAATGAAGGTTTTCGCGATGTGAACTGGGCGTTGCTGGTCGGGAGTGTTCCGCGCAAGGCCGGCATGGAACGCAAGGACCTGCTGGGGATCAACGGCAAAATTTTTATCGGACAGGGTCAGGCGATCCAAAAAAATGCTGCAGCCGATGTGCGCGTGCTCGTGGTTGGAAATCCATGCAATACCAATTGTCTGATCGCTATGAATAACGCGAAAGACATCCCGCGCGACCACTGGTTTGCCATGACGCGGCTGGACGAGAACCGCGCCCGCGCGCAGCTCGCGCACAAGGCCGGCGTGAGGACTCAGTCAGTCACGAACATGACCATCTGGGGAAATCACTCTTCGACACAGTATCCAGATTTCTACAACGCCAGGATTGACGGTCGCCCCGCGAACGAAGTGATCGGAGACGGGACATGGTTGAAGGAAAACTTCATCGCCACCGTGCAACAGCGCGGCGCCGCCGTGATCAAGGCGCGTGGCCTTTCTTCAGCCGGCTCCGCTGCCAATGCCGTCATCGATACCGTTTGTTCGCTCATCAACGACACACCAGCGAACGATTGGCACAGCGTGGCCGTTTGTTCCGACGGAAGCTATGGCGTCGAGCAGGGATTGATCTCGTCATTCCCCGTCCGCGTGCACGCCGGAACATGGGAGATCGTGCAAGACCTTCCGATAAATGATTTCAGCCGCGCGAAAATTGATGCGTCAGTAGCAGAGTTGAAAGAAGAAAAATCGCTCGTTAGCGAATTAATCTCATAGAAGCCATCGCATGCAGTGCTGTCGTGTTGAGCGAAACATCACTGGCTGTTCCTGTGCGGGCGCTCCAGAATTGATCAGAGATTGAAAGCCTGGCCTCGCGGACTTCGCCCGCTGCGTTGCAGCTTCGCTTCGCTCAGAATGACATTGAGGACTAACGCCGCGCTGTTTCACTTCCTTCGGCCAACGAGAGTGAAAAGCGTGTGCGGTCTTCCGCGGTGAAATTGCTGGTGCGTCGCGGCCTCTGAGGTCGTGAAACCCATCACCTCCAGAAATTGGGTGAAGAATCGCGTGCTGAAATGCCACCATGTATGCCACAGAAAATTCTCCGGTGTCGGCGCCAGACGACATACCGGCGCGCCTTCCAGGTCGGGATGGAACTTGTCGACGATGATGAGTGATTTTGCTCTTTTTCCGCATTGCTCGACGATTCGAAGAGGATCGCGGCAGTGGAGCAGCACCGCTCCCATAACGGCGATGTCGAATTCTTCCAGCGCCGCCGGCAAATTGTAAGCATCGCCGTAATAAACCCTCGCCTTGGATTGCAAGGCGGCGTGACTGAACCAGTAGGAATTCTTTAGCTGTTGCATCACGATTCGACGCGGCCCGAAGACCTCTTCCAATCTTGGCTCCGGGTACGGAACAAAGTCCCAACCGTGCTCGTCTGTGACTTCGACGGAGATCACGTCGGCACCGCGCTTTTCCATCTCAAACGTTAAGAAGCCGCTGGCGGGACCGATTTCCAAAACCCGCTGACCGGCAAAATCGACGTTGCCGAGATACTCATCCACTCGACCACGCAAATCCCAATCCTGACCTTCGATGACTCCGCGGCCCGGGAGTTCCATCGTGTGGTAAAAATAACAATCGGCGAGATCTTCCACCTTCTGTGGCGTCGCAAAGATCTTCTGGTCGCTCACGGCTGGTACTTTTGGCTGAGCGTTCTTTCCAGTCCTGCGTTCCAAGTGAGAGGGCGGTCTTTGAACCAACTGGAATCAAATTCGGGGGCGGCAAAAAGTGCCCACGTCTGGCGCGGATGCTTCCAATCCAGAATTTCGAATCGCAGATTCACATCTTCGGCTGCGCGCTGCAATGTAGTTGGGCGGTAATTCACACAATCGGGGTAGATCCAGCCCGTTCGCGCAAAGTCTTCTTCGCCGATCAAAAAAGTGGCAACCAGCGCTCCGTTTTCAGCCAGTGAACGGGAAATCGCGGACAACCACCCCTTGATTAGATCGAGTCCGCAATGACTGAAGATCGATTGAGCCACAGCGAAATCGAAAGCCATTTTCGCCTGAGCAATCGTGTCCGGTAAATCCGAGAAAAAGAATGTCGGGCGTTTGATTTGTACCAACATTTCGCCCAGCTCATGCCTGATTCCCTCTTGGATCAGCCACTCGTTAGGCTCGATGCCAAAGTATTTGCCTCGGTTCAGGTATAGGATTAGCAGCCGCCCAATCCGCAGCGAACCGCAACCGATATCAAGCAGCGAATGATGTTGGCGCAGGCCCAGTGTGGTCAGAAGATTGAAGGTCATCGCCGCAATCAAATCGTAATCTTCCGGCGGACTGACATACGCCCGATAATGCGGGTCGCCGGGCTTAAGGCCGAGGCCAAGATCCTCCCGATTGTCCGAAGCCATGTCCGTGGTCACTCCAGCGGTCTCAATGTCGCGCGGTCGAAGCCCTTCAGCGCGTCCTGAGGTTGATCGGGAAATCGGACCACGCCGCGCGACCGGTCGAATTGGTAAATACGGGTCGGCGGGCGTTGACGGAACGGAAATGCGCGAAGTTTATTGCCCTCGAGCGCGCCCAACGCACCGGGGACTCGACATGCTTTCACCGCTAGCGCATACAAGTCGCTCCTGACCTCGGACGACGAGCTGATGCTGTTCGACAACTCGTTAGGGTCGTTTTTGCGATCGAAAAGCTGTTCCCGTCCGCCGTTGGCCATGAAAATGTATTTCCACTCGTCGGTGAGGACCATGATTTTGAAATCATGTGAGCCTGGAACTTCAACCATCCCGATGAGATGCTGGCGCGGCGCGCATTCGCCTCGAAGCATTTTGAGAACGTCGATCCCTTCGCGCGCTTCGCATGCGCCTGCGGCTCCCGTGGCAATCGCGAAGAGATCTGCCAGGCTGATGAAGTCAGTTCGCTCGGTTGCTGCGGGCAGCGCGGTTGGCCAACTGAGCAGCAAAGGAACGCGACAGGCCGCCTCAAAGAAATTTTGTTTTTGCCAGCCGTGATGGTCGCCGAGAAGATCGCCATGATCGGAAAAGAAACAGATGAGAACGTTGTCCGAGTTGGCTCGCGCTTCGACCGTATCGAGAATTCGCCCGAGACAATAATCGAGATATGTGATCTCGCCGTAGTAACGGGCCTTCACGATTTTACTCAGCGCGGGGTTAATTGCATCTGCCCAAACGGCGCTACTCATGAAAGAAATTTCTTCATCCAAATGATCTTCCTGGACCTTGCCGAGAACTGGTTCCGGCATTCGATCGGGATTGTACATCCGGTTGAAAGGAATCGGCGGAGCCAACGGCGGATGCGGTCCAACGAATGACACAAATCCGAAGAATGGGCCCGAATTATCGGACTTTTCAATTTCTTCCGCCGTACGATCAGCTGTCCACCATTCGCCGCCCAAATCGGCCGGAAGCGGACTGCGTTGTGGAAGGTAAAACATCTCGGTGCGTTCGCCCATGGGTTGCTCGAGGAAGTCGAACTCCGGATGCTCCCGTGCCAGCCACGAACCGTAATCATCGCCTTCGCGATTTGGGGGGTGATAGGTCTCTTCGCAACGCCACAACGTTTCAAAACCCAGATCTTCATTCCACGGATTAGTATGGAACTTTCCGACTCCGAAGGTTCGATACCCGAGCCGGGACATCGTTCTAGCCAGGTACGCTCCGCACCGCGTTTCCATCTCCAAGGCCTGGCCGTCCACCGGACCTGCCTTGGCGTTAGTAAACACGCGGGTCGTAGCCGGCTCGCATCCAGTGCGGATCGTGTACCGCGCGGCAACGCAGACCGGACACGTAGCGTATGCATTTGAGAAAGTGATTCCCCGTCGCACCAGCCGATCCATATTTGGCGTGTAAATATCCGAGTTCCCGAGCGCAGCGATCGTATCGAACCGCTGCTGGTCGGTCATAATGAACAAAATGTCGGGCCGGGTGTGTGGCATTTGCGTCAAATGCGTTCAAACGTAACACAGCCATCTTGGCTGTTCAGTCGAGCGAGCATCCTGCCCGCAAGGGTTAGCAGGCTGGGAAGCCTGCTCGACGCTTCAGGCAAGATGCCTGAGTTACGAGCCCGACGACGCGCTCTGGCGTAATTGCGGCCCTGCATATTGATCGGTTTTAGTCGATCGCAATCTCATTCCCCGTCAATCGGCGAAATGCCTCAAGATATTTGGCCGAAGTCTTTTCGACGACTTCCTTGGGTAGACGCGGCGGGGGCGGAGTTTTGTCCCAGTCAAGGGTCTCCAGATAATCGCGCACAAATTGTTTATCGAAACTGGGCGGGCTCTGCCCAATCGCGTACTCGTCCTTCGGCCAGAAACGCGACGAATCCGGCGTAAGGCATTCGTCGATCAAAAGCAAATCTTGATCGACTGTGCCGAACTCGAATTTTGTATCCGCGACGATGATCCCGCACTGGTCCGCGTGTTCGCGACCACGGGAATAAATCTTCAGGCTCAGGCTTTTCACGCGCTCGGCTACTTCGTCGCCCAGAATCTGGGCACATCGTTGCATGTCAATGTTCTCGTCGTGACCTGTCTCAGCTTTTGTCGCAGGCGTGAAAATTGGTTCGGGCAATCGCGACGCCAACTTGAGTCCGGCCGGCAGCTTAACGCCGCAAACGCTTCGCGATTCCTGATATTCCTTCCAGCCCGAACCCGCGAGATAACCGCGCACTACACATTCCACAGGCAACGGCTTGGTTTTTCTCACGATCATCGAACGCCCGGCAAGCTGCTCGCGAAATGGCTGCAATTCCTTCGGGAATTCGTCGAAATCTGCTGTGACAAAATGGTTCCGGATATCTTCGAAACGCTTGAACCAGAACGCGGAGATCTGGTTGAGCACCGCGCCTTTATGGGGAATCGGATCGGGTAGGATGACGTCAAATGCGGAGATGCGATCGGTGACAACAAAGAGCAGTGTCTCGCCGAGATCGAACACTTCGCGGACCTTACCACTGCGCACTCTTTTGATTCCGGGTAATTCGATAGAGGATTGAAGGTCGGTTTGCATAACTGAATGTGATCTGTAAAACCATGAAGAGTGAAGCGCTGTCATGCTGAGCGAAGCACAGCGGAGTCCTCGACTTCGCTCGGAATGACACTGCGGTTCACCAATCACTGATACTTTGCAGGATGGCCGGAATTGTTGTCAAACCGCGTGCGCGAATTTTGCATGGACACGACTGGGTATTTTCGAGCGAAGTGCTCAAGGTGTTCGGAGATCCCGCGGATGGCGATGTGATTTCGCTCAAGGACGGCAGAGACCATTTGATCGGGAGCGCCATTTACAATTCCAAATCGCAAATCGTTGCGCGCCGCTTCTCGCGGCGACGGCAGGATCTGGATCTGGATTTCTTTCGGCGCCGTATCATGCAGGCTTCCGAATACCGTGACCGGCGGATTGTTGAACCAAAACTGCGCCGAGTTGTGTGGAGCGAAAGCGACGGCCTTCCCGGGCTAATCATCGATCGCTATGGAGATCAATTCGTTTTGCAAACGCTGACCCTGGCGATGGACATCCGAAAGGATTTGATCACGACCGCAATGGCCGATCTGTTCGGCGATATCGCTATCGTCGAACGTAATGACGCTCCGGTCCGACAGGCCGAAGGGCTCGAACTGCGTACGGGCGTTTTGCGAGGCACTGCTTCGCCGCAAACGATCGTCGAAATTGAAGGCCTGAAGTTCGAAGTCGATCTTTTGCGGGGGCA
>QHPE01000162.1:4621-55078 GCA_003218945.1 Verrucomicrobiota bacterium | reverse complement strand
CTCACCGATGCCCCGGAACGGAGGAATAGACGCGCGTCCGCCAACGTTGATGAAGAATTTGTCTGCCTCGAGAAGTTCGTCGCCGACGCGAACCCGATGCGCGTCGACAAAGCGCGTGTGGCCTTCAATAACGGTCAGGTTCTGAGTGTCCCTTAGCCACTTCTCCAAGCCCTCGCTGCTTTGGCGCACTACCGCGTCTTTACGCGCTTTGACTCTTTTCATGTCAACAGCGATCGGGCTGCCAATCCTCACGCCATAATCGCCCGCCCGGCGCGCGACATGAGCCGTGCGCGCACTCGCCACGAGCGTCTTCGTTGGGATGCAGCCGTTATTGACACAGGTGCCGCCGAACCGTTTGCGCTCGATAACCGCCACCTTCATTCCAGTGTCTGCCAGCCGAACTGCAAGAGACGGTCCTGCCTGGCCAGTGCCAATAACGATCGCGTCATATTTAGTTGCCATGGGGATACCTCGTTAAGAACTAGAAGTAAGAAGGAAAAAGTAAGAAGAAAAGAAAAGACGAGCTGGAGTTGTCTCGAAAATCAGGCGTTCTTGCGATCGTGGGTTTTTTTGGGGAGAGCATGCTCTATCTGCGTGGGCGTTGGCAGGTCTGGATGAGCACTCTCCGTATCTGTCACCGCAGCTTTGACTGTGGTCCCGGTGGAGCGAATGGTTTGCTCGATTTTCTTTTCAGTCGTAGCCAGCGGGTCGTAAGAGACGTGCAGCGCGCCCTTTTCTATTTTCATTTCGATTACGCCGTCCAGCGCTTCGACCGCATCAGTGATTTCTTTTTGGCGAGCGACATCTCCGAGTTCATTGATTTCGATTCGAGCGACCATGGTTTCGCTTAAACTCGAATCGCCGGCAGGTTCTTTCTTCATGTCTTTTGAATATGTTCGTGCGCGACGCGACGATCTCGTGTATCCGACCGCTCGCGCATCATGGCGCTGCCATCGCGTCTTCGGGGGTGGAAGTGCGATTGGTCTGCGTGTTAAGAGTGATGAAATAAGGGATCGCGTCTCAACATTTGACGCTCGCTGTGCGAAATCTGGAACGCGAAAGGAAACGGTGCTGCGATACTCTTTTGGATGAGCAGGGCGTTCGTCAAAGAAGATGTCGATCTTCCGGAGCGCAGCGGACGGAAGCGATCGGCGTCTGGATTGCCTCCGGGCGCGACTAATTACATCACCGCTCGCGGCGTGAAGCATTTGCGCGACGAATTGCAAAATCTTCGCGCAGCAAACGCGAGCAACGAGCGCGTGGCCGAATTGGAACAAATCCTGGCATCGGTCCACGTGGTCGATCCTCCGGACCCGGCGTCGAACAGCGTGGCCTTCGGCGCAACGGTGACGGTAAAAGATAAAAAAGACCGGACCGAAACCCGTACCGTCGTCGGTGTTGACGAACTCGATCTCGAACCGGACGCTGTCAGTTGGATTTCTCCAATCGGAAAGGCGCTCCTCGTTGCGGACGTGGGTGACTGGATTACGCTTGAGGATGGGCGCAGCGCGAAAATCGTGAAGATCGAAAGAAAAAGTGACACGTGAGCCCGAGCTCTCCACGGCGAGTCTTCGACCGGACTGGCATTAGTGACGAGACTGGAAGTCAGAGTAAGAAGTGCTGGCGGCGGTTTGGCCCATCCTCGAGCCCGTTTCTTGACAATTACGAGTTGAAAGGGTCAGAAAATCAGAGGTCGGGCGTTGATTCGCGAAGGCTTTCGGAGTTGATGGTCATGTTGGGTGGCGGTTGGGCGATGCTCCTTTCTTGATTCAGTTTTCAACAGGAAGGCTTTCGTCTCCAAGCCGCCAGCGTAGCCGGTCAGTTTGCCGTTGGAACCGATTACCCGGTGGCACGGGACCATAATGGAGATGGGATTTCTTCCGTTGGCCGCTCCGACTGCACGCACGGCCTTTGGACGCCCAATCTGTCGTGCGATATCTCCATAGCTGCGAGTCTCGCCAAAAGGGATGGCCGCTAGCGCTCGCCACACTTCCTTTTGAAATTCGGTTCCGGCAAAATCGAACCTCAGGGAAAATCTCTTGAGTTTGCCCGCGAAGTAATCGTTGAGCTGGCGTTCAGCCTCAAGGAGCACCGAATGATTTTCGTCTTCCACCAACGGCGCGAGCCGGACTCGTTTCGGATCGTCGTTTTCCCACTGGATCGCGGCTAATCCGCGCTCACTCGCGACCAATTTCAGGCGGCCGACGGGGGACTTCATGGTTTTATATGAATAAGTAGTCTGCTTGTCTCTTGTCGTTTTCATTTCTTCAAGATGAGGCGTTTTTTGAACGGTGCTGGCCGTTTTCGGACATCAATGTTGAAATAAATGTCATGTCCGAAAATGGCCGGTGCTGACGCTGATGATGGTTTATGGTAAGGCATGATCAATAGTCATGCTGCCTATCGCGCTCTGACCTCTCGCGATCCTCGCTTCGACGGGATCTTCTTCGTCGGCGTCGCTTCCACCGGAGTTTACTGCCGGCCGATCTGTCCGGTGAAAACACCGCTGCAGAAAAATTGCCGTTTCTTCGAAAGCGCCTTCGCCGCAGAGAAAGCATCATTCCGTCCGTGTCTGCGCTGCCGGCCGGAACTGGCACCCGGTCACGCCCCGATCGATAATTCGAATCGCGTCGCTCATCTCATTACGCGTCGTATCGACGAAGGACTCATCGACGAGGGCGCAGGGCTGGAGGAAATCGCGACGGAGTTTGGGATCAGCTCACGCCAGTTGCGGCGCATTGTACAGAAGGAACTTGGCGTGTCGCCAATCGAGCTGATGCAGACGCGGCGTTTGCTTCTGGCGAAACAGCTACTCACCGAAACAAAATTGCCCGTCACCGAAATCGCGTTCGCGAGTGGTTTTTCCAGCCTGCGCCGTTTCAACGACGCTTTCGGCAGGCAATATCGCATGCCGCCGACCCATCTGCGCAACCGTGCCGCCGAGCATCACGAAATGATCGATGCCGGGCGTACCTCAACTTTGCGATTAAGTTACCGGCCACCATACGATTGGCAGGAAATCCTGAAATTCCTCGATGCTCGCATGATTCGAGATGTGGAATTTGTCACCGCGGACAGCTATGCGCGTACAGTTCGGTTAGGCAAACGCACCGGCTGGATCAGGGTCACGCACGCGCCAGAAAAGGGCGGACTCGTGGTCGAGTTCACACGCACGCTTGTGCCGGTTCTGCCAGCGTTGTTAGGCAGGCTGCGCAACTTGTTCGACCTCACGGCCCGGCCGGATCTGATCGCGGCGCATTTGATGAAAGATAAGCTTTTGAAGAAAAGCGTGACGAAGAATCCCGGTCTGCGTGTGCCCGGCGCGTTTGACGGTTTCGAAATGGCCATTCGCGCGATTCTCGGACAACAGATCACAGTGAAAGCCGCCACGACGATCGCAGGCCGTTTCGCCGAAGCGTTTGGTGAGAAAATCCGGACGCCGTTTCCAGAGCTTACACGACTCTCGCCGCTCGCCGCGCGCATTGCCAAAGCCAGCGTAAGAGACATCGCGAAACTCGGAATCGTAGGGACCCGCGCGGCGAGTATTCTTGCTTTCGCGCGGGCATTCCAAGCCGGCTCCTTAAAGCTGGATACCGGAACCAATCCCGAGGCCGACATCGCGGCGCTAACCGCGCTTCCAGGCATCGGTCAATGGACCGCGCATTACATCGCCATGCGTGTTTCGCGTTGGCCCGATGCTTTTCCAAAAGAAGACGTTGCCGTGCGCAACAGCCTTGGCCGAGTGAGCACCAAACAGGCGGAAGAAATTTCTCAGGCTTGGCGCCCTTGGCGCAGTTACGCCGTGATGCATCTGTGGAAGAACTCGCCAAATCCTAGCCGAGGCAATCAGTCAGCATCGAGTCGCGCGCCTCAAGTGCAGCGAGCTCCTCAGCCTGTTCAAATGCCAGCAGCACTCTTGCGCGGATGCGGTCAGCGTCGCTTAGCGACACCAGGCCCGGCGCAATCCGAGACCACTTGTCGTGTCCAAAGTAGTTATACTGAACGCCTGTGGAGAGGATAAGGAAATCGTATGTACGTCATGCTGCTCAATGCGAACAACGCGCTTCCGCGTGTCGACGCCAGTCACTTCGCCTAAGAGAACGTCGATGTTGTTTTGGCGACTGAGAATGGACCTGAGCGGACCAGAAATTTCGTCTACCGAAAGTAAGCCAGTAGCCACTTGATAAAGCAGCGGCGGGAAGAGATGGTAGTTGCGTTTGTCGATGAGCGTTACGCTTACGGGAGCGCCAGCTAAGGCGCGTGCCGCATAGAGTCCGCGGAAGCCGCCGCCCACTATGACGACTCGAGGCTTCGTCAGAGCTGTTTCCTTTTGGTAAGAATGCATTTTCTCGACCTCAGTCATTTCGGGGTCGGGAGCAAATAGTGCTGCGATCCCAAGAGTTAGGCGTTCACGCTCAGCACGATCGTGGCGCGCCTGTTGGGTGAAGCCCCCGTGATCTCATTTTTCGAGCGCCGTTAACAGTTCCTTCTCGTCCGTATCGACCACGAACACGGCCAGCAGCTTGGCGGGTTCGGTCTTGCTGGCATTCTCATCAACAGTGTGCCGATCGCCGGGCGTCTCGGAAAAGTTCTGTCCGGCGCGATAAATAACCACCGGCCCATTATTGACCGAAGTTCGGATGGCTCCTTCGAGAACAGTTGCGTAGATGAAAGCAGACTTGGGATGCGTGTGAGCTGACGACGCGTCGCCGGGACCATATTCGACGAGCACAGCCTTGATACTTTTCCTAGGTACATTTGGCAGAGCATGCTCGTAGACGAGCGTGGCCTTTGGATGTTTATCAGCGGCCACGCCTGAGCCCACGCCGCCGATAGTGGAGACGATAATGGTGCAAACGATAAGTGCGTGTCGCAGCAGCACGACTGGTTTGGAGATTCGTTTCATTGTGATGTCCTTTTTTGTTTGCGGATTCCTGGATAGATCCACAGAGTGCATGGTTTTCAATGCTTCAGGCCTTGTTGAGGGTAAGCGCTTCAGTGTTGTGGAGCGGCGCGGCTAAGCCAGTCTGCGAAACGGGTAGAACCGAGTAGTGGCTTCTGACCTGCAACGAGGCTGCGCTTCTCGAGGGGCGTGCCGAAGTAGCGGGCTTGCTCGTCGGTCACGACCGTGCGGCGGTCGTTGTGCGCTGCGAGGTATTGGCGGACGACCTCCTCAAACGGGAGAACATCGGGGCCGGCCAACTCAATGGTTCCATTCAACGGCTTCGCCACGGCGATCCTAACCAGAGCGGCGGCGACGTCGTCGGAGAGGATTGGCTGAAACAACGCCGACGGCAGGCGTACGGTCTGCCCCTGAGTTGCGGATTGAGCGATGCCTCCGACGAACTCAAAAAACTGTGTCGCGCGAACCACCGTGTACGGAATTGGCGAAGCTTTGATCAATTTTTCCTGGGCAACCTTTGCGCGTAAGTATCCGCTAGCAGGAAGCCGATCGCAGCCAACTATAGAGAGTGCAATGTGGTGGCCGACGCCGGTTTTCTTCTCCGCGGCGAGGAGATTGCGGGTCGAAGTTTCGAAGAATTCCAGCACGGCATTGTCTTCCCAAGAAGGAGCGTTCGTAACATCCACGACCACTTGCGCTTCGATTAATGCCTCGGTCAAACCTTCTCCGGTAATCGAATTGATGCCCAGCGAAGGAGATGCTGCAATGACCTCGTGGCCCTCCGAACGGAGCAAGCTAACGAGTTTCGCGCCGATCAAACCCGTGCCGCCGAGGACGACAATTTTCATAATTACGGCATCATTGTCGCGTTATCGTTGTCTGCCAAAATGTTTCTCCGTCGCTGGACGCCTAAAACGCTTAAGGCTCTGCGCAATCTTGCTCCGGTTTCGGCAGTTTATGATGGCGTCCGTGTCCCGAGTGATGGCAAAGTCCTTCTACGGTTATTGACGGAAAGAGGTCAGACCTCGATGAAGCCAGCGGCCCGGCCTTGAAATGCGTCAGCGTGTTTTGCCACGGCACGCTTTCGTTGCTTATCTCTGTCTCGTTAGACTTGGTCGCAGGTGGTCAATCTCTGAAATTTTTAAAGTTGGTGGCGACGCCGAAGTCGCGACTACGCACGAATTGAATGACGGTTTGCAGTTCGTCTTTCTTTTTTCCGGTGACGCGAATTTGGAGGTCCTGTAATTGGCTTTGCACCTTGAAACCCTGTGACTTGATGGCCTGGATGATTTCCTTGGCTTTATTCCCTTCCAGGCCTTGTTTGATTTTCAATTCCTGCCGGGCATGGCCGACCGATGAGATTGCGGGTTCTTCCTGCTCGACATTCCGCAAATCCACGCCGCGCCTGGAGAGTTTGCCGATGACGATTTCCCGTAATGATTTCAAGTGTGCGCTATCGTCGGCGATCAAAATAATCTTGTCCGGTTCAGGAATGATTTCGGTTTTTGCGTCTTTCAAATCGAAGCGGGTAGCAAGCTCTTTGCGCGCCTGGTTAAGCGCGTTGTCGATCTCCTGCTTGTCCACTTCCGACACGATGTCGAACGAAGGCATGGCTTTGAATTTCGAATTTCAGATTTGAAATTTCAAATTGGTTGATGAAAAGAATGTCCGTCAGGGATTGGCCTCGGCGATTTTGATGTTTCCTCTCCCGAGTCGGATTTGAATTGTCGCCGAGCCTCCGCCGTTGATTACCTGATCGATGTTCATATAACGTGCAGAGGAACTCTGGAACGATGCGACATTGTTGAAGTCATTGGCGATCTTTCCGTGCGCGGCGTGGGCGAGGAGGTGGAAGGCTGCGTCGGTTGGTAAAAAGACCCATGCATTTCCCTGCGCCACTTTGACATTCGCTGAGGACCCTGCCTGTTCCCACCAATCGTACCACAAAGTGAGCATTCCCCGGTCCATTGTAAGATCCACGTTCGTGAAACAGTTCCGGGCGAAAATCCGGCCGTCACCCAGCCGTGCGTGTACTTCTCGTCCGCGCATACTATCGAGGAGAACTTCGCCCGAATTCAGGTCGAGCGCGGTAATGCTGGCTGTTGCCGGCACAACAATGGTGCAATCCACCGTGCCTGAATGATCCGAGAACGCCCACTTTGGTTGGGGAGGAAATTTCGCGGTGACTGAAACGGCGCCCGGTGTTGTGGAGACATCAACCGCGATCTGGCTCAGTCGTTCGCGACTGTACGCTTTCTTCGCGGATCGCACACGCAGCTCGTTACCATCCGAGCCGTAAACGAGGACCGCGCCATCCCGGTTATGAATACTTAAATCGGTGTTGAGCGCAATGGGATAAACCTGTTCGACAATTTCTTCGAGCACGGTCTTATTCGTACCACACCCATTGAGCAACATCGGCAGCGCAGCAACGATTGACCAAAGCTTTTGCCAGTGAACGGCACCTGGTCGCATGGCCAAATCCTATCAGTAGCCACACGGTTTGAAAGCGACACCAAGACCTAAACGGTTCGTGAAAACCATTGCCGCTATGTAATGTCACGCGAAGTGCTTTGGGAGTGCGATAAGTCCTCGCATCCTTTAATGGAACGTAGGTACCTGGACTCGATCAGACTTACTGACGTGATCATATCCAAAGCGTCCGATCGAAGGTGCGATATTGGATCGCTTCACTGACGTGTTCGGGGGCGATGTCGTCCTTCCGGTCTAGATCGGCGATCGTGCGCGATACCTTTAAAATCCGATCGTAAGCGCGGGCGCTTAGGTTTAATTCGTTCATAGCCACGCGAATCAGTTCCTGGGAATCCTGCGTGAGTTTGCAGTGTTGTTTCAACTGACGCGTCGCCATGCGCGCGTTGCAGTTTACTTTGCGATCGTTGCGAAACCGTTCCTGCTGGCATTCCCGGGCGCGAACGATGCGTTCGCGAATGGCAGCGGAACCTTCCTCCGCCCGTTCGCTGGCAACATCACGATATTCCACGGCAGGCACTTCGATGTGCAGATCGATCCGATCTAACAGCGGGCCGGAGATGCGTTGACGGTAACGCTGCACCTGCAGGGGGCCGCAGCGGCATTCGCGTTTAAGGTCGCCGAAGTAGCCGCACGGGCATGGATTCATCGCCGCCACGAGCATGAACTCGGATGGAAAAGTCACAGTACCTGCCGCGCGTGACACAGTAACTTTCCCGTCCTCGAGCGGCTGGCGCATTACCTCCAGTGCCGACCGTTTGAATTCAGGAAGTTCGTCAAGAAAAAGTACTCCGTTGTGCGCGAGGCTTACTTCGCCAGGATTCGGAAAGGTGCCGCCACCCAATAAACCAATGTCACTGATAGTGTGATGCGGATCGCGAAACGGTCTCGTGGAAATGAAGGATTCTTCGCCATCGAGCAGGCCGGCGATGCTGTGAATCTTGGTGGTCTCAATCGCTTCATCCATCGTGAGCGGCGGGATTATGGTCGGGATACGTTTGGCCAGCATCGATTTGCCCGATCCCGGTGGGCCGATCATCAGGACATTATGTCCACCGGCGACAGCTACTTCGATTGCGCGTTTGACATGGCCCTGGCCTTTCACATCGCTGAAATCGACGTCATAACTTTGGTGCGTAGCGAAAAACTTGCTCAGATCAGCGCGTGTGGGCAGAAGCGCGATTTCGCCGCGCAAAAACGCGAACGTCTGCCGCAGATTCTGCACACCGTAGATATCGATCTTGTCGACCATCGCAGCCTCGAGCGCGTTCGCTTCCGGTACGAACAACGCGCGCTTGCCCCGGCGACGCGCCTCAAGTGCGACCGGCAGCACGCCTTTTACCGGGCGGACAGAACCGTCGAGTGCCAATTCCCCAACGAAACTAAAATTTTCAAATGGCGAACTGTCGAGTTCTTCGGTTACTGCGATCATCCCCAGCGCAATCGGTAGATCGAAGCTCGGTCCTTCCTTTTTAATGTCTGCCGGCGCGAGATTTATCGTGGTTCGTCCGCGAGGCCAGTAATAGCCGCTGTTTGCAATGGCAGTCGTGACACGGTCGCGGCTCTCCTTCACGGCCGCGTCGGGAAGTCCCACGATGACGATAACTGGATCGCCACCGGCGCCGTTTACTTCGATTTCCACTTCGTACGCGTCCACGCCGTAAACCGCGGCGGAATAGATTTTCGCCAGCATCGTTGCGGCAGAGTCGCAGAAAATCGCTGCGCCGAGAAGCGCCAAATATCCCTCGAAAGTGAGATACCGCCGATGCTTGGAATGTGGTCAAATATTCAAGGGCCCCGTCGGATAATCTTCGATACCACAGCCCAGCAAAAGCCCTACAGAAAAGATTGAACGACGCGCATCCAACAGATGTCACAGATTCGAATATTTAACCTTGTTAAATACTTCCCGGGATGCTAAAACGCGTAATTGTCCAGGCATCGACGAATATAATTTACGGGATGTGTCGATTCAATTCCCCCAAATGAACGATGAAAAAGAGTTATATGGCTGCTGAAGATAGCGATACCGGAATTAAGATTTACCTGCGCGAGATCGGGCAAATCCCGCTGTTGACTCCGGAGCAGGAGATTGAGCTGGCCGCTAAGATCAAGAAGGGTGATCGCGAAGCACGTGCCCTGATGATCCGGTCCAATTTGCGGCTGGTGGTAAAGATTGCGCATGATTACGCCAATCTAGGTTTGCCGCTGCTGGACTTGATCTCCGAGGGCAACATCGGCCTGATGAAGGCGGTGGAGCGGTTCGATCCGGCAAAGGGCGGAAAGCTCAGCACGTATGCGGCATGGTGGATTAAACAGTCCATCAAGCGCGCTCTGGCGAACCAGAGCAAGACGATCCGTTTGCCCGTCCATCTGGTGGACAAGATCTCCAAGATGCGTCGCGTTTCGCTGCAAATGAGTGAAGAGCTCGGACGCGAACCGACTGATGAAGAGCTCGGTGACGAGATCGGCATCGCAAGCGGGAAAGTTTCCCAGCTTAAGACTGTCTCGATCCGTCCCGCTTCGCTCGACGCGCCGATCAGTGATGATGATTCGACTGAGTTCGGTGAAATCGTGGGCGATGAGGAAGCGCAGACGCCATTCGAGCTGTTGCGTGACAAAAACCTGCGTAACGAAGTCGGTGGATTGCTGGACGTTTTGGACGACCGCGAAAAGAAGATCATCTTCCAGCGCTTCGGTCTGGACGGCGGAAAGCCGAAGACGCTCGAGGAGGTAGGTAAGAAATTCGGGGTCACGAGGGAGCGCATTCGGCAGTTACAAAATATCGCGCTCTCCAAGCTTCGCCGTGCGTTAGCCAAAAAAGAGCGCCCGGTGGATGTCGAACTGACTGTGGAAGCCTAAGCTCGACCAGGTCCGTTTTCAGAACCACTCACGGAGACTTCTACCCGCTTTTTTCAGAGCGATGGATCCGCGGGGTTATCCCGAGCGCTAGTCAAAGCGGTCCGTGGAGTGTAGCTCACGTGTCCGTAACGGAATGGAAAGCCTGACCGCGCGGCCTTCTTTCGCTCTCTTGGAGCCTCGAATTCGCTCGAAATATTGATTCCGAACGAAGTCGAACAGGGCAAGCACTTTGTCAGCGTGTTCCGTCGGTCTGGGTCGTCATGTCATTTGAGCTTTCCTTGAATCTCTTTGGCAAGGTCCAGATGCTCCTGGACCACTTTGGCCGTGTCATCCGCAAACTTCTTCACATCGGGATCGCTCCCACTGCTGGCCTCCTCTTTGAACTCAGCCAGATCCTTTTCATGGTCCTTAACCATCATGTCGATGTAAGCCTTGTCTGAAGTCCATTTGAGCTTTGGCTCTTTCGCGGGGAGCTGCACGCCTTTTTGGGAGGCAATGGACTTGAGCTCGTCATTGGCTTTGGTGTGATCAGTGACCATTCGTTTACCGAATGATTTCACGTCGTCACTCTGCCCATTCTTTTCAGCCACGTTTCCCATCGCGACTTCCATCGTTCCGCCTTTTGCGGCCTTCTTCATGAAAGTTCTGTCTTTTTCACTTAACGACGAACTCTGACCGGTTGGCGTCGTTTCGGCCTTTACCACTCCGGCCAGGCTCATAGCCCCGATTACCAGAGCAAGAATAAACAACTGCGGAACAATTCGGATTTCGGTTTTCATGGTTTTCTTTGGTTAGAGGTGCCGAGATCCTCCCGGCCTAACTAAGAATCGAAAGCGGTCGGTCGGTTGGACGCGAAAGAATTACGCCTGGTGCCGTGCAAGCCTAAGGTCCGGAGACATCCCGTTCGTACGAGCTTTCGACTCGACCTGCCACGTCCCGGTAGCCGTAATCGACTTCGTAAATCTGCTTCATACAGGCGAGCGATTTTTCCGTCTCATTCCTTCGCTCGTAGACGATGCCCAGATTGTATAGGATATCCTTCTTCATTGCGTCCATGGACACAATTTCCTGCGACGCTTCCTCCAGTTGCTTCATTGCAAGATCCAGCATGCCAAGCTCGCCATAACAGCAACCCAGCAGGTTCATCGCTTTCAACCGCGCGTGCGGATTTTGCCGTGCGCGTTGCAACTCCGGCACAGCGTCACGAAAACGGCCGGCGTTGAAAAAGCTCTCACCGAGTTCAAATCGCAACTGTAGATCGGTTGGATTCCGCGCCACCCGTTCCTGTGCATCGGCGATGTGGATTTGTGCGCGGTTGGTTTTAGCTGCGCGTAGTTGCTCAGATTTTTCCGCGTACAATTTGTCGGTCGGACTGTGCGCCGACAGAAATTCTTCGTGCGCGGCAATTTCGCGTTCGAGGCACTTGATTTTTAGATCGGAAATCTTTCGCAGCAATCCCGTGTCCAGACCCTTGGTCAGATCGGCAGCGTATTGATACCAGCGAATTGCTGCCTCAAAATCCTCCTTTTTTTCGTTCAACGCGCCGAGCCGCTGTGCGAAGTCCAGACTTTCTGGCTCAGCTTGGTGACGGGCATAAGCTTCGGCAATTTGTTGGTCGATGGCTTCGCCAGTAAGCCGGATACGGCTCTGTTGCTCGAGGGAAATTGCTTCATCCTTGTCCTTGATCAGGTCGCGATAGCTTTCCGCTTCCGTCCAACCGCCTCTTTTCATCGAAGCTCGCGCTAACGCGTCTTTGCCAAGGCGAAGCGCCTGCGCGTCAAGTGGGTTGGTCGCGGTGATTTGATTGTAAACTTCCACTTCATTTTCGTAGTCGCCAAGTTGATGGTACAAGCCTCCCAGTTCATGCAGCACTTTCACGTCGCGGGGGTGTTCTTCGAGTAAACTCCGCAGAGCGAAAACTCCGATTTCGGGCCAACCCGCCGCCACAGCGGCTTCCTTTAAAAGCAGATTTGCCTGTCGATTGTAAGGTTCCATTTCCAGTACATCCTCCAGCATTTCCACAGCTCGTTTTGGGTCCGTTTTCATTTCCCGCTGCGCCTTCATCACCCCGATCGGTGCGGTCGAGATGTTAAAAAAACTTTTCTTAGCCGATTTGCCTTTCGTGACTTCTGCGCGTCGCAATAGTTGGCGGCCGGTGAGGAACTCTGGCTCCTGCTTCAGGAGTTCCTGTAGAAGCGAAATCGCGTAACCGAAATTTTGTAGCTCGATGGCGGCCATCGCCTTCAACCACAGCGCTCGCAAGCCCTGGCTCAAGTCCTTCTCGGTTTTGACTGCCATGTTTGCGGGCGAGCTTATCACAAATGGGCTCGCGCGTCAGCGCTCAAGCGGCAATTGCTGAATTTGAGTGCCGCGAAGAATATCGTTTACAATAAATCCAGCTGCGGCTTGTGTGCTTCGGGCATCACTATGATCGACTTCCTACCGCGCGATTTTGGCTCCGTAGTTGCGCGACTGGAACTCTCCAGGTGCGCGAGAATTTCTTTGGCACGATCGAGGATTTCCTTTGGCAGTCCCGCGAGCCGCGCGACTTGGATGCCGTAGCTTTTGTCCGCCCCGCCGGGGATGATCTTGCGCAAAAAAATGATCTGCTCATTCCATTCCCGTACTGCAACGTTCAGGTTGCAGACGCCTTTGCGGTCCGCGGCGAGCTTTGTCAGTTCGTGATAATGCGTGGCAAACAGAGTGCGCGCTTTGATCTTGTCGTATAGAAACTCGGCGACGCTCCATGCGATGGAGAGCCCGTCGAAGGTGGACGTGCCGCGGCCGATCTCGTCGAGAATGACTAACGAATGATCAGTGGCGTTATTGATGATGTTCGGGCCAGATCGTCGCTGGCGCCGACCCGGGTGAAAATACGATCGACCAATCCGACCTCTGCGCTTTCCGCTGGGAGAAAACTGCCGATTTGGGCCATCAACACAATGAGCGCGACCTGCCGGATGTAAGTCGATTTGCCGGCCATGTTCGGTCCGGTCACGATGGCCATGCGAATAGTTTCGCCATCGAGCTCCGTGTCGTTAGGCACAAACTTTTCATCGATAAGATTTTGATCGAGCACAGGATGGCGCCCATCTTTGATGACGAGCCGGAGCGAATCGTTCAATTCCGGCCGACAATAGCGAAACAGTCGAGCCGTCTCGGCGAGCGCGCAGAGCACATCGAGCACCGCGATTGCCTCTGCGGTTTTCTGGATTGCCTCGATCTCGCGCAGGGTTTCGTCGCGCAATTTCTGGAACAATTGGTACTCGAGATTCTGGGCGCGTTCGTTAGCGCCAAGGATCTTTGCCTCTATCTCCTTTAACTCCGGCGTGATGAATCGCTCACCGCCCGCGGTCGTTTGCTTCCGCGTATAGTGGGCGGGCACATTTGGGAGATTCGATTTCGTGACTTCGATGAAATAACCGAACACGGAGTTGTAACGGACCTTGAGCGATTTGATGCCCGTCGCTGCGATCTCGCGCTCCTGTAAATGGCTGATCCAATTTTTCCCGTCGCGCGACGCCTGGCGCAGCGCGTCAAGATCGCGGTCATATCCGTCGCAGAAAATACCGCCCTCTTTCACGGTGAGTGGGGGGGCATCGGCCAAAGCACGTGTGAGTTTCTCGGCCAGCGCAGGCAGTTCACGGATTTCGCCCTGAAGCAGTAGTGGCAGGCGTACCGCCTGCTGTGGCTGGTTTGCAGCCGACACGGCTGCCTCAACAGGGTTCGCGCCAAACTCAATTCGATCGATCAGTTTTTGTAATTCGCTTTTCAGTTTCGGGACTTGTTCGAGAGAAGTTTTCAGTGCCACGAGGTCGCGCGCGTTCCCAGAGGCCTGACTCAATCGTCCACCGGAGCGCTCGATGTCCCGGATCGATTTTAATTCTACCCGAATCGACGCGAGCAAATCCGGCTCCTGCAAAAGATCGGCGATCATTTGCTGGCGTCGCTGCAACTCCGCGACATCACGCAAAGGCTGCAGAATCCATGTGCGCAGTTTTCGGGCGCCCATCGATGTCTCCGTCCGATCAAGAACGGAAAGGAGGCTCGCATCTCGCGCGTCGCGCGACTCGACCAGTTCAAGGTTGGCTTGCGTGGCGGAGTCGAGCAGGACGTAATCCGCGGGTGCATCACAGCGTAAAGAGGTGACGTGCTCGATTTTCCGTCGCAGTTGATGCTTCAAGTAATGCACGATAGCCCCCGCTGCAGACACAGCGGCAGGCATCTGGACGCAACCAAAGCCGTCGAGCGATTGGACCTTGAAATGTTCGCGCAATGTGAAGCTTGCCTGTTCCAGCAAAAACGCGTAGCTGTCGTATTCGAGGGCGTGATAGAGTTCGCCGATCTGCGGCTTCTGTTCCGAGCTAATCAGCAATTCAGCGGGCGAAACCCGCGCGAGCTGGTCCAGCAGCGATTCTCGATCCTGCGCCTGGGTTAATCGAAACTCGCCAGTACTTAGATCGGTATACGCAAAACCGAACACACCGGCATCCGCATAGACAGCGCCGAGATAATTCGCGCGCTTGGCATCAAGCCAGCTTAATTCGCTTACCGTTCCGGCGCTGATGATCTGAGTGACTTCGCGATCGACAATTTTTCGGCCGCGTTGTGGCTCACTCATCTGATCACAAATGGCGACGCGCCGACCCGCCTTGATCAGTTTGCGAATGTACCCGTGGGCCGCATGATAGGGGACGCCGCACATCGGCACGCCGTTGCGCTTGGTCAACGCTACGTTCAGGAGCGTCGATGCTTCTTTCGCGTCGTCGAAAAACATCTCGTAAAAATCGCCGAGCCGAAACAGCAACAGCGTATCGGGCGGAATGCTTTTCCGCAGTCGCTGGTACTGCTGCATCATTGGCGTAAGTGCGTCCTGCATGATGAAAATTTATCTTCCAAGCCTCATTTGAACGTCAACAGCAAGCGATTGTGATTTTTTATGCAAACAGACTTAAACACAATCGCGAATGCGCTGCAGAGGTTCTTGGGCAGCGATGTGACGGTGGCCAACGTGTGGAAAATTTACACGGAATCAACGTCAAAAGAGCTGTTTCGGGCAGATTTGACGGGCAGGGCTCCGCCGAGTACTCTCCCGGTCACCCGATTTACAGTATTTTCTAAAGCGAGGGGAGTGATTATTGATGCCAGAAGTGATTGTGCGCAAAGGTGAACCGGTCGACCGCGCATTGAAACGGCTGAAAAACAAGCTGGACTCCGAGGGCATTCTCGACGAAGTCCGGCGCTTGCGCGCCTTCGAGACGCCTTCGCAAAAGCATCGCCGCAAGGCGAGAGCCAATGCCAAGCGCGCCCGAATGAAATTCCGATTCAACGCCTGAGACAGTTACAAAAGTTACAACGGTTACACAGAGCTAGATTTGGAAATGTTGTAACGACCAAACTGTATTAACGATTCAACGAGCAAATAGCTCCCTGATCGCCTGTACTAACCCGTCAATATCGTGCCGGCGCGCCTCGATATCGACGATAAGTCCTTGATCACGCACAGTCTTTGACGTGATCGGGCCGATGCTGGCGATGCGCATTCCTTTTGGCCACGGCAGGCCGAGCGCAAGGAAATTTTCTACGGTGGACGAACTGGTGAATGTGATCAAGTCGGCCCCGTGCTCCGCCAGTTGCCGACGCGCGCCGCTGGTATCGCGCGCCTCGGGCACTGTCCGATATGCGAACGCTTCGTCCACGATCGCGCCTGCGACCGAGAGTTCTTTGGGCAAAACGTCTCGTGCCTTCTCCGCGTGCACGACGAGGATGCGCTCATTTTCCATGCTTCCCTGTTTTTTGAATTCGCGCACCACTGCTTCCGCCACGAATTCTTCCGGCTGAAGGTCGACATGCAGGTGAAAATCTTTGACCCGTTGCGCTGTCGCTGGTCCGATGGCAGCGATACGCACGCCGCCGATCTCACGGGCGTCGTCGTAAAGCTTGAAGAAAATATCGAAAAACGCTTCGACGCCATTCACGCTCGTGAACACGATCCAGTCGTAGCCGTGGGCGTCTTGCACCAACTCCGCGAATTCGCGCAAGTTGCTGGGCGCCTCGAGCCGGATCGTGGGTAATTCGATAACATGCGCGCCAAGCGCGCGGAGTTTGTTACTCAACACGCTCGCCTGCTTGCGTGTTCGCGTCACGACAATTCTTTTTCCCAAGAGCGGGCGTTTCTCGTACCAGTTGAGATTGCCCCGCAACGAGACAACACCGCCAAACACAGCTACTGCCGGCGGTTCAAAACCTTTTGCCAAAGCTTTTTGGGCGATATCTGAGACCGTGCCCGTAAGTGTTTCCTGCTGACCCGTTGTGGCCCGGCAAACTAGCGCAACCGGTAGATCGCCACGAACACCATGCTTCAACATTTCGCCGGTAACCGCTCCAAGTCGCTCCATACCCATTAGCATGACTTGCGTGCCGCCGAGCTTTGCCAACGCAGCATAATCGATGGCGCTTTCTGTCTTCGCTGGGTCTTCATGGCCGGTAAAGAATGTCACATGGGAGTTATGCGCCCGGTGCGTCAACGGGATGCCTGCGTACGCCGGCCCTGCGATGGCTGAAGTGACCCCCGGGACAATTTCAAACGGTATTCCCGCATTCGCGATCTCCTGCGCTTCTTCCGCGCCTCGGCCAAACACAAATGGATCGCCGCCTTTTAACCGGACTACTATTTTTCCTTCGCGCGCTTTATCGATTAGCAGAGCATTAATTTCCTGCTGAGTCCGACTTTCGCCAGGTTGTTTCCCGGCATAGATGATTTCAGCATTGTCTCGAGCCCAGCCGAGCATGTCCGGATTTGCCAGATGGTCGTAAACGAGCACGTCCGCGTTCTCGATGCACTCCTTTGCGCGTAACGTCACCAAACCGAGGTCCCCTGGTCCGGCACCAACCAGATAAACCGTTCCATCATTGTTCGCGGTGTTGGCCATTGCTCTTACCCTTGTCCGCGGTCTTGCCTGATCATTCGCAACAATTGTGCCGCTAATGTCTCGCCTGCATCGAAGGAGCCGACCACTTCAGCTTCTCGCGGCGCTTGTGATCCAGCTTCGAAGAGTTGCCCGCGCATCTTCATCTTGCCGTCGCTGATCGTCGCCAGCACGCCGACTGGAAAATTGCAATCACCTTGGAGCCCATGAAGAAATTCTCGCTCTGCCTCCAGACAAAGCAACGTGTCGCGGTCGTTTACCGGATCGAGAAGCGCGCGTGTGCTTTGATCATTAGCTCGAATTTGGAGAGCAATTATGCCCTGACCACCTGCGGGTAAAAAAATTCTGTGGGGAAGGACTTCAAGAAAAAATTGCCGACCTTCAAAGTCGATTTCCGTGTGCGTCCGTAAAAAGCCCAGACGCTCCAGTCCGGCGCGAGCCAGAACGATCGCATCCCAGTTGTTCTGCGCGAGTTTTCGCAACCGTGTCGGCACGTTACCGCGAAGATCAATGACGTTGAGGTCTGCGCGTTGCCAGTGCAGCTGGTGTTTCCTTCGTACGCTGCCGGTCGCGACGATGGCGGCGCCAGGGAGACAGGCCAGACCGCGCCGGTGTTTGGACACTAGCATGTCATCGATCGGTGCTCGGGGAAGGACCGCCGCGATTTTAGCTCCCATGCTCGGTTCGCTCGGCAGATCCTTTGCGCTGTGGACCGCAACATCTACTTCCTCTGTAAGTAGAGCTCTTTCGATGTTCGCAGTGAATAATCCTTTTCGGCCTGCACACGGGTCGACAATTTTCGCGTCATCACCTTTGGTCGCGATAATTTTGATTTCGATTGCCACATCGGAATGCGCGCTTCGAATTACATTCTCGACCAACCGGCTCTGCGTGCGCGCCAGTTCGCTGCCGCGTGTGCCGAGGATGATTTTTGAAGCGGCCATGGCGCCTTCTGTAGCGGCCGTTTGTGACCGCCGATAACGATTAGTCGGAACGGCATTCCAGTCGAAAAATTTCGCCCATGAAAGGCCACTCCACCGCTGTTTTTACCAAGCCCGCTGGCACCGGATTCTCGCGAACGTAATTCCGCTTTTCTGAGTATGATTCATTGCTCCGAAGCACATGATCGAAAAAAGTCCTTTGCCAATGAGGCGCAACCACTCTTTTTCTCCTCAAATTTTTCGAGATCGAATTCTTCAGCGACTTCATCCAAACGGAGAGCGTTATCTTCTGATCGTCCGTTGTAACGAATGCGTGTAGGTGATCCGGCATCAGGACGTAGTTGCCTACCCACGCGCCATGCGTGGGACCTTGCACCGCGAACTCGACAAGGGCGTCGTGAGTTGCCTCGCTCGCGAGAAGTTTCCGCCTATGGAAGGTACTGGTGGTTACAAAGTAGATAGGTGATCGAACGTATATCAACTCAAGCCGATGCAGTCTCTTCTTTCGATCGTCGGGGGTCATAGACCGCCGCTACAGCTGCGAAGCGCGCAGGGGATTTTCGCCGATCGAGGCCTGCCCGGCTATGTGCGACGTGCGAGCTAACCCTCGCGAGATTGAATCGACAAATTCGGTGACGTGATCGGCAATGATTGCCTCGGCCGCTGCGACCTGCTGGCGTCGCAACGCGAGGGATTGCTCTGCCACAGAGCGTATCGAATCGATATCGTAAAGATAAACACCTTCCATTTTGTTCACGCTGGGATCGACGTTGCGCGGCACGGCGACGTCGATGATGAAAAGCGGACGATCCAATCGCTCGCGTAGCATCGGTGCGAGTATGTCCGGCGCCAATAGCGGCGTTTCCGAGGCTGTTGATGTGAGCAGAATATCGATTTCGCGACATTGCCTCGCCCAATCATCGAACGGCACGGCGCAGCCGCCAACCGCCTGCGCCAGATCATGAGCGCGACCAAGCGAGCGATTGCTGACGCGAAGATCGATAACCCCGCGCGAGACAAGCGCACGCGCCGTGCGCTCGCTGGTTTCACCGGCCCCGAGCACAAGCACTTTGCACTCGCTTAGGTTGCCAAAAATCCTCTGAGCTAACTCGACCGCAACGGAGCCGACGGACACGGCGCCGCGAGCAATTTCGGTATGCGTACGCACTTGTTTCGCCACCCGAAACGCTCGCTGAAACAAACGATGCAAATACGGACCAACTGCTCCCGACGTTCTGGCTGATTCGTATGCTTTCTTTGCCTGGCCAAATATCTCACTCTCGCCGACCACCATCGAATCCAGCCCGGATGCGACTCGGAAGAGATGCTGCACGCATTTGTGGTCCTCGTACCGATAGAACGGAGGGGCGTAGCTGTGAAGGTTGCAGTTTGTCTTCTCCATGAGGCATCGCGCAATTTCGTCGGTGGAAATCCGCTTGTCTGAGACTACATAAACCTCCACACGGTTGCACGTTGTCAGGAGTAGCGCTTCGGTGCAACCGGCCTGGCTCGCGATCGATTCCGCCGTGGCGTTGCCCGCGAACTGCTCCCGGGTCGTCACGTTAGCAGTGTGATGACTTAATCCGATACAGAAAAGATTCATGGCATCGGATGTAGCTCCGCAGTAAACGTAATTCCCCACAAAAGGGCCAACGCTGCGCTGAAACCAATGATGCATAGCGCGGCCACACGTTTTGGCGCAAGCCACTTCAAGTGGCGAGCTTGCAAGATTGCGGCGTACAGGAGCCAAAGCGCAATCGCGGCCACCACCTGGATGCGGGGCAAGGGATGACCGGTAAAAAACCCGCTCACAATTCCGGCGGTATAGAGTGCAAAGCCCCACCACAGCAGGCGCGTAATCGCTGCGAACAGGTTGGTCAGCGGCGGCAGATAATAAAAGATGGAATGCAAATGGTGTGTCTTGAGTTGGCGTTCCTGTACGAGGTACATGACGCCCGCAATGCAAGCGAGCGCGAATGCGCCATAGGCCACCAGAGGAGCGTCAATCGGCGCCATTAAAGCAAAACCCTGGAGCAACAACACCAGCGGCGCGGTGAATGCCCCCATTAGCGAAAGGCGGTACGCCGGCCCTACCAGCATGTAGATGAACGCTACCGACCAGGCGAGAAAGATGAAAACCTCGAATAGGTTTGTAATTGGACAACGCCCTAGCTCATGACCACGGACCGACAAAAATGCTGTCTGGAGAAGAAAGCCTAATCCGATTGAAAAAAAATTGAATCGCATCGTGCGAAACACTCCGGTACGTAACTCGAAAACGGTGTGTACCACCGCTGCCAGAAAACAGATCGTCGAAGCAACGAGAAGATAACGGTCCACTGGGCAGTCTAATCTTAGGTTGCCGTTCCGAATTGGCAATTCTGCAATGGGTCTGCCACCTGAGTGGAAGCACCAGTCAATACAGGAAATTTGATCCATGTTGGGGATTATCAACGGCCAGTTCTGCTATGGGATTTGTTGAGCTGTAGTTCCGCGCTCGGTATTTCGGCCGTCTTTGTCCTTTCGTCGCTCTTCCAGAGATGGCGGATGCCTGCTTGGAGAAAAAGAAACCAGGGAGAAAGGAGGCAGAGGCGTCGTAATCTGGTAACGCGCCATATTGACGTTTTACGCCAAACCGCTAGCGTTCGCGCCGATGCCCTCTGCGCTCGTCGAACAACTCCGTGCCGCCGTACGCGACGTGCGGGATTTTCCAAAAAAAGGAATCGTGTTTAAAGACATTACCCCCATCTTGAGCGACCCACTTCTGTTCCGGGCGTCGATTGATTTGTTCCTGGAGCGCTGTCGTGGGAAAAATATCGATAAAATCGTCGGGATCGACGCACGCGGTTTTCTTTTCGGATCGACTGTGGCATACGAACTTGGCATTGGGTTTGTTCCGATCCGCAAGCGCGGCAAACTCCCGTACATGACTGCGACCGCCAAGTATTCGCTGGAGTACGGCCAGGCGGAAATGGAAATGCATACGGACGCCGTGACAGCGGGCGAGCGAGTCGTGCTCGTGGATGATTTGCTGGCTACTGGTGGAACGTCAGCTGCTGCGGCTGTCCTGATCCGGAAAGCCGGAGGAGATCTCCTCGAAGCGCAATTTCTAATTGAGCTGCAATTCCTGCACGGACGCAAACAACTCGAGCCCACGCCAGTCACTTCATTTCTGAAATACTGAACTGGTTTGTAGCGTCCCCTGTCTCAGCGGAGTCTTATTCGATACCAACCGCCGATGCGCTGAGGACAGCGCACCCTACAGCGCAACGATGCGCAGTTTTGATTTTGGATTTCCGACTTAAATTGTTCCCCCACCGTACGCAATGAAAGCATCTCGAGAACTGGAGAAAGTTCTGGCGCACGCCGAAAGCCGGCTTGCCCCGACAGGCGCAAGACGTCCCACCGAGGTGTTGCCGCTCTACAAAAAATTTCTCAAGGTCGAAGAGCACCGGTTGCGCCTAAGGCACCAGGCCGGTGGTAGCGGACGCGAGATTTGCGCGCGCCGAGCCGAACTGGTGAATGTTTTGTTGCGATACGCTTTCGGTGCTGCGTCGTCCGTTGCTGCTCGCGAAAATGGCGAGCTTGAGCTGCCCCTGGCGCTCATTGCTCTTGGCGGATATGGCCGGGGTGAGCTCAATCCGTTCAGCGACGTAGATGTGATGCTCTTGCATCGACAGTCCGCGGAGGTTTCGCCGCGGTTGAAAGAGATGGTGAACCAAATCCTGTATCTTTTGTGGGACAGCGGATTCAAAGTCGGACACTCCACGCGTTCGATCAAAGAAGCCATTGCCCAGGCTAACAGCGATATGCGCACGAAGACCGCAATGCTGGAGGCGCAATTCCTCGCGGGTGACACCCAGCTGGCTCGAGAATTTCGGGAGCAGTTTCGCGCAAAATGCGTTGTGGGCCACGAACGTGACTACGTCGAGATGCGCATGGACGATCAAGTCGCCCGCCACAAAAAATTCGGCGACAGTGTTTTTCTGCAAGAACCAAATCTGAAGAGTGGCTGCGGCGGGCTGCGCGACTATCAAAATCTGCTTTGGATCACCTACTTTAAAGAGGGTTCTCTGAGTACCAACCAACTGGTCGGCAAAGACTGGCTGAGCGAAAGCGATCAACGCCGGATCGAGAGAGCATACGATTTTCTTCTGCGCCTGCGCACAGACTTGCATTACGCGACCGGGCGCGCCACAGACATACTGCATCTTAATTTGCAGGAACAAATCGCCAGCCGGCTTGGGTATTCCGCTCGCAAAGGCCAGCTCCGCAGTGAATCGCTCATGCGGGACTACTACGGTCACACGAGAAACATCCTGCGCGTAACCGAGCGGATTACCCAGCAATTCGTGCGCGGACACGTCACGAGCAAGACACGCTCCCTTTTCAGTTTCCTTCCATTAGCACGAGCCAACAAGACCCCGCTTGGTCAGTTTTTCTTTATCGAAAACAAACAATTGCACCCGGCGCGTCGCGATGTTTTTCGCAATGATCCCGAGCAGATAATGCGCGCGTTTGAGCTGGCGCAAGAACACGAGGTGGATATTAGTCCGGAGCTGGAGGATTTTTTGAGCAGAAGCCTGCGGCACGTGACCCGGACATATCAATACGCGCGCGGGCCGCGTGCGATCTTCAAATCGATTCTGTCCCAGAAAGGCAGAGTAGGTCGCATCTTGCGAATGATGCACCGTGTCGATTTTCTTGGCCGCTACATTCCCGAATTTGGTCAGCTCACCTGCCTTGTGCAGCACGAGTTCTTGCATCGGTATACCGCCGACGAGCACACGCTGGTATGCATCGACAAACTTGATGCGCTGGCAAAGACCGATGATCCGAAGCTGATTCATTATCGCAAATTGTTTGAGCGACTCCCGGATCCCTTTGTGCTCTATCTTGCACTGCTCTTGCACGACAGCGGTAAAGCTGTTGGCCGGCCACACTCGGAAGCGAGCGCACTGTTCGCTCAGCGGGTCGCCGCCCGTTTGCAATTGACACCCGAGCAGCGGAAATCGCTCATACTGCTGGTCGATCACCATCTCACTATGTCCAAGATGGCGCAGCAGAGAAATCTCGATGACCCCACCACAGTGATGGAATTTGCGCAAATCATTAAAGAGCAGAAAAACCTGGATGCCCTGATGCTGCTGACTCTAGCCGATGGCCAGGGTACAAGCGCGGATACCTGGTCCGATTGGAAGGAATCGCTCGTGTGGCAGTTGTTTCACGACAGCTCGCGTTACCTTGCCGATCGGAAATCTTATCATGAACAAACCAGAATTGCCCGGGAAAGCTTGCGCGCCTCTGTTGCCGAGAATCTTTCACCAGAGTACGCGGAGGAAATCGAATCGCACTTTGAATACATGCCCGACCACTATTTCCGTGCCACCAGCGTGCCGGAGATCGTCGAGCACGTAAAATTGTTTCGGTCGTTTCTGGAGAACATTTTAAGTGCAAGAGAATTTCCGCTCGCTCCAGCGGTCGAATGGAAGGTCGTTCCCGAGGAGGGGCACACTGTGATGGCCTTCTGCACGTGGGAACGTGAACGGCTTCTGGCGAAAGTCGCAGGCTCGTTTTCCGTCGTTCCGTTAAACATTTTGAGCGCCGATATTTTTCCACGTGACGACAATGCGGTGCTTGGCGTTTTCCGTGTTTGTGATACGAAGGCGCGACCCGTTTCGAGTCCGCGCGATTTCGACCTGGTAGAACGAACGCTGCAGCGAGCGCTCGAGGACGAGACCTTCGATTTTGGCCCACCGATCGAAAAAGCGAAGCGCTCGAGCCTTCGCCCGGCCGTCGGCATTGAATTTCCCACGCGCATCACCATCGACAACAAAACGCATCCGACTTACACACTGATTGAATTTCAAGCCGCGGACCGTATCGGACTGCTTTATGATGTGCTCAGCTGCCTTGATCGCGAGAATATCTTGGTCCCGCTTTTTCGAATTAATACCCAGGCCGGCGCGGCGATCGATACGCTTTATGCGGTGGATGCTTTCAGTCACGCAAAGATTGCCGATTTGCAACGGATACGGGCGGTCCAGCAGCATCTGAAGCATGCGATTTTGCGCGGCTAGCCAAAACATTAAAGAAAACAGGAGCGTTTTCCCGCCTCGTTGCCAACTGTCTTGATCTCATGAACGTTCTGATTCTCGCTGCCGGGTACGCCACGCGCCTTCACCCGTTGACGCTGAATAAAGCGAAACCGCTGCTCGTGATTGGAGGCAAACCCATCATCGAGTGGCTGGTGGACAATCTTGTTGGCAGTCCCGACCTGGAAACAATTTATGTCGTGACCAACGATAAATTCGCGGCGGATTTCCAAGCGTGGAGTCAGCAGTACCAAAAACGTCATCCAGAACTGAAATTCAAAATCGTTAACGACGGTTCCACCAGCGATAACGACAAGCTTGGCGCAATCGGAGATATTGATTTCGTAATCGCGCAAGAGAACCTGTCCGGAAGCAGCTTGTTAATCGCCGCCGGCGATAATTTATTCACGGATTCGCTGGCAGATTTTGTGGCGTACGCCAAAGGCAGCGAAGTAACCGTTGCGGTGCATGACGTCGCCGACACTGAAGCGATCAAGAAGTACGGTAACATCACCGTTGATGCCGAAGGAATCATCACCCGCTTTGAGGAAAAACCACAGAATCCGCACGGGACACTCGCAGCGATAGCTCTTTATTATTACTCGCCTCCGGTCCTCTCGCTTTTGAGGACGTATCTGGCTGCGGGAAATAATGCAGATCAGCCCGGCCGTTTCGTGCAGTGGCTCTACCCGCGAAAACCGGTGAAGACCTTCCAGATCAAAGGCAAATGGCTCGATATCGGCAGCAAAGAAACGTTAGAGAACGCGGACAGGATATTCGCTTCGGCAGGGTGACCGTTAAAACAGTTACGCGGTTACAACAGAAACCGATGTAACGACGTAACGCCTTAGCTAATAGCGTTCATTTCAATCGTCCTTCATCAAACTCGATCAGATCGAAATAGGTCCGGATATCTTTGCGACTTTCGCCGCCTGCTTCTTTGAGAAAATGCTGGAAGCGCGCTTTTTTCGCGGCCGTATCAGGATGACGCGAAATCATCGCGTGGTTCCACTGTTCGATGGCTTCTGGCGAATGTTGCACTCCGTTTTTCTGTACCCACGCCGAAATTGCTTCGTCATGTTCAAGCTTGTTGGCGATCTCTTCAAATACGTCGCCGTCGATTTTAAGGAATGTCAGCAAATGTTTGTCGAACCCGACGGTTTTATAGTTGTAACCGTCAAGCAAGCCTTTCCGGTGCAGCCTGGCCTTATCGATCAAACGCGGCAGATGAACATAACCGCCGAGTCTTTCGTAAGGACTGCGTGGATGCAGTCTTCGCATGAACCTGATGGTTGCTACGTCGCCGGCAATGGGCGCGCCACCGGATCTGGGAAACTGGACTCGGTTGTTTGTGAGGCAATCGCTGGCCGTTCCTGCAGCAATTCCCCTTGTGTCAGGCCGACTTGACCGATGGCGAGCTGGCCGGAAAACATCCCGCCTTTTTCCACGCTGATCGCTCGCGCGGTGACATCGCCTTCCAGTGATCCCTTTTTATGGACCGTCACCGTTTGAGCGATGATTTCTCCAGACATCCTGCCTTTGATTTCGATATTCTCCCCGCGAACTGTTCGAAAACAGTGAATATCGGATTTCCGCTCGACGACCACGTGTCGAGCGCTGATGCGGCCCGGAATTTTGCCTGAATAACTGATCGTCGCGGTATCGTCGCAATGAAGATTGCCGCGCAGCCTGCCTTCGATTAGAGCCGATCGGCAAACCACACTACTGCTGGCCAAATCGCCTTTGCCCGAAAGATGCACGTTGCCGCGAGTGCGAATGCTTCGACTGAATCCACTGACGATTTTGTAATCGCGCAGATCAATATGCGCGCTGCATGAGGGGCAGATTGTCGAACTTGCGGCGCCAGAGACCTGCTGTTTGCGTTTACATTCGAAACACTCGACGAGAGAACTGGTTTGCCGCTTCCAAAAATCCTCGAGCCGGCCAAAGATCGAGGAGGAAGTCTCTTGGGCTGGCGTTTCTTCCGTCGTCCGCAGCTTCAGACCGGGCTTCGGCGCAAACGGAGAAAAAGAACGGCTGCACTGGCGACAGATCGAACTCTTCGCCGCCGCGTATTCCATCTGCTTGAAGCCGCAGTGCGGACATTCCGCACTGACTTTTGCAGGCGACGGATTGGCCACTGGATTCTTTGCCGAAACCTTTCTTTAGGCGCGCCCGAATGCCGCCTTGATTGGCTCGCTGGACCGAACAACTTCCGGCCGCTGGGCGGCTTTTGCCGAATACGCGCCGGTGGTGACTTCCGATTTCCCGATAAAAGTCGCTCCTTCTTCAATCACAAGACGCGCTGCTTTGAGATCTCCCTGCAACACGCATTTGGATTTCAGCTCGCACCGTTCGCCAACGGTGATATTGCCGTGCACTTTGCCATAGACGGTGATCGATTTGGTTTTGATTTCACCCCGAATCTCAGCGTTTTCACCGACCGTCAAAACGCCGTCCGAGTTGATGTCACCCTCGACTTTACCGTCGATGAGCAGTTCTTTCTGGAACTTGATCGAGCCTTTGATTTCGACATCGCTCGAAAGGATGTCTTTGCCTCCGTGGTCTGCCATAGGATTAGGTTTTGGATTTGAATTATCGATTGTAGTTGGTTTTGGTGCTGACTCTTCGCGACTCGCAAGATGATCGTGGTCATCCGGAACCGGAGTCCGTGGTTCTTCTCGAATCGGGGGCGCCGGCCTTTGCGGGACGAATCTTTTGAGCATCTGGTAGTAATGTGACACTCGTCGATGCCTGTCAACGGATTCTCTTTTCTGAGTGAAAAGTTTTTTCTTTTTACCTTTCGATGTTCACCCGGTAGAGCTTGCACGCTGGCGTTTGCGCGGAAAAAATCAGAAACGGCGGTGCATGGCTAGGGGTTCGATCCAAAACGCGGCAGAGGGGACCGGTAGGAACTGCCTCGTTCAGGACGGCTGCCGAGTTTTGCGTTACGCGTTGCGAATCGTACGCGAAAACCCACGCCACGTTGTCGTTGTGGAGAATTGAGCGCGCTCGTTCCTGATCGTCAGAAAGAAAAAAACGCGCGCTATCCTCGATCCCCTCCAGGCTTTCATGCGAGCTTCCCGCTATCCCGGGCTGCCCCGACCAATAAGCGATGGAGGGTGAAAGCCACCACGGTGCAAGGAAAGGTTGCAACTCAGATGAGGCCAACGTGAGCGCAACCTCGCGAATTTGCGCCGATTCAACCTGCTTTTCCAAGTGGCTCGCCAGTTGCGTTTCGTTCGGCCAAAGCGTTTCGTCCCAATCACGCAAAACGGGAAACATCGACAACACAAATGCAATCCACACTGCTGTGCCCGATTTGATTGGCGCGAGCAGCTCTGGAAGCGCTAACGCAAAAATCAAAACAAAAAAATAAGCCCAGCGCGCCTGCCAGATCGTCAAGAAATAGGTGGCGATCGAGAGCACATAAATCGCTAGGGCGTGCAGTCCCTCCGCACCATCTTTTCGCGCCCTGACGCTGATCCAGATCAAGAAAGGCGCGAGCAACACCAGGTACCCGCACCAGCGAAACCAGACCGGGTTTGCCGGTGAAACGTGCGCGAGCTCGCCAATCGTGCTCGCCCAGTTTTTGAAAATCGCGCTCGATTCAGGGATCGCGAACGACGGCGCACGTCGCTCAATCAGAAGTGCAGCCGCGATAATCGTCGCGAACAATATCCATCCTGCGCGCCGATCTTGTCCGAAAAGCGCCCGCGGATTCAGTAGAAAACTCGTGACTAACACAATGAAGAAGAGCACCGGTGGTTCGTAAGCGGACACCCATAGCGCGAACCCCCACGCGGCTCCGCTGACCACAGCCAATCTGTTCAGTTCTGTAGCGGCAGCCGTGCCTGCCGCGCCGGAGCTGCGCGAAGGCGGGTCGGCTGCTGTTTGCAAGCGCCACTCCGCGCAAATTCCGATCGTGACCAGCAGGATTAGTAACGACTGATGATCGGGCCTGCCTACCTCCGTCCCATGAACGAGAATCGGGCTGATCGCAAACAGGATCAGCACTACCCAACGGTACCGGAATTTCATTCGTCGCGACCACCACCAGAGGAACCAGGCGCCGGTTAGCGCAAGCAGTGGCGAAACAAAGGCTCCCGCCATGTCGAGTGGCTGCGCGGTGAATGGTTTCAACGGAAGCGCCAGCCCTAGAATCAAATAATCTAACGGCGCCGTTGTGTGTGGAGTCGTCCCTTGCGGGAAATTCTCAAAATCATGATGGCGGAGGATCAGTCCCGGCTTTGTCGCGCACACCCGCACGCGCGTCATGCGCGCGTAACAATCCGAATCAACGAAGTAAACGTTCCCGGCGACAAAGACGTCCTGATAATTCGCGCAGCGCGTTGCGAGGACCAGCGTGCTGAGAATTACGATTTCGACGACAGCGAGGCTTCCGCGAATCACTTCATGATTCCAAATCGGGATGAGCAATCGGCAAAGAAAATTTAAACAGGCTGCCAAGTCGCACGTTTTGGCGTGTGCAGGCGAAACTTACGAAAGCTCATTCACAATAGCGTTGTCATGTTGAGCGAAGAGCTGCAACGAAATGCGAAGCTTGAGGTGAATCTTTCAAACATGTCTCGTCTGTTTCTTTGTGCCGGATCGGGCAGAATTGAACTGAGATTGAAAGCCTGGCCTCGCGGACTGCGCCCGCTGCGTTGCAGCTTCGCTTCGCTCAGAATGACAGATGTGATGGTTTGCAAAAGACGCAGCCCAATCATTGGACGTTGAACGTTGGATGTTCGATGTTCGTGGGTCAGCGCGCAGGGCCTGTAGCTCAGCGGTTAGGGCAGGGGACTCATAATTCAAGAATGACTTTTTGCGCGTGCTTTCACAGGCTTGCGCACCGTTGCGGACGCTAGGTGTCTTAGCCCTTTCGGATTGGTAACCCGTTGCGCACAATTGCGCTGTTTTGCAGCGAAAATCCGCAGACCGGCCTAACAAGTTTCCACCACCTCTGGCGCCTTTGAGACTTGCGGTTCCGTTTTGTCTCGTTTGATGATGCAATATAGGAACCAAACAATGAAACAGTTCGCCAGCAGAATGAGCACCCCGACCAAATCCGGATGATGCCAAACATTCCGTACTTCGAGCGGGATCAACGCTGCCGTCGCAAATATCATCAACAATTCCGCCCATCGCTGCTCCATGTAAACGCCGATTCCTTCCGTAAAAAGAACCGCCGCGTAAAGGAGCGCCAAAAAACCAGTGCCCCGCACCACGCCGCCTGCGAGCACGCCTTGCAGTTTATTGAGCAAGTAGTGGATGGCCTTGCTATGCTTCATCAGAATTTCGTCAGCGGTCCAGTCCGACATGGCATCCATCCAGCGGGTGCGTGAATTCAGGAAGAGGAGCGAAACACCGAGCAAAAGCAGCAGCACGCCTTTACTGATCTTGAAGAGCGCAATGAGCTTAAGATAGCGATGGCGACGCGGCTCCCGCAGAATCGCAGGAACATGCGCTGGCTTACCCATTGTCAAACTGTTCGCCAAACTGATTCACTTCGCAATGATCGGACTGTTCCGGCAGTAAATTTCCAATTTGTTGCCCGCTGATCCCGGCAATGGCTGGGTAATTTGGCTTACTGACTAGTAATGACCGCACGCGGCCCAGGTTTACTCAGTTCAAGCTAAGCGCTCACTTTCGGGACATGAAATTCTCTACGGCACTACCGTAAGCGTGAGATCGTTTCCGTCGCCGCCTTCACAGTTGGCTTGGAGGTTGTTGCCGTTGATTGTGACAATTCCACCATCGGGCAGGTTGCTGAAGGTGCCGCTAATGGGATTGGCTGAGGGTGTTACTGATCAACGTCATTCCCTGTGTTAAGGCTCCCATCGTCTGGCCGCTCAGGGCAATCAACGCACCGCTGTTGATGGTGACTCCATTGGCGATTACCTCGTCGGTCCTGGTCCCGTTTCGGTTCTTCCTTAAGGTGCAAGTGTAGGTCGCGTCAGCGTTGAAGGTGAGAGCATTTTGGATAGTGAGCGTAGCCGGCACATTGCTTCCAGCTGCCGGGGCAAGGAACGCGCCAGTCCCAATAGTAACGGCGCCCGCGATGATGCCACTGCCGCCGAGCGTACCGGCGGTGATGTTGACTGGCCCCGTACCGGTGGCGGACCCGCTCCGATTGGCTACCAGAAGCGTCCCACCCTCAATCGTGGTACCACCCGCATAGATGTTGTCGCCGCTGAGCCTTAGGGCGCCCCGGCCAATCTTTTCAAGAGAGCCAGGTGCAAAGGGCGATAGACGAGTTCGCCCTCGACTTAATCTTGTAAAAACTTCACCACTGCCCGCGCGTTGGCGCACTAGCTCCCTGGGGGTGGAGGCTGAGGCGGTGGTGGTGTCGGTGTTTCTTTTCTTTGTGCCATTCAAAATCCTTAAATAAAACCGCCACCATCTGTCGAGAAATAAAGGTGACATTCACTACTTTTTGAAATCGCCGATGTGCTTATGGGAGCTTGACATTCTGCGACACTCGATCCGAAAACTCCGAACCTATGAAGAAATACATACTGTTTTTACTAAGTATCTTCGTTGCGATGGCATTTATGCCTTCCTGTCAGCAGGAGGGAACGACAGTTACGGAAGAACCTGTTAACGCGTCACCCGGGTATATGAATCGTCCTGCGCCGTCACCGACGCGCTAACGCAAGAAGCGCGGTTGGGCTGTGCGAAAACATGCGCGCTGATGAAATACTGCCTGTGCTCGGCCCGCCGTACCAAAGCCGACCGGGCGGGGCAGTCTGTCGGAGATCAGATCAACGCCGCATTTACCTTTGCGGGGCGAACGTCGTACGTGTGCATCAGTTCGCATCGTAGGAAACTGCTGCGCTAACCGCAAGCGCTTTCGGCAATATCCTCGACAAGAGGCCAAGACTTTTGCGAACCTCTGTGCATTATGAAAACGACGACTCTACCATTACAAAATCTAATGAACGCCTCGCGTTCGTGCGCCTTCCTTCTCATTCTGTTCGCTTTCGCATGCTTTGTGCTTTCGCCGCAAGCGCGGGCGACTTGTCAACAGGGCTGCGACCTCGCCAACGGAAACACATTTCTGGGTGATGACACGCTCGTGAACAACACCACCGGCAGTGAAAACACGGCAATCGGTGGTGGGGCGCTCCTTTCTAATTCAACCGGCATCCAGAACACAGGCGTCGGTTCAGGGGCGCTTCTCTTCAACACGACCGGCGAACTCAACACGGCCACCGGGCACATTGCGCTTGAGCTAAATAGTACAGGCAGCCAGAACATGGCTACCGGGGAAAGTGCGCTCTATAACAACAGAAGCGGCAACTTCAACACGGCCACGGGCCGTCAGGCGATGCAAAACGATGTAGACGGCAGCCAGAACACGGCCGCCGGTTTTGCTGCGCTCTTCTCCAACACGCACGGCAACCTCAACACGGCCACCGGTTATTATGCGCTCATTAGCAATACAACCGGCAAGAGAAACGCTGCCGACGGTAATGCTGCGCTCATGAACAACACCACCGGCAGTGACAATATCGCATTGGGCGATGAAGCCGGTAGAAATCTCACCACCGGCGATCATAATATTGATATAGGTAACCGAGGAGCCGTTGCAGAGGCCAGTACCATACGTATCGGGAGGGTTGGAACTCAGACTGCCACCTAGGTTGCCGGGATCAGTGGGGCAACCGTCACTGACGGCGTCGGCGTAGTTGTGGGCGCTGATGGTCACCTCGGAACAGTCGTTTCCTGAGAACGCTTCAAGAAGCCATCAAACCGATGGACAAGGCGAGCGAAGCGATCCTCGCGCTGAAACCGGTGACTTTCCGTTACAAGAAACAGCTCGATCCCAAAGGCATCCCTCAGTTCGGTCTTGTCGCCGAAGAAGTCGAAAAGGTGAATCCCGATCTAGTGGCGCGCGATGATCAGGGCAAGCCTTACACCGTCCGCTACGAAGCGGTGAATGCGATGTTGCTCAATGAGTTTTTGAAAGAGCATCGCAAAGTCGAGCTTCAAGATCGCACTGCACAGGAACAGCAGAAGGAAATTGATGGTCTTAAAGCGGAACTGAAAGAGCAAAAAGCCCTCATCTAAAAGGTGAGCGCGCAGCTTGAAGTGAGCAAGCCTGCGCTACAAACGGTCGTGAACAATCACTAGCGCTGCTGGGGCGGTTCTTTGAAGTCGCCCGCGTGTTCGTGCGTCTCAATCACGTTGCCTGCTTTATCGTAAACGCGAATCACTGCATCATCCCAAATCCCGGATTACCAATCGGCGTTCCGAAATTTGAAGTAGAGCTTGCGGCAGCTTTCCATCAAATTGGACGTTGGACGCTGGATGTTGGATTGTTCGCGTGTAAGCGCGGCGGGCCTGTAGCTCAGCGGTTAGAGCAGGGGACTCATAATTCAAGAAAGAGTTTTTGCGCTCATTTTCACCGGCTTGCGCAGTGGTGCGGACGCTAGGTGTCTCGGTCGCTAGGCATTCGCACTGCGTGACGCAGAGTTGCGGAGTTTTGCAGCCCAAATTTCTCAGACCGTAGAAAACGACCGTGAAATGTTGTCGCCTTCAGGTACCGAACAAATTCAACGCAACTTCGATCAACTTTGTCTGACGATCCGACATTTGGCAGTGCAATGGACTCCTTCGGTGACGACAAAATCTCACGGCTCCTCCGGCTGAAACGCTACGAACAACCGCCGCCTGGCTATTTTAAGAATTTCCTCTACGAGTTCCATCACCGCCGGCAGCGGGACCACTTGCAGCACGCACCGCTTTCGAGCGTCTGCATCGACGGCGCGCGTGATTTTGTGTTCCGACACAATGTCCGTCCGTTGGCATGCTACTCCGCAGGAATGGCGATCGCGCTCGGTTGCGCCGCCGTGATTTTAATCACGCTTTATCAGCAACCGAACACTACTCAGTTAGCAGTCCAGGGCTCGCCGGTTCCAAACGCGCCACCGAACACGGAAAAACAATTGGATTTCGCGCTTCCGGTGTTCGATGCGACTCTCGACATGCAACCAGTGTCCGAAAGCGGAAACGTTTGGGTGGTGCCAGTCGATTCATTCCGCTCCAATCAGTTCGCGCCGCTCAACCTCGAATGGGACTCGGACGACGATTCAGTCCCGCTACAAAATTCGAGAGGCGCTCGCAGGCATCCTCGTGCGTTTACGAGGCCAGCTTACGCGTTATCTCATCCAGCTTTGCGTGTATGGCTTTGCGCTCCGCACGTTCCTCGGGCGTAGGCAATATCACCTGCACTGCGACGTCTGGCGTTTGACTCGTCAGCGCAATGATCTTATCCACTGCGACGCCGGTTCCGATCGTTGCATCACGCAAACCGGCTTTGCCAATCGTTTCTTCCATGCGACTGGCGCCCAACTCAGCGACGTTACTCAGGATTCCAACGATGCTCTTTTTTCGTGCGCTTATCTCCGCGGCTTCTCGATGCTCCACCGCCCGGACCGTTTCTCTCGTGACGTGACACCATTTGCAAATTTTGTTTGAAGACCATCCCTCACCGAGTAAGCGCACAATCTGCCTGTAAATCTTTGGGCGTGTGCGCAGCAGAAGTTCGCCGGTGTACCGCGGTCGGGCATCTCGCGATGTTGATAGCACCTGACCGTGATTTGGCTGGTTCATGTTCAATCGAACAGATACGTTGCTTTTGCCACAAACGCAAAGCGCGCTCGATGACGATCATTGAAATCAGGCCAATCCGAAACGGCTGGAAGTGCTTTGAAGCGCCCGGTATGCAGCCGGTATTGCTGAGTCAGCAGGACGCAATCAGCTACGCAAAGGGCCGCGCGTGCTTTCGCTCAGGCGAGATTCGCATTCTGGATTCAAGCGGCGCAATCAAGCGTATCATTCCGTTTAGTGAGACGGATCGAAGATTGTGATGCGAACGCGCTTAATCTCTTAGAAACGAATCGGCTAGTTCCAGACTTTCGTCTGCGGATAAAGTTTAGCCCAAGCATACCATTGTAGTGAATACGAAGGGACAAAAGACAGGCGCTCACCCGCGCGCGCGCCGGCGGTGCAGAAACCCTCGAGGTTCCACGTCGAGTGCGTGCGGACATCGTGCCACTGGCCTGGCACACTGCGCACCATATCTTCTGCCGCGCGGTACGCACCGCAGCCGCTGCTGGCGGCATCGTAAAAAACTATCACCGTGGTTTCCCTGTCCAGCATGGCCTGCGCAGTCCCCGAGCCAGCCATCTTTTCAAATGGGAAAAACATGGCTGCTCCCTCGAGCTGCACACCGATCCCCATACTGTGCGGAGCCATCTTTTCCACGCCGCGCACGCGCGGGCGAAAATCCATGTTTTCCTCGCCCATCGGGTGCCGGAAATAGGTCCAGGCAAAGGCGGTGTCTGGGGTCAGCGCCAGCGTGGCAGGGTGCATCTCCTGCCATTGCTGCCAGGCCATTTGAAAGACTTGCAAATAATCGAGTTGTCTGCCCGCGTCGGGCCCTTCCAAGGCCTGGCCAGTCAGCTGCGACCAGACCGTGCGTGTCTCACGGTCTGTGATAAGCATCTCGCCGCCGCGCCGGCCATGCACGAGGAATTGGCGCTCCTCACCATCGACTACAGGCCGGAAGCCAACGCCGGAATTGCAGCGCTCGCAGTATGAAATAAGGACCGGCTCGCCACCGACGTGGTCATGCACAAGATGATGAAAAGCGAGCATTTGGGTTGGGTAGGCTTTGGCTTCGCCGTTGCGGATGATGCCGATAATATTTTCGTCCGGCTGGAGATAAGTCGCCTCGCTGGCCGGGACGAAAGTCGGGTGGACGAGCACGACGAAGATCTCGCCCGGTGCGCGATTTTTCTTCCAATCATTCCACCTTTTCCGGTGCTCTTTCGGGAAGCGTGCGCTAAAGCTCGTATAGCCTTTCCGTGGCGGTCCCCAAAGCCGCCGAGCGATGCGCCGGACCGTGAGTGAAAGACGTTCAACACGCGCCACGGCAGGATTCAAACGTTGAATCGACAATGATGCAACCTAGCAATGTTGGACCCTGCCGAACATCGGACATTGGGAGCAGCGTGCTTCCGATCGGCAGCCTTTTGATGATCATCGACAACACGGCGGCCATACCGATCGCTGGCACCTTTAGCAATCTCGCCGATGGCGGGATCATCACGAGCGACGTCAATAACTTTCAAGCCAGCTACGAAGGTGGCGACGGGAACGACCTCACGCTGACAGTCGTGCCTAGTTACCACAACACGACCAAGGAAAGCCCTACACCGTGCGCTACGAAGCGGTGAACGCGATGTTGCTCAATGAATTTCTCAAAGAGCACAGCAAGGTCGAGCAATTGGAGAAAAAAGTCGAAGCGTTGACTGCTGGCCTACAGAAAGTCAGCGCTCAGCTTGAACTGGGCAAATCCGCACAGCAAACGGTCGGTGCCAATCAGTAAAACAAATTACCGCCACGCAATCATAGCTTCCGATCCGCCTCGCTGGACGGAATCGTGCGTTCACCGCCTGAAGGTTAACTGGACTCGGCAGCATCCTTGAGTCATCGTATCGACTCGTAAAACGTTACGGTGATAGTTGCGCTCGCAGCGACGTGGTTGGACTCGGTCAGCGCTTGGAGAATCAGCTTATGCTCGCCGAATGTGAAGGCTGCATGAACGGGATTGCCCCAGTCGATAACCGATGTCGCACCGCCGACGGTCTTCAACCACGGTAGTCGTCCCGCTGGCACCGGGCTCCCGTCGGCGTAGAAGACGTATCCGGCAAGTTCTTGAGCGTAAGCGCCGTAGAACACCGCACCGTCCTTCAGCGAACTGATCTTCGCTCTGGGGAACAACTCTATCTGCGTTGTGGTCTGTCCGGTGTTTCCAGAGATCACTCCACCTGTCGCGAACGCAGGTTGGCCGCCTGGCACGATCGGTGAAAGTGTGAAGCAGCCAAACGCCAAAAGGATCAGAAACAGCTTTGTTCTTTGTATTTGATTGATGGTTTACAGCCTTTCATGTCGGTTCTTGTTAGGTTTGTAATTCCTCCATCATTCGGATAAACGACGAACGCGGTTAAAACCGATCATACGATTGCGAAATTTTCTGACAGGGACGACGACTCCAATTGGACGAATTTTCACGAATCGCTTCGCGATCCTATTGATCTACGAACGCAGGCTCAACGCCGGGAGCTTCGAACGCTCGCCAGCCCCATTTGTATGGACTGATTTCAATTACTGTCATCATTAAGAAGCGGTGAGACCGCTAATTCGTGCGTGGTCCTCTCAAGTTCAAGAAAGGCTGTCAGTTCTCGTCTGACCGAACGATGAATCTTTTTCCGTTTTCGCGGTGTGCATCAACAATCCAGATCGTTCACCCTTCTCACCCTTCAGCTGACACCCGGCGAAAGCTCGACCCGCTTTTTTAAATTGTCAGCGATAATTTTCGCAGTACTTCAGTGTAGATGAAATAGTCGGGCCTGTAGCTCAGCGGTTAGAGCAGGGGACTCATAATCCCTTGGTCCCAGGTTCGAATCCTGGCGGGCCCAGTTGCACGAAACCAGTTGTTAGGCCGTAACCGTTGTGGAATCAAACCGCGATGAACGCAGCAACTTTTTCGGTACCGCCATACGGCGAAAACTAGGGCTATACGGCCAGTAAAGCGGCGGCACCTTGCTGGATGAGCGAGTCGAGCTTGTTCAGATCGATTGGTTTTACCAAGTGATGCTGGAAGCCGACCTCGCGGCTTTTGCGTATATCTTGTTCCATCCCGAAACCGGTGAGAGCAATTCCCAGCGGCGGTTTTGAGGCGAGTTTCTGTATCAAATCGATTCCATTCCCGTCGGGTAAACCCAGGTCGCTGATGAGCACATCAAATTGCTCCTTTGCGCCGAGGTCGAGCGCGGATTGAAAAGTGAGCGCCGGTTGTACGTGATAACCTCGCCGCCGGAGCAGATTCGTAAGCGAACGGTTTGTATCTTCGTGATCTTCAACAAGCAGAATTCGCATGGGCTGGCGCTCCGCAGATCTTGGCGCCATAGCAGGGGCAATTTGTATTTCCGCTTTTTCGCAGGTGGGAAAAACCAACGTAAACGTCGATCCTTCGTTTCGTCCGGCGCTTTTCGCGGCGATCGTGCCTTTGTGCGCTTCCACCAGGGTCTTGCTGATGGCCAGTCCCAGCCCCAAGCCTCCGGACTGAGTCCGGCCGCCTTGTTCGAACGCATCGAAAATTTTCGGCAACAGTTCCTGCTCAATTCCCATCCCAGTGTCCGCGATCTCCACACGGAGTTGTCCGTCTGAATCGTTGCTTGTAATAATCGTGATTTGCCCGTTTGCGGAGGTGAACTTCACCGCATTGTTGATCAGGTTCCAGAAAATCTGCTGCAGTCGGGCTGGGTCCGCGCGCATGTGCACTTTTCTCGCGCCCAGATTGAGCGATGGCTTCAGATGTTTTCGATCTATTTCCGGCTGACAGATTTCGAGCGCGCTTTGCAGCATTGTATGGGCATCGACGATTTCAAAGTTGAGCTGCACCTTGCCGCGATCGATGCGGGTCAAGTCCAGTAAGTCGTCGATCAGTCTCGCCTCTAGTTCCACATTGCGGCGAATCATTTGCAGCGACTCATGAATGTCACTCGGCAACTCCGGCTCATTCTCCAGCGCGAGCGCAGACGCAAGCACCGGTGTCAACGGCGTGCGCAATTCGTGGCTAAGCATTGCTAGAAACTCGTCTTTCGCCAGATTCGAGCGCGCCTTTTCCTCCAGTTCGAGGTTCGTCTTCTGCAATTCGGTGGCGAGCGATTGCGACTGTTTGAGCAGATTTTCCGTTTGCGTGCTCGCTTCGATGGTGTTGAGCACGATTCCGATGCTCTCGGTTAACTGCTCAAGAAAGGCCTGGTGCGCCGGGCTGAAGCGTTCAACCGACGAAAGTTCCATCACTGCTTTTACCTCCTCCTCGAATAAAATCGGGAGCACCACTATGTTCCTCGGCTGAAATTCGCCAAGGCCGGAGCGTACCTTTCCGTAGTCGCTTGGGATTTCGTTTATGAGAAGGCGCCGCTTTTCCAACGCCGCTTGCCCGACCAAACCCTCGCCCAGCTTGAAACGGTTCTTTGCTCCGTTGCTTTTGTGTTGAGCATAGCCTGCAAGCAATTTGAGCTCTGATTCTCCATTTGACTTGTCCACCATGTAAAATGCGCCCTGTTGTGCCGATACCAACGGTGCGAGTTCGGACAGAATGAGTCTGCCGACGGTCAGAAAATCGCGCTGTCCCTGGAGCATCCGAGTAAATTTTGCGAGATTGGTCTTGAGCCAGTCTTGCTCGTCATTGCGCAACGTCGTATCTCTGAGATTGCGAATCATTTCGTTGATGTTGTCCTTGACGAAGGCGACCTCTCCCCGGGCTTCGACCTGAATTGAACGCGTGAGATCTCCCTCAGTGACTGCCGTTGCTACGTCGGCAATAGCACGGAGTTGCGAAGTCAGGTTCGCTGCCAGGCCATTAACATTGTCAGTCAAGTCGCGCCACGTCCCCGCAGCGCCGGGAACACTTGCCTGTCCGCCAAGTTTTCCTTGTACACCCACTTCGCGCGCCACTGTGGTAACCTGTTCGGCGAACGTCGCCAGTGTATCGATCATGTTGTTAATCGTCTCGGCGAGCTCGGCAATTTCACCTTTCGCTTCCAAAAAAAGTTTCCGTTTCAAATTGCCGTTGGCGACCGCAGTCACGACCTTAGCGATGCCGCGCACTTGATTCGTTAGGTTCGACGCCATGAAGTTGACGTTGTCGGTTAAATCCTTCCACGTTCCGGCGACCCCGGGCACCGCGGCCTGTCCGCCCAGTTTTCCTTCGGTGCCGACCTCGCGCGCCACGCGCGTAACTTCTGCGGCGAACGATCGGAGTTGATCCACCATGGTATTGATGGTGTCCTTTAGTTCGAGAATTTCGCCGCGGACGTCCACGGCGATCTTTTTGGACAAGTCGCCCTTGGCCACCGCAGTGGTGACGTCGGCAATATTGCGGACTTGCGCGGTCAAATTAGATGCCATCGAGTTGACCGAATCGGTCAGGTCCTTCCACGTTCCCGCAACGCCTCCGACTGCGGCTTGTCCGCCGAGTTTTCCTTCTGTGCCGACTTCGCGCGCGACGCGAGTCACCTCCGATGCGAAGGACGAAAGTTGGTCCACCATGGTGTTGATCACGTTTTTGATCTGAAGAATTTCGCCGCGGACATCGACGGTAATTTTTTGGGTCAAATCGCCACCGGCGATGGCGGTCGCCACCTTCGACATATCACGCAGTTGCACCGTGAGATTGGATGCCATGAGGTTGACCTTATCGGTGAGGTCTTTCCACGTGCCTGCCACGCCTTTCACGGCGGCCTGCCCGCCAAGTCTTCCTTCGGTGCCCACCTCGCGGGCCACGCGCGTGACCTCCGAGGCAAATGAGGAAAGCTGGTCCACCATTGTGTTGATGGTGTTTTTCAGTTCCAGAATTTCGCCCTTAACTTTGACCGTGATCTTTTTCGAGAGATCGCCATTGGCCACGGCGGTTGTCACCGCGGCGATATTACGGACTTGCGAGGTAAGGTTGGAGGCCATCGAATTGACGGACTCCGTTAGATCCTTCCACGTGCCGGAAACGCCCTCGACTTTCGCCTGCCCGCCGAGTTTCCCTTCGGTGCCAACTTCGCGGGCCACCCGAGTCACCTCCGAGGCAAACGAACGCAACTGGTCCACCATTTTGTTGATGGTGTCCTTTAGTCCGAGCAATTCTCCCCGAACATCCACAGTAATTTTTTTCGTAAGATCGCCATTCGCTACGGCGGTCGTCACGGCGGCGATGTTGCGCACTTGGGAAGTGAGATTCGACGCCATGAGATTCACGTTCTCCGTCAAGTCTTTCCAAGTTCCTGCGACACCTTTGACTTTTGCCTGTCCACCGAGCTTGCCTTCCGTGCCGACTTCGCGCGCGACGCGCGTTACTTCCGATGCGAACGCGCCGAGCTGGCCGACCATGGCGTTCACCGTTTTAGCCGTATGCAAAAATTCACCCTTGAGCGGCCGGCCTTCGATCTCCGTTGCCATGGTTTGAGACAAATCTCCTTTCGCGACGGCGCCAATCACTCGCGCCGTCTCACTCGTTGGCTGAACCAGGTCGCCGATCAAAACGTTGATGCATTGGATGGCATCTGCCCAGGAGTTGGACACCTCGCCAAGCGACGCCCGCTGACTGATCCGGCCCTCTTTGCCAACTACGCGCACCATGCGTTCCAGTTCCCGAGTCATGCGATGGTTGGTTTCGATCACCGCATTGAACGTGTCGGCAATCTTTCCCGGCACACCTGTCCAATCGTCCGGCAATCGCGTGGAAAAATCGCCGCGCTTGAATGCCATCAGAGCCGCAAGTAATTGGCCGGTGTCGAAATCACTTCCGTTAGTTTTCGGGCGATTTTGCAGTCGCGTCTTAGTAGGGGGAGTTCTTTTCATAAAGTGGTTCTTGCAAAAACGGTCTCCCAGCTCGCCGTCGCGAATTCGAGGCGTGAGATCGGAACAATCATATTCCAGCGCCGTATGGTAATCGGCCAATTAATCGCTCCAGGCCGCATTTTTCTTCAATAAACCAAACGCCAGGCAGTTCGTCGCGAAAAAAAGCGCTGGCCGGGCGAGCTACTTCAATGATGGGACAAACCCGGCGATCCGCCTGGATAGCACAGAATCGCGAGCGGTTAGCTGCCGATCACGGGGTGCGTTAGCATCGGCAAGCTCCGCAAGCGCAAGCCAAAAATAATGGCCAGCACGCCGATTATCACCGCGTACCACGCGATGATCCAGATCAGCGCCGCTGCTCCTGCGACCGGGTTCCACAATAGGAGAGCCGCGAAAACGATTGAAGCCAAACCCATAAGAATGAGTAACCATTCGCCTTTAATTTCACGGCGCATCTTGATTGCCAGCGCAATTTCCGTCACACCAATCATGAGCGCCCATGCCGCGATGTAAATCACCAGCGCCAGAGCCGTAACGCCGGGCGCGTGAAACGTAAGCAACCCGATGATGATTCCGAGAATTCCGATGACGAGCTGCCAGCCCCAATCCGGGTCGGAAGCACGATGCCCGACAGAGCCGATGACGCGAAAAATTCCGTCGATTAGCACCCAGGCACCAAAAAACAGCACGAGTGTCGCGGCAGCCATGACAGGATGTGTAAATGCGATCACACCGAAGATAATTGCAGCAATACCCCTTAAGACCGGAACCCACCAATGACGTTTTACGGTTTCGATTAGCATGGCGCGGTTCTAACGACTGCCAATCTCGAAGGCAAGCCTGATTTCGCCGCCATACCTATCACGCAGCGTGTTAAGAAGCAGCGGCCGCTGCTGCGCGGCTTTCCGGACAACGCCTGGCAGTCTCGACGGAACAGATTCTGGCGGTCCTACAGCCCGCACTTCGCGCCAGCCTCTGAAATGCTGGAGCGACTTCTAAGGAGAGAGGCCAAATACGTATCGACGAAAGGAGCGTTGTTGATTCGCGTCAGATTGGCCGGCGTTTCGAGACGCGAGAAAATTGCGTAGGCGATTTTGCTTCGCGGCACACATTTCTCACCATAACCGGACGGAACATTGCTCGACCAGTAACGAACGTATTGGCCGTCTGGCCTATTTTCGATTCCCAGAAAAATCGTGGAATGTCCGTGCTCGTTGCGTCCGACCGCGCGCGACCAGAAAATTTTCATGAAATCGCCAGGCTTGGCCTGATCGATATTGTCGAAGTTTTGGCCCAGCGCCAGCTCGTGAAATAAACGCGCGGTGCCAGGTCCGTTAGCGTTCCATCGGCCCCACACGCCTTCGCCGTCGCGCTGGTCCCGAATGATCAGCCGCTCGAGGGTGCTGTAGTCGAGACGAAGCTGACCGCGTTCGCGTAAAGCCTCAATGGTTCGGATAAACACCAGATAGGTCGCGCCCGAACAGAAACTCGGTCCGGAAGGGATGATGAAGAATTTCCCAGACTCAAAATGTGCCGACGATTGCAGCCGAATCTTTGCGAAATGCGAAACAGAGTAATGACCGCCCGTTGGCATCTGCTTGACCTGCTCAAGAACAAGGCCGTCGTAATCTTCCGCGGATGAGAGCTGCGGCGCGAGGCAAAGAAACGCAATCACAGTCCACACGCCGAATTTTTTCACGGCGGATAAGTAAACAGCAAAACGCTATCTGGCAACGCTCTCCTGTCATTCCGAGCGAAGTCGAGGCTGCAACGCAGCCCCGAAAGCTTTCGGGGCGAGGCCAGCCTTTCAATCCCCGTGGCGCTACCCAGACGGCAATGCTGCGGGATCCTTCGCCTTCGCTCTGCTCCGCTCAGGATGATAGGCGCGGTGATCTGGCGGCGGGTGACTTCGCTCGACATGACAACCGGCGTAGCTGTCGCTACAATCACTATCATGCCGCGCTTCACGAAAATGAATGGCGCCGGAAACGATTTCATCCTTATCGACAACAGGATGGGAGACGTTCGGCTGGATCGCAGCCAAATCGCGCAACTGTGCGATCGGCATCGCGGTATCGGCGCCGACGGGATCCTGTTGCTGGAAAAGCCAGGCAACCGCGCCGATTTTCGGATGCGTTACTTCAATGCCGATGGCGGAGAAGCGGAGATGTGTGGCAACGGCGCGCGTTGCTTCGCGCGCTTCGCGAACAAGGTCGCTGCAGCCAAGGAAAAAATTTCGTTCGAAACGCAAGCCGGCCTGATTTCCGCGGAATTGAAGGGCGATTCGGTAACACTGGGGATGACCGAGCCCGCGGATCTGCGACTCCACCTCGAACTAGGCATCGCGGGTGAAAACAAGACCGTTCACTTCATCAACAGCGGAGTGCCGCATGTCGTCATTCCGGTGGTGAACATCGAGGATGTGGACGTGCGCCACGAGGGTGCAGCGGTTCGTTATCACAAAATCTTTTCGCCCAGCGGCACGAACGTGAACTTCATGGAGAAACGCGGCGCCAAGAAAATCGCCATCCGCACGTACGAACGCGGCGTGGAAGACGAAACGCTCGCCTGCGGCACAGGAATAGTCGCAAGCGCGCTGATCTTCGGTGCCACTGAAGGTTGTCACGGGCCGATCACCGTTCTCCCCCGCGGCGGTGACGAATTGCAGGTTGGCTTTGAAACGGTTGCCGGAAGGTTTTGTAACGTCACCCTCACTGGGCCGGCTCAGTTTGTTTTCGAAGGGACGATCGAGATTTGAATTTAGCCACGGATGAACGCGGATATTCACGGATTTTGAACCTGGCTCCTCTCTCATCCGTGCGTTGTCTGTGTAGACCTGTGGCCTAAAAATATGTTCCGCGGCACGTTCACGGCATTGGTCACGCCATTTCGCGATAGCAGCATTGACGTTTCTGCTTTTGAAGAACTCATCGAAGCACAAATTAACGCGGGGATCACCGGGGTCGTGGCGGTCGGCACGACCGGCGAATCACCAACGTTGTCTGGCGACGAACGAGCACAAGTCATCCGATTGGCAGTCGCAAGAGCGAACAAACGTTGTCTCGTGCTCGCGGGGACAGGTTCGAACTCAACGCATCACGCCATCGCGGAGACTAGAACCGGTGAGAAACTCGGGGTCGACGCCGCGTTGCTCGTTGCGCCATATTATAACAAGCCGAGCCAGGAAGGATTATTCCGGCATTTCAAAGCGATCGCCGACGGCACATCGCTGCCGATTATGCTCTACAACATCCCGGGCCGTTGCAGCGTGGATATCCTGCCGGAGACCGTCGAGCGTTTGGCCAAAGAATGTCGCAACATCGTCTCCATCAAAGAAGCGAGCGGCAGCGTCGAGCGGGTTGGCGAGCTGCGTCGGCGCTTACCGGAAGCGTTTACAATTTTGAGCGGGGACGATTCGCTCACGCTGCCGTTTATGGCCGTAGGCGCCGCGGGCGTCGTAAGCGTCGCTTCAAATTTATTCCCGTCCGAAGTGTGCGCGCTCGTGCGCACGTGCGGAGCGGGCGATTTGAAGGCGGCGGAAAGATTGCACCGGAAATTTCTACCCTTGTTCAAAGATTTGTTCATTGAGCCCAACCCGGTTCCGGTCAAGACAGCGCTCGGCTGGCGCGGCGCGATGTCGCCGGAGGTTCGTTTGCCATTGGTCGAAATGAGCGAAGCGAACCACCTGGAAGACTTTGAATCGAAGCGATAACTCGCTGCTCGCCACCATGAAGAATTCGCCTGTGCGCGTACTGCTCGTCGGCGCGGCGGGACGCATGGGAAAAACTGTGCTCGAGCTGGCGGACACCGATCGGGACATTCAAATCGCCGCACGCTGCGATCTGGGCGATCCAATCGAGCCGGGGATGAAAAATTGTGATGTGGCAATCGACTTCAGTCATGCCGACGCGACAGACGAAATTTGCCGGGCAGCGCTCGCCCACGGCAAATCGCTCGTCATCGGAACGACGGGTCATTCTAGGGAACAACGCACGATAATTAAAGAAACCGCTCGCTCGGTGCCGGTCGTGTTCGCATCGAATTTCAGCGTCGGAGTGAATGTGTTGTTTTGGCTGGCGCGCAAAGGTACCGAACTCCTCGGCCCGGACTTCGGCGCTGAGATTGTCGAAACGCATCACAAGATGAAAAAAGATGCGCCCAGCGGGACAGCCAAAACGCTCGCTGAGATTTTGGAAGCAGGACGGAAAAGCGAAAGCAAAATACCGATTCAATCAATTCGCGAAGGCGACATTGTCGGTGAACACAGCGTGATTTTCAGCGGTCCGGCAGAGCGCCTGGAGTTGACGCATCGCGCGGTAAGTCGCGAAATCTTCGCGCGAGGAGCATTGCGGGCGGCGAAGTGGATCGTGCATAAACCGCCAGGACTCTACTCGATGCAGGATGTGCTGGGACTATAGTAGCACGACCCTCTGGGTTGCGAGACTCGGAACGCAAGCGAGGACGCATGCGCTACCATGAGAACCGCAGTCGCGCTTGGATCGAATCTCGGTGATCGGCTTGGTAATTTGCACGCCGCGCGGGAGGCAATTCTCCAGCTCTCAAACGTGAGTCCCCCAATTGTTTCTTCGCTAGTGTACGAGACCGAACCCGTGGATTGCGAAGCTGGAGCCGGAAAATTCTTAAATGCGGTGGTTGAATTCGAATATCAGGGTGATCCCGCAAGCTTGCTCGAGCAGCTCATTCGGATCGAAGAAGGATTGGGCCGCAAACGGGAGCATCCAAAGAACGTTTCGCGAATTATTGACATCGACCTGCTCTACTGCGGCGATCAAGCGATCGATATTGGACGATTGCAACTGCCGCATCCGCGGATCGACTCAAGAAAATTTGTATTGCGACCCTTGGTGGATATTCGGCCGGATTTGGTTTTGCCCGGCATGAAGAAGACGATACGTAAGCTGCTTGAGGAACTCGACGAATCTGTTGAGGTCGTTCGGGTCGCGGACGAATGGTAAGCGACTGCTTTTGTGGCGGCCGTGCCGGTTGCATCGTCGGTCATTCGCAGGCGACACGCCTGCCGCTACAGTAGGAGAGCAAGCTTGCGTTCTCCAATCGACGGCTGATCTTCCGACGAACCCGCAATGGAAGATTTCCGCCAAATGAAGCAGCGCGGCGAGAAGATTACCGCGCTGACGGCTTACGATTATCCGACGGCGCGTCTGCTGGATGAGAGCGGTATCAACATCATTCTCGTGGGCGACTCGGTGGGCATGGTCGTATTGGGTTATCAGGATACGACCGCTGTGACGTTAGACGAAATGTTGCATCACACCCGGGCGGCCGCGCGGGGAGTGAAGCGGGCGCTTCTTGTCGCAGACATGCCGATCCGCACTTACGAAACGCCGGTACAAGCTGTGGAGACCGCCAGGAGATTTGTCGCTGCCGGCGCGCAGGCGGTGAAGCTCGAAGGCGGCGTGAATCGTGCCGCGCAGATCGAGGCGATCACCCAGGCGGGAATACCGTTTATGGCGCACATCGGTATGCTGCCGCAAACGGTGCGAGAACAAGGCGGCTACAGGATCAAGGGCCGCACGCAAGCGGAGATCGACTCGTTGCTGGTCGACGCCCGTACAGTAGAAAAAGCTGGCGCATTCTCGGTGGTGTTGGAAATTGTTATCGCCGACGTCGCGAAGCAGATCACTAATGCGATCGGTATCCCGACAATTGGGATCGGCTCGGGCGAGAATTGCGATGGACAAATTCTTGTCACGCACGATTTGATCGGGTTGTTTCCCTGGTTCACCCCAAAGTTTGTGTCCCCTGAGGCGCGGGTTGCGGAAGAAATACGTCGTGCTGCACGCGCTTTTATCGAACGAACACGCGGCGGAGGAGGAAGATAGGGTTGCAACCAAGCTGGCTATCTTCCAAATCGAAGTGTGATACTTTTCAGAGCCGATGAGGGTTTCCGATTTTGATGATCTCGACCACTTCGCGACCGAAGGTCTGCTTACCGGCAGCAAAGAGCGCAACTGGCTTTGGCTCGGATTAATTATTTCGCTGCTCATACATTTCGGGTTGTGCACTTACTTTTACCGGACGCGTTTCGCGTCTGCGGATGCGGTGTTCACCCCAACCGAGCAAACGCCGACATTCAAAGTAAAGCGCGTCTTGGATTCAAACCTGGAGAAGAGCAGCGCCGATCAAATCAATCCGGCGGCGAAACCGAATCCCGATAACACGGATGTGCAGTTGCCGGACGAGAAGAAGTCGTTCGACAAGTTGTTGCAGGAAGTTCAGGCGAGTACGGCGTTGCCGGACGATATGCGGGACGTTTTGCCCGAACAACCAAAGGTGGACCAGCCGGACGTTAATTCTGTCCTGAACGAGATTGAGCGTTCCACGGCGCAAACGCTTTCCAACGATCCAAACGCAGTGCATGAACAATCATTGCTAAACAACAGCTCGGTCTCGGGCCGTCCGCAGCCCGCTCTCAGCGGAACAGAGTTGGCTACGAGCACGGCGATCAAACGGCCAAATACTTTCACAAGCAAGCTGCCCGCAGACAGCGCCGGCCCGAACAAAGGGCACGCCCCGGGATTCAGCGATCTCGACCAGTTGCTGGCCCAAAAAGGTCCGCTTGGGTCAGGAACAAAATTGCGTCTGCCGGATGATCAGCTGTTCGAGTATGACAGCGACGTGCTACAGAGCAGCGCGATCGTTCAACTGCAAAAATTGGGCACGCTTATCCAGCGCAACCCAAAAGCGACATTTTCGGTGGAAGGCTACACCGACTCATTCGGCACATTTGAATACAATCTGGGTCTGAGCCAGCGCCGGGCCGACAGCGTCAAGCGCTACCTGGTCGAAGCGATGGGAATCAATCCGGCACAAATTCAAGCGAAGGGATTCGGCGCAACGAAATTTCGAGCCTCGGCGAACGGCTCAATCGAGGAACAAAGCCCCAATCGTCGCGTCGAAGTGGTAGTGCGCACGACCGAAGGGTAGTTGTCGGTCGGCGAATTCCGCAGAGTATGTCCAACGCTATGGCGTAGGCGCCATGTTCAGCCCTCGATCGTTGTAGAGCAAACGTACTCCAGTTGAGTATTGAACGTTCAGCGTGGAACATTGAGCGTTCAAATTGCGTTCCTTTAGCATGAGCCAACTTTCTATAACTCCGATTAACCATGCACTACAGAGCACTGTGCCGATGGATAAGATTCGCCTTGTAGGATGGGTGCGCACGCGCCGGGATTCTAAGGATTTCTCCTTCATCGAGCTGAACGACGGCTCGTCGCTGCGCAATCTTCAAGTCATCGCAAAGAGCGACACACTGCAGAACTACGCAGACATTCAACGGCTCAGCACAGGCGCTTCGATTGTCGTGACCGGCGCGCTGATGCCGTCTCAGGGCAAAGGCCAAAAATGGGAACTGGTCGCGCACAACATCGAGATCGTCGGCGGCGCGGATGAAACTTATCCGCTTCAGAAAAAGGGACACACACCTGAATTCCTCCGTGAAATCGCGCATCTGCGTCCGCGCTCAAATCTTTTCGGTTGCGTGTTTCGTGTACGCAGCCGGCTGGCGTTCGCGGTTCATCAGTTTTTTCAAGACCGCGGTTTCATTTATGTCCACACGCCGATCATTACGGGAAGCGATTGCGAAGGCGCGGGCGAATTGTTTCGCGTTTCCACGATCGATGTAAAAAACCCGCCGACAAAGAACGGCGATGTCGATTACGCGCAGGACTTTTTCGCGCGGCAAACCTATCTCACCGTCAGTGGACAACTCGAAGCAGAAGCATTCGCCTGTGCGCTTACCAAGGTTTACACCTTTGGTCCGACGTTCCGCGCAGAGAACTCAAACACTTCGCGACACGCCAGTGAATTCTGGATGATCGAGCCGGAGATGGCGTTTTGCGATCTCACCGGCAACATGGATCTCGCCGAAGAGTTCGTGAAGTAAGCATTGCTTGGAAGAGATGGAATTGTTTGGAAAATTCGTGGATAAGGAACTGCTTCCGCGACTCGATTCCGTGCTTCACCGCCCGTTTCAGCGCATCACGTATAGCCATGCAGTGGAACTTTTGAAAAAGAGCGGCGAAAAATTCGAGTTCCCGATCGATTACGGCTTAGATCTGCAATCGGAGCACGAGCGCTGGCTCACTGAGAAACATTTCAAGTGCCCAGTCACGGTTTTCAATTTCCCCAAGGAGATCAAACCGTTTTATATGCGGTCGAACGATGATGGGAAAACCGTGGCCGCAATGGATTTGCTCGTGCCCGGCATTGGCGAAATCGTCGGCGGCAGCCAGCGTGAAGAACGACTGCAAATGTTGGAGGACAACATGCGGCGTCACAACATGGATCCCGCCGATTACAAATGGTATCTCGATTTGCGTCGCTACGGCACAGTTCCGCATTCCGGCTTCGGCCTTGGCTTCGAACGAATGCTGATGTTCATCACCGGGGTCCCGAATATTCGCGATGTCATTCCGTTCGCGCGCACGCCCGGCAGCGCCGAGTTCTGAGTCGTCGTGACGCCGCAGTGGGGCGTCCAGTCGGCACCGCGCCGATCCGCCATTACTGCTGCGCTTCTTTTATTCTCGTAAACTCCAGCTTCGAACCACCAGGCTCTTGGAGCACAAGCTGATCACTGGAAATTTTCACCAGATAAACTGCGGTGGAGAATGGCGTTTCAATTTTGATACGGTCCTGATCGCCAAACTTGTATCTGCCGGGAATATCTCCGACTTGCACCGAGCCGTTGCTCGAAAATTCCCAGATCGTTTGATTCTCAATCCCCGACATTCGCCATTTGCCGACGATGCCGGAATTCCCGCACGCAGCCAGCAAAAGGACCACCGCTGCGAAAGCGATTAAAGTTAGCAGCCGCTGGCGAAGGGCAAAAACAACTCGCATCAACTCCGGGTTATAACCGTCTGCCGCTGTGGCGTCGAGGCAAAGCAGAAGGGAACTCTCTTTTGTGGGATCGCCTGGACTTGCGCCTTTGCGCGCACGTACGTGTAAAAGAGGTCTCTGCTGCGCCAAGTATTACTATGACTGTTGGCTACCGGGAAAAGCTCGTGGGTCATTCAGCGCTGCCTATCCTGCTGCCACAATGAATAGCGAAACAGCCCGAGACCGAGCGCGAGCATTGAATTAAATAAACGATCGTCCTGACCCAAGACCCTAGAGCAGTACGGAACGCGCATTGTCCGCGTACCGCTAAACAGCGACGTAAAAGCTGGAATTATTTCTTCTTTGATTCCTTCTTCGCTTCGTCGCTTGGTTCGCCCGATTCGTTTGTGGCACGTTTGGATTCGCCGGGGCGATATTCTTCCTGTTCCGCAGCGGCGAAAGCTTTTTCCAAGCCAACCATGTCTTCGCCGGGACGTAGCGTGTCGAACGACTCGACTTCCTTGCGGAGTTGTTCTTCGGAATAATTTGCTGCTTTGATGGATAGCCCGATGCGGCGCTCGACCTTGTCCACCTTAATGACACGCGCTTCGACTTCCTGGCCCACTTTAAGGACGTCCTTAACCTTGGCGACATGATCCTCACTCAACTGGGAGATATGCACGAGGCCATCGATGTCGTCCTGCAATTGCACGAACGCGCCGAAGCTGGCCAGCTTGGTTACTTTGCCATTCACCAAATCGCCGATCTTGTATTTCTCATCGATCGTCTTCCATGGATCTTCGCTCAGTTGTTTAATCCCAAGACTGATTCGCTGGTTGACTTTGTCGATGTCGATAACGACCGCTTCGACCTCGTCGCCTTTCTTAAACATCTCGCTGGGATGATTGATTTTGCGGGTCCAGCTTAAGTCCGACACGTGGATC
>QHPE01000162.1:0-4578 GCA_003218945.1 Verrucomicrobiota bacterium | reverse complement strand
TGTTGCGAATCGTGCCTTTAACCCTGCTGCCAATTGTGAATTTCTTCTCGATCTCATCCCACGGATTTGGCTCGAGCTGACGGAGCCCGAGGGAAATTTTTTGTTCCTCTTTATTCACGCCGAGCACCACCGCTTCGACTTCCTGACCGACGGTAAGGATGTCGGAAGGTCGCATGATGCGTTTGGTCCACGAAAGCTCGGACACGTGAATCAGACCTTCTACGCCCTCTTCGATCTCAACAAATGCCCCGTAGGGAACAAGATTGGTGATCTTTCCCTTAATGCGCTGTCCGGCAGGGAATCGCTCCTCGATCTGGTCCCACGGATTTTTCTGAGTTTGCTTCAGTCCGAGCGAGACGCGCTCTTTTTCCTTGTTGATATCGAGAACAATGACTTCCAATTGCTGGCCAACCTTTAACAGCTCGCTGGGATGTCCGAGCCGGCCCCAGGTCATGTCGGTTACATGCAGCAAACCATCCATCCCATCGAGATCAATGAATGCGCCGAAATCCGTGATGTTTTTCACCGTGCCAACCACGCGGTCACCAACGTTCACGCTGTCCAGGAACTTCTGGCGCTTTTCACTGCGCTCCTTTTCGATTACCTCGCGCCGGCTAAGCACGACGTTCTTTCGCTCGTCATTCACTTTGACGATTTTGAAATCGTAAGTGTTGCCGACGAACTGCTGTAAATCCTTGGGGGGAACGACGTCAATTTGAGACGCTGGCAGAAATGCCTCAACCCCGATGTTCACCATCAAGCCGCCTTTAACGACCGATCTCACCTTACCTTTGATCAGGCCGTCACCTTCGAAAACGGTAACGATCTTGTTCCAGTTTTGGCGGTAGGCCGCCTTCTCCTTTGAGAGGACAACCATGCCTTCTTCGTTTTCCAGTCGTTCCAAAAGAACGTCCACCTCGTCACCAACCTGGAGCGAGTCGGGGTCTTCAAATTCGCTCAATGGAATAATACCTTCGGACTTGTATCCGACATCGACGAGCACTTCGCGCGGGCGAATCTCCAAGATCTGTCCTTTGATGATGCTTCCCTCACGGAAATCCGGCATCGCCTTCGACATCACGTCCTGCATTTGAATCATAAATAAGTAGGCCTCCTCTGCAGCACAGCGGCGCTCTCAATAGAACACCGATGTTCCGCGCATCCGGCTGCTGCCGGAAGCGGAATGGGGACGGCATACTAGGCGTTTTTGTGTGCGGGGTCAACTGACATGCGCGGCGCTACCGCCGCATGTCATCCTGAGCGCAGCGCAGCGGAGTCGAAGGATCCCGCGAAGTTACCGAATCGTATCGCCACGGGATTGAAAGCCTGGCCTCGCCCCGAAAGCTTTCGGGGCTGCGTTGCAGCCTCGATTTCGCTCGGAATGACAGTATTGGGATTGAGCGTCTCGTCTTTTTCTCTTATCCTATTTCGAGATGTCGATCGTTCAGTTCTCCACCTTGTTCGTTGCGCTGGCGGCTACGTTGTACGCGCAATCGCCGACTGAGCAGAAAGTTCAGAACGCGATCAAAACACCAGAACTCACTGTTGTTCATCTTTGGGCGCCGTGGTGCTCGAATTGCCAGGCGGAGTTCAAAACCGGCGGCTGGAGCAAAATCATCGCCGAAAATCCGCAGGTGAAATTTTGTTTCGTCTCGGTTTGGAATGATGGGCAGGACGGCCGCGCGATGCTTAACAAGTTCGGCATTGCCGATAAGCCGAACGTGACAATTCTCGCCGATCCCGGCCCGCGCCGCGGTGAACACAAGATCAAGCAATTTGCCGGTCTGCAGCTGTCGTGGATTCCGACAACTTGGATTTACAAAGGCGGTGACCTCCGCTACGCATTGAATTACGGCGAGGTCCGTTTCCCTGTGCTCCAGCAATTTCTGGCAGACAGCCAGTCGGAGTGGTCGCACAAAGGCGAGCCTTCGACTGAGTAATCTTTATGACTGAAAGTTCCGCAGCGCCCGCTGCCGCGCATAACAAGCCGCCGGAAATTCTTTCGCTCATTGGCGATACGCCGCTGGTTGAAGTGACCCAGTTCGACACCGGGCCGTGTCGCCTTTTTCTCAAACTCGAAAATCAAAATCCGGGCGGCTCGATCAAGGATCGCATCGCGTTGTCGATGATCGAGGCGGCCGAGGCGGAGGGGAAACTAGAACCCGGTGGCACGGTCATTGAAGCCACCGCAGGCAATACTGGTCTTGGCCTCGCGCTTGTCGCGGGTGCGAAAGGCTATCGCGTCTTGCTCGTGATTCCCGACAAGATGTCGCAGGAAAAGATATCGCATGTGAGAGCGCTCGGCGCCGAAGTGCGGATCACACGGTCGGATGTGACGCGCGGCCATCCCGAGTATTACCAGGATGTAGCATTTCGCCTCGCCGAAGAAATTCCCGGCGGCTTTTACGTGAACCAATTTGGTAATCCGGCGAACCCTCTCGCGCACGAGCGCACGACCGGTCCAGAGATTTGGGAGCAAATGCGGCACGATGTGGATGCAGTCGTGGTGGGGGTCGGTTCGGGGGGAACACTGACCGGCCTGGGTCGATTCTTTAATCGGGTCAAACCACGACGCGGCATCGAAATGGTTTTGGCCGACCCCAAAGGGTCTGTTTTGTACGAGTACGTCAGGACGGGCCAGATGGTTGAATCCGGCAGCTGGGCCGTGGAGGGGATAGGTGAAGACTTTATCCCGGAAATCGCTGACATGTCGTTAGTGACAGAAGCCTTTGAGATTGATGATGAGGAGAGTTTCGCGACGGTGCGCGAGCTTTTGCGTAAGGAAGGAATCTTCGGCGGTTCCTCCACCGGCACGCTTCTCGCTGGCGCCCTGCGTTATTGCCGCCAGCAAACAAAACCGAAACGCGTCGTCACTATCGTTCCGGACACGGGCAACAAGTATCTCTCCAAAATGTATAACGATTTCTGGATGGCCGAACAGGGGTTCATTCATCGTCCACCGCACGGCGACCTGAGCGATTTGATTTCCCACCGACACGAAGCCGGGGAAGTGATCACGGTAGGGCCGGACGATTCATTGCTCACAGCATTCAAGCGAATGCGCGACTCCGACCTCTCACAGCTTCCGGTAGTGGACAAGAGCGGACGCGCCGTTGGCATCATCGACGAATCCGACCTCCTGGTGAAAGTGCACCGGGAGCCGTCACATTTTAATGACCAGGTAAAAAAAGCGATGACGGACCAGTTGGAAACGCTGCCCCCTGACGCGAAACTAAACGACTTGTTAGGCGTGTTTGACCGCGGCCGAGTCGCTATCGTGATGGATGACGACAAATTTCTTGGGCTGATTACTCGCACTGATTTGCTTTCCTATCTCCGGCTTCACATGCCGAAGTCGATCCAGGCAGAGCGCGAGTTCGTTTAACGTAGCACATGCGTCCCGCTTGCGACTAATTTTGGAGCGCAAGCCAGAGGCATGCGTTACCATATTTCATGAAAAAAGAACAGGGCTTCTCAACGCGCGCCATTCACGCCGGCCAGCAGCCGGACCCCACCACTGGCGCGGTGATGATGCCAATTTACGCGACTTCGACATACGTGCAGGAAAGCCCGGGTAGGCACAAAGGCTACGACTACGCGCGCTCGATCAATCCCACCCGGCTCGCGTACGAAAAGTGCATAGCCGATTTAGAAAGCGGGTCGCGCGGGTTCGCGTTTGCGTCCGGCCTGTCAGCGATGGCGACGGTGCTGGAGGTGCTCGACAGCGGCTCGCATATCGTCGCGAGCGATGACCTGTATGGCGGCACATTTCGCTTATTCGATCGCGTGCGCCGGCGCTCTGCCAACCTTGATTTTACCTATGTCGATTTGACCGACGCGAAAGATCTCGAGCACGCTATCAAGCCAAACACGCGTATGGTTTGGATCGAAACGCCGAGCAATCCGCTGCTCAAGTTGATCGATCTTGAAGCGATCACGAAAATCGCACGCAAACGGAAATTGATTTCCGTTAGCGATAATACATTCGCTACTCCATGGATCCAACGACCGATTGAATCGGGGTTTGATATCGTTGTCCATTCCGCAACGAAATATTTGAACGGTCATTCGGACCTTGTCGGCGGCGTGGTCGTTGTTGGTAAAAACAAGGAACTCGCTGATCAAATTGCGTTTCTGCAAAATTCGGTCGGCGCAATCGCCGGTGCGTTCGATAGTTTTCTCGTTCTACGCAGCTTGAAGACTCTGGCGCTTCGTCTGGAGCGGCATTGCTCAAACGCGCTTGAAATTGCGCGCTGGCTCGAAGAACAGCGCGAGGTCAAGTCAGTCCATTACCCGGGCCTCAAAGCGCATCCGCAACACGATCTGGCTCGACAACAAATGCGCGGGTTTGGCGGGATGGTCACAATCGTCTTGAAGACAGACCTCGCCGGGACCCGGCGTTTCCTTGAGAACACTCATCTGTTCGCGTTGGCAGAAAGTCTGGGCGGCGTGGAAAGCCTTATCAATCATCCTGCGCTTATGACGCATGCTTCTGTGCCGGAAGAACAACGGCAAAATCTCGGGATAACTGATTCGCTGGTGCGTCTCTCGGTTGGTGTCGAGGACGTTCGCGATCTT
>QHPE01000236.1 GCA_003218945.1 Verrucomicrobiota bacterium | reverse complement strand
AAACACCAAAGTATCCGAATGAAGAGAAATTTGCTTCATAGCCGTTCGGCCGCTTTTTCCAGGTGCCCGCCAAACCCAAAACGAATCGCGGAGAGCAAGCGGTCCTGATAATCTGCCTCCCCGCGTGAGGCGAACCGTTCGTACAGCGCGGTGGTCAATACCGGCACTGGAACGCCTTCATCAATCGCAGCCTTGATCGTCCAACGGCCTTCGCCGGAATCAGAGATGCGGCCGGCGAATTTCGTCAGCTTCGCGTCCGCAGCCAAGGCGCTCGCTGTCAGATCCAACAGCCATGATAGACTTCGACGATGTCGGCCAGATTGAGGTCGTGTTGATAATGCTCCGGATCGCGCGACGGTGTCGTCTCGGCATCGGCTTCACGTTGCCATGCTCCCGCGTTGGCGGATTTCAAAACGCCCAAGCCCTCGGCATAGCCGGCCATGAGTCCGTACTCGATGCCGTTGTGAACCATCTTGACGAAGTGGCCGGCGCCGTTGAGGCCGCAATGCAAATACCCTTGTTCGGCGGTCCCACCGAGTTTCTCGCGACCAGGGGTCCTCGGAATGCTACCGATCCCCGGAGCGAGAGTGGCGAAGATTGGATCGAGCTGTTGAATTACGTCCCTTTCTCCGCCGATCATCATGCAGTAACCACGTTCCAATCCCCAGATGCCGCCGCTTGTGCCCACGTCGACATAATGAATTCCTTTAGAGGCCAGTTCCTTTGCGCGACGAATGTCATCGACGTAGTACGAATTGCCGCCGTCGATGATCGCGTCGCCCGATTCCAGTGGTTTGGAAAGTGCCGCGACGGTTTCTTCAGTAGGCGCACCGGATGGGAGCATGATCCAGAGGGCGCGCGGTGCGCTGAGCTTTTCAACGAGTTCCTCGAGCGAGTAGGCCGGCGCTGGACCTTCTTTCGCGAGTGCATTAACGTTTTCCCGGTTTCGGTCGAACACAACGCATTGATGCCCGCCCTTAGTCAGGCGTCGCGCCATGTTTCCACCCATCCTGCCAAGGCCAATCATTCCAATTTGCATATTTATTTTGCTAAAGTAGTCCTGGTAGAAGAACCTAAGAATTGCGAGGGCGCTGTTTGATATCCGCAGTGGAATATGCAGCGCTTGTTATTCGCGTGGTGCAGCTTCGCGCAAATGGGACCTACCCCTCCGCGAACCCTGAGAAAAATCTCGGCGGCGGCTAGCATGCCTAACGGGGGCGCGGTAAAATAGATCCAAAGCGCGTGCGGTTCGTGCTCATCCCGGACAGCGGCCATTCGAAGGTCCAATATATCGCGATCAGTGCGCCGGCAAAGTACGGTGTGTATCGTGCGACGTCTTTACGATTGGACACGAACAGGACCGTAATCATCAGAATAAAAGAAATCGTCATTTCTGCGACAAAGGCGGCAGCGTTGCCATACCTGCCAGGAATTGTCACCGCGTAGCGTACCGCGGGGTCACCCGGCGCACCCAGCAGCAGATATGTAGCGATCACGACACCGCTAATCCCGCCAATGAGTTGCGCGGCAACGTAGAATACCGCATCTGAGAAGTCCATCTTTCCCAATCGATAAAACGTGAGCGTTACGCCCGGATTGAAATGAGCTCCGGACTGCTTACCCCAAGGTGAGGTGACAATCGCGACAACAGTGGCGCCCATGCCTAATCCCATAACGGCCCGGCGAAAGAAGCTGTTAGCGATAACATGTCGGACCGGTGAAGCAGGATGTTGTAACAAGGTTGCGATTGCGCATGTAGAGAACATGTACAAACCAAGCTCACCAGCTTCCATCAGATACTCCGGCCAATGGAAACGTAAGTTGCCAAACGCGTTAACAGCATTAGCTCTGGTCATTCCGATCATTGGCCTAGTCCTTACGAGCTGACTGACGTGTATTGGCGTTTCTCCGCAGCCGCGTCGCGTCGTTTGGGCACGCGGGCAAACAACATTCCCAAAGTCTCACTCATGGTCGGATGAGTGAACACAGCGTCTCGTAATAGCGTATAAAGCGCCCTGCCAGCATTGCGACCTGAACGTTGCCCATTAATTCTCCTGCCTCCGGCCAGAAAGCAGCGAAACCAAGCTTTCTGAAAATCAGAGCTACCGGCCGGACTCGACGAGTTGTGATGTATCGAGGATCAAACATGTTAAGCCACGCAGATCAAGGAACACGCGCTGGCGAGCACTTACAAAACGAAGGAGTGCGTGCTGACAAACGGAGCACCGCGCCACGAGACCGGGACCTTGCATGTATACATGTGCCTCAGCAAAGCGCTTTATTGCGCCGCAGTGCGCACACTGTCCCTCTGCAGCTGTAACATCCATGGCAAATATGTTGCTCAACTCACCCGCGGCAGCGTTACCATCAAGGTAGTCATCGATATTCGGATTCATTGTCGTTCTCCCGTGGGGCCAAAACGCTCCGTCCTTATCTTTTCAGGGTCATTGCCTGAGGAGGTAAGGAGTCTCGACGCACTTTCTACGAACGATGTGGGGCCGCAAACGTAGCAAGTCGGGACAAGCTTTGATGGCCAGGTGGTATTCGCGATCAGGGCGGCGTCGATGCGGCTGGGCGGTCGCGGCCAATCCTTTGGAGCAACTCGTGTGTAGGCGTACGTAAGGTTCATAGAACGGTCGTGATCAGATAGCGCCTGGAGTTCCTCGCGGTAAAAGACCGCTTGTGGTTCGCGGACGGAATACAACAATCGAAACGGCGCGGTACTGCCCGCCAACGCACGCGAGCGAATCATGGCCATGAGCGGGACAATGCCCGAACCCCCTGCTACTAGCTGGATCGGCTCAGTCTGTTTGGCGCGCCACACGAACCAACCTCCGATCGGACCTCGCAACTCCAGACAGTCGCTGACTGCAATTTCTTGTGTGAGATAGGGTGAGACTTCGCCGTTAGGCAGTCGTTCGACGGTTAGTTCAACGCGCTTTTCAGCGTTCGGCGCAGAGGCGATAGAGTATGATCTAACCGCAGAGTATCCATCCGAGGCCGTCAAACGCACGTCAACGTGCTGGCCCGCGATGTGACCAGGCCAATCTGGAACCTTGAGTGTGATCGTCCGTGCCGTCGCCGTTTCGTCCTGTAGAGCAACCACTGTTCCGACTCGCCACATCATTCGTCGCCCGAATAACGCTGCTCCCGCCATGGGTCCCCATAAATATGGTAGCCGAGACTCTCCCAAAAGCCGGGTTTGTCCTGGTGCATCAGCGTAATACCCCGCACCCACTTGGCGCTCTTCCACAAATACAGATGTGGGACAAGAAGCCGTGCAGGTCCGCCGTGTTCCGGTGCAAGATCTTTGTTGTCAAAGCGGAACGCGATCCACGCCTGTTTGTTCCTGAGGTCGTTCAAAGGCAGGTTAGTAGTGTAGTCACCGTATGCACGCGCCATTGCGTGAGAAGCATCTGTCTTCACATCTGCAAGCATGGTGTCGACCGAAACGCCCTCCCAGGATGTTCCGAGTTTCGACCATCGCGTGACGCAGTGCAGATCAACCGTGAAGGTCTCAGTGGGCAAGTCACGAAACGACTTCCAGTTCCATCTCCGCAGAACATT
>QHPE01000027.1 GCA_003218945.1 Verrucomicrobiota bacterium | reverse complement strand
AAATACCGAGGATCGCGCTGTGGAGATTTTGCGCCGCACATCGAAGCTGCTGCGCGCGGCGATCCAGGGCTATCGCAAAACCGATACGCCGGCGTTCATCGCCGCACGTTTCTCCGAACTAATCGCCAACGCGAGCGGCAAAAAATGGAAACCGCGCACGCCGCGAGTACCAGAATTTGTCAAAGATCCATCCGCCACAAAGCTCCTGGTGAAAAATGGCCGCGTCTGGATCGACACGGCGCAGTGGTCACAGATCCGCGCCGCAGTTGAAACCCATTCGGGAGGTTTAATCATCGATCGCGAAGGACAACCGGCAGCAGCATTGCCTAACGATGAGTTCGCCACCAAAGATTCCGAACTGCTCGCCTGCGATGTGGAATGCCGTTTCGCGGAAATCGAAGGTTTTTATCTGGAACTCGACATTCCGGGACTGGATGAGCTCGTATGAGATCGCAAGGTTGAACATCCAACCGGTTAAGCGAACTTATACCCGTGAAAACGACAGGGAAGGGACGCCCAAAGTCCGAAGCTCAACTCCTCGATCACGCTTCGAACAACTTATTGCGAGCGCTCAAGCGCGACATGCTTAAAAAGGAAGGCCACATCGACTACGATAAGCTTCGCAAAGAGGGCTACAGCGAGCGCCTGCTCGCGAAGTTGGCGAACGCTTGAGTGTCATTCGTTCCTTCGAAGGCGCATGAACTCGGCGACTGTAATGTCGAGCAGCGGCGCCGCTTTTCGGGCCAGCTTCAGAGCATCAGAGTAAGCCATCCCGAAGACATCGTCCGGACGATTCTCATCGTGGACCAACCACGCGCTCGGGCCATCTGGATTATTGCCGCCAGATCGGTGTATCGCAAGATATGGTCCTCGCTCATGCCGCGAATAGCTCGAAATCCTTGGGGCGGATTGTAGAATGCGTGCTGCGGGAATCGAAAGACTTATGTTGAACTCGATGTGCCGGTACCGCATCAATTGATTGCCTCACGATGGAAATAGACAAACTCGAAGATTCCCTAGGGCGCCTTGAACACGATTCCGGTCTGCCGAGCGGCTTTTGTCTCGCTCTTCTGCAGGAGAACGATTGGTCGTTCGTCATCAAGCTTCATGCTCTGCTTGAGACGGCTGTCTCACAACTGTTGGTACATGCGCTTGGTGGGGAGGAGCTGGTGGACGTCTTTTCCGCCCTAGAGATGAGCAATACCAAGACCGGCAAACTAGCCTTCGTTAAGACACTCGGTCTTCTCCCCAAAGCACATCTCGAATTCATTCGGGCACTTTCAGAGTTGAGAAATCAATTGGTTCATCGAATCAGGAACGTGAACTTCAATATGAACGAGCATTTTTCCGAAGAAAGAAAGAAGCGCTCGACCGCTGATGCCAGTAAAAATCTCGCTGACAAATGGGGCTTCGGTTTGCAAGACGGGGACGCCGTACCCGAGACCCTGGCCCGCTACCATTTCAAAGTAACAGGCCAGCTATCTGGGAGTTCTCAAACAGCTTCCCAAAATCGCGAGACAATTTTCTTTTTGATTCCAAAGCATGTCATGCTGCTCTCGGCGGTGGTAATTCTCGACGCCATTTCCATGGTTAATCGCTACGGTATTCACATTTGGAAATTCCTGATGGAATGCGAAAACCGAGCGCAGTTTATCAAGAGCGCTGAGAACATTTTCGCAAAGGCGAAGATCGGTGACCCCGAGGACCCGTTTCGGATCAAAGAGATGCTCGAACGCAACAATCCGGGTGTGAAGGTGAAACTCGACGATGACGACCAACCGATATTAGAAAGCCTGGCCGGAGCCATCTATACGGCATACAAACAGCTTTACGACGAGGCGGAGCTCCTGATTCGTGATACAAAAGAATAGCGAAGGGCAGTCTGAGAAGCCAAATGAAAAGGGGGCGATTGAATGGCGATTTTGATTGACGAGAAAAAGCGCGTTTTGGTGCAAGGGATCACTGGACGCGAAGGCCGGGCTCGCACGCGGTTGATGCGTGAGTACGGGACAAACATCATTGCGGGTGTAACGCCCGGCAAAGGCGGCCAGAGTGTGCTTGGCGTGCCTGTATTCAATACTCCGCGGGAAGCAGTCGAGTCGTTAGGCAAAATAGATGTCTCCGTCGTGTTTGTACCTGCGGCCGGTGTAAAAGAGGCTGCTATTTCGGCTATTGAAGCAGGCATTAAACTTGCCGTGCTCGTGCCCGATCGCGTGCCAGTTTGGGACGCGATGGAAATCGCCGCGGCAGCGAAAGCGCATCACGCAACGTTTCTTGGACCAAACACACTCGGGGCGCTGAGCCCCGGCAAGGCGGTAGTCGGCATGATTGGTGGTCGCGCGGAAAGCGCGCGTCAGTGGTTTAAGCCCGGCGTGCCGAAAGGCGTCGGAGTAATCAGTCGCTCAGGAGGGATGGCGTCGAGCACCGGTTATTATCTTGGGCAAGTCGGCGTGCGCATCTCAACGATCGTGCACATCGGCGGCGATGCGGTCATTGGAATTCGCCTGCCCGATGCGGCGCTGATGTTCGAGGCCGATCCGCTCACCGAAGCGATCGTCATCTTTGGTGAAATTGGCTCTTCACAGGAAGAAGAACTGGCGCAATTGATCGCGGGTGGGAAAATTACAAAGTCGGTGATCGCTTACATCGGCGGCAAAGCGGCGCGCGAAGGAACGCGATTCAGCCATGCGGGTGCGATCATTGAGGGTGGCCGCGGCACACACGCCGGCAAGGTGAAAGCGTTGCGCGAAGCCGGCGCCACAGTGGTCGATGGATTTGGCGATTTGCCGGGCGCGGTGGTTGAAATTCTCACGAAAATGAAAGGAGAAAGTCTCATGAGTGAAGCGGAGCAAAAAGCCGTGTGGCACAGCGCGATTACGCGAATCGAGCCTAACAAAGTTGCCGTGCGCGGTTACGATATCGCTGACCTCATGGGCCGGGTATCATTTGGCGCAGCGGTGTATTTGATTTTGACTGGAGAATTGCCATCGACGGCCCTCGCGCGTTTGATGGATGCGATTTTGGTCTCGTCAATTGACCATGGCGCCACGCCTCCCAGCGCATTGGCTGCGCGTACCGTCGCATCGACCGGAGCCACATTGAGCGCGTCGGTTGCCGCCGGGATTATGTCGATTAATCGGCATCACGGCGGTGCAATTGAAGATTGCGCGCGTCAATTGAAAGCAATCGCCGACCGCGCCGCGCGGGAATCCATCTCGTTAGAGGAGGCAGCGATGCGCACGCTAGCGGAGATGAGAGAAGCAGGCGAACGGATGTCGGGATTTGGTCATCGTCTTCATACAAAGGACCCGCGCACGGCGCGTCTGTTTGAGCTTGCGCGTGAAGCCGGTGTGGACGGCGCGCACATGCAGGCAGCGCGCGCAGTGGAGAAAGCATTCGCCAACGCGAAGAAATCACTCCCGATTAATGTGGACGGCGCGATCGGCGCCATACTCGCCGACTTGGGAATGACTCCCGCCGCGTTCAACGGCATTTTCATGATCGCCCGAACGCCGGGACTCATCGCGCACGTCATCGAAGAACAACGTCGCGAGAGACCGATGCGCAGGATCGATCCAGTCAACCACGGCTATGACGGGCCACCGTCGCGGACGATTTCAAAGAGTGATTTGCTCTGAAAAGGCTGTCTCGACGAAAAATATTGATTCTTACGGAGTTTCCACCTAAGAATCGCGACGACTAAGAAGTTCCACAAGCTCCACCCATGAAAAAGAAACCCACTTCGCAATCTGCGTTCTTGAACCTTCGCGTCCTTCTTGGTTTCGTTCTTGCCTTGGCCGGCGTCTTTTTGGCGCTGCTTGGCTTCAGCGGGTTTTCGAATGTCTCAGCCCAGGCAAACGCAACCCCGGAAGCGCAACAGTTCGGCGAAACGACTGTGATTCGCGCGTTGCGTAGTGACCTATCGCGGCCGCTGCACGACCAGCCGCTGGTTTGGCCACCAGCCGAAGCGGAGCATGAAGCGAATCTCAATCCGAAAATACCGCATCAACACGAAGACGGACCTGACCCGGTTATTCAAAGTACTTTGTGGCAACGCACGATAGGCGTGCCGTCGATTCCCAGTCCTCTCCTCACTTGGAATGGTATTCCCTACCCAGGCGTCGGGTGCAATTGCGCTCCGCCCGATCCTGATGGCGAGGTGGGAAAAACTCAGTATGTCCAGATGGTCAACGAAGGGATACAGGTTTTTGATAAACTTACTGGCACATCTCTGCTTGGCCCGGTTGCGATCACTTCTATTTGGTCCGGCTTTGGCGGCGCCTGCCAGACTGGGGGCAACGGCGACCCTATAGTGGAGTACGATCAATTAGCCGATCGATGGATCATAAGCCAGTTCGCTACTCCGAGCGGCTCGACTGTCCCGCGAGACGAATGCATCGCCATTTCCCAGACCGGCGACGCAACTGGCGCCTGGTACCGCTACGATTTTCATCTGACCGGTAACTTCCTCGATTACCCTAAGCTCGGCGTCTGGCCGGATGGGTATTACATGTCCGCAAACATTTTCAACACAGCTGGCACGGCCTTCCTCGGACCTCAGGCTTTTGTCTTTGATCGAGTCAAGATGTTAACGGGCGATCCCACCGCTACCAGCCAAACTACCGGGATCACAGGTGGATCCAGCGAAGCGCCTTTTCTACCGGGTGATTTGGATGGTATCATTCCACCAGCGCTCGGTGATCCAAACCATTATGTATCGTTTCCGCAAGGTAGCCCGTTGATCTACAAGATACGAGCGTACCATGTGGACTTCACGAACCCGGCGAACTCAACTTTCACGCTCGAGGCCAGTGTGGGTGCAGCCTCGTTTACTTCGCTTTGTTCGACAACGCGGAACTGCGTGCCTCAAGCGGGTACTACCTCCAAGCTCGATGCGATTGGCGATCGGTTGATGTTCCGCAACGCCTATCGCCGGTTCGCCGACGGTCATGAATCGCTGCTTAACAATTACACGGTCAGTGCCAATGCGGTAGCAGGAATACGCTGGTTTGAACTGCAACGCACGCAACCAGGCAACTGGGGCATCTTCCAGCAAAGCACCTATCAACCGGATACGACCTGGCGGTGGATGGGCAGCATCGCCGCGGATAATCAGGGCAATATTGCGCTCGGTTTTAGCGCGTCCAGCAGTTCAATTAACCCGCAAATTCGTTATGCCGGCCGACTGGCGACGGACCCATTGAATACCTTGTCTGGTGAGCAACATCTTTTCGACGGGACCGGCAGCCAGAGTGCTACGTCCAATCGCTGGGGCGATTACAGCGATATCACCGTCGATCCTGTGGATGATTGTACGTTCTACTACACAAACGAGTACTATCCGACGACGTCCAGCTTCAACTGGCGGACGAGCGTTGGCTACTTCCGATTCGCCCAATGTACAGCGCCGCAGAAAGGTACGGCGCATTTTATTGTCACTGCTTGTAGCGGAGGCGCGCCGATTTCTAACGCCCCGGTATCAATCGACGGCAGCCCTTACGGTGCAACGTTATCCGACGGCACGTACGACGCGGTATCGACGCCCGGCTCGCACAGCTACTTCGTCTCGAAGACCGGCGTGGGGAGCCAGAGCGGGAACTTCAGCATCACCAACGGTCAGACCACCAACGTTCCTGTCTGCTTGGGAGCCAGTCCAACACCTACTTCTACACCTACAGCGACGGCGGCGGCGACCGCGACCGCCACAGCTACGGCAACGGCAACCGCGACTCCTACAGCTACAGTTACGCCAACGGCAACTGAAGCTCCCAGCCCAACGCCTACAGCTACAGCCACCGCTACTGCTACAGCAACGGCGACAGCTACAGTTACGCCGACGGCGACCGTAACACCGACAGCAACTGAAGCTCCCAGCCCAACGCCTACAGCGACTGCGACATTTACACCTACAGCCACCGCGACGGCGACCACGACAGCGACGGCAACAGCAACAGCTACACCTACGCCCACGCCGCCCCAAATCGCACTTGCTGCGCAAGGGCGCTTAATACACGGGCAACGGGCAGCGGACCTGTCCTGGAGCGGGGCGACTTCGAATCGCGTCGACGTGTACCGCGATGGCGTATTGATCATTACGACCAGGAATGACGGCTTTTACACCGATCGAATCGGTGGCACTGGGACTGGCACGTTTACGTATCAAGTGTGCAACCAAGGGACTCAAACCTGTTCCAATCAAGCGACGGTGACATTCTGATATGCGAGGATATATGAAGCTAATACGATTGAGATCTCTGATCGCCTTCTTCGGTATCGTCGGGCTGAGCGGCGCCGAAGGCCAGGTTCAGGTTAACGTCACGCAGGAGCACAACAATCCTTCCCGCAACGGCGTTTACATCGACTCGGCATTTACGCCTGAGGCCGCTGCTAATCTCACGCGCGATCTGAACTTTAACGGCACGATTTCGGGAAACGTTTACGCTCAACCGCTTTACGTCGAGGGCGGTCCGAACGGTCCGACGATCATCGAGGTTACCGAATCGAACAATGTCTATGCACTCGATGCCACGACAGGCCTCCCGATCTGGTCGCGCACCGATATTGGTTCGCCCGTCTCAAATACCCCCTGCGGAGGTTTTAATCCCACCGGTATTACTGGCACGCCGGTTGTCGATCTCGCGTCCCGAAGACTTTTTTTCGACGCATTGATCAACGGCAGCCCGACTAAGCATTTCATTTATTCGTTGAACGTGGACACCGGCGCCACAACGCCGGGTTGGCCAGTGGACGTGAATGCGACGGCAAGTTACAACGGCATCAACTTTGTTTCCACGGCGCAGGAAGAACGGGGTGGCCTGGCTCTAGTGAATGGGATCGTGTACGTGTCTTATTCCGGCTACTTGGGTGACTGCGGCAACTATCATGGCTGGGTTGTCGGTGTTAACATTAATAATCCTTCTACTGTCGGTGGGTGGGCAACGACAGCTATTGGGGGCGGAATCTGGGGGCATGGCGGTGTGGCAAGCGATGGCACTAACATGTTTGTTGTGACGGGCAATACGTTTAATACCGGCGGTAACTGGATGGGCGGCGAAGCAATCGTTCGTTTGCAAGCCGGGCCCATCTTTACCGGTCAGCCTACCGACTACTGGGCGCCTACCAATTGGCTTTCGCTGGATAACAGCGATACCGATCTGGGCGGTGTCAGTGCCACGGTGGTCGATGTGCCTGGTGCTAACCCTTCGCAACTGGTGCTTGCGCTTGGCAAAGATGGGAATGCCTACCTGGTAAATCGCAACAATCTCGGCGGCATCGGCGGGACCGTGTACCAAGCCAACGTCAATGGGATTAACAGAGGAACCTCAGCTGTGACGTACCACACCAGCCAGGGAACGTACATCGCTTTTCATAACGACGTCGGCCAGATCAGGGCCTACAAAATTACTGCGACAAATCCGCCCACGATAACCTTCGCTTGGAGCATGAATCAGACCGGCCGCGGATCGCCATGGGTTACAACCACGGATGGAACGAATAACACGATTGTGTGGGTAGCGGGGGTTGCAGGCGACCAGCGGCTGCACGGCTACGATGGCGACACGGGCGCGGTCATTTATGCTGGCGGCGGTTCCAACGAGTTGATGACTGGCACGCGCCAGTGGAATACGGGCATCGCCGCGCGCGGCCACATTTACTTCGGCGCCGATAACAAGGTGTATGCCTTTATGCTACCTGCCGGAACGCCTACGCCTACTCCGACTGCGACACCCGGCATCGCGCTTCGCGCCCGCGGGCGCACAGTACACGGACAGCGGGCAGCCGACCTCCGCTGGAGCGGGGCGAGTTCGAGCAACGTCGATATTTACCGCAATACGGTGCAGATTGTTACCACCGCGAACGATGGCGCCTACACCGATCGGATCGGTGGTAGCGGCCAGGGCACCTTCACCTATAAAGTTTGCGAAGCAGGCACGCAAACCTGTTCAAACGAGGCGACGGTGACGTTCTGACTGCGGCGGTCGTCGTAACCCCGGGGCATCGCGTTCCCGTGCGCTGAGGAAGGCCCAGACTGATAGGTCAATGTTGCGCTCCGCGCGCAGCGCTTTTGAAGTGTGATGCGACGAGCCATCGTCTCCAAAAATCTGGCTCCGCCAGACGAACGCGATTTTCATTACGACATGACTGCGGCCGGCTCGGGGTTATCCCGTTATCAGATTATAAATTGTAAAAAAGAAGTGTTGACATGACTTGAGTAGTTCACCTAGCATTTCGCCTACTATCAGGGTTCACCGCACAGGGAAACCACTCCGTTCAAACCATGAAAAAGAAATCCACTTCAAAATCCGCCTTCTTTAACTTTCGCGTTTTAATTGCGTCAATGCTTTGCCTGTTCGGCGTCTTTGTGGCGCTGTTCGCCCAAACAAAAGGCGCCAAACAGGCCAGGACCGCCGGCAATCAAGACGCGCCCGGTACACAAAGACCAGACATCGTGCAGATGATCGGCCCGGTCGTCATGAACCAGGATTTGCGAAACCTGCCCTATGTCGCGCCAAAAGTGGAGTTCGAGGAGAGACGTCTGATGCGCTATGACCACACCGGTACTGCGCAGGCGAGCGCCCCGTCAGGATACGCGCTGTCTGGTCTGAAGTATGTCCAGGCATTGCTGAAAAATCTGTGGCGCCCGACTCCAAACATGCCCGGGCCACTGTTCACCTTTGAGGGCATAGGCGACACATGCGGTTGTCAGCCAAGTGACAGCGAGGGCGATGTCGGCCCGAATCACTACATCGAAGCGATCAACCTAACATTCGAGATCTACGACAAAAACGGCAACACCCTTTCGGGCCCGACCGGCTACAATTCATTCTTTTCCAGCTTGACTGGCACGCCTTGCGCCAATGCTAATGACGGCGACCCATACGTTGTCTATGATAAGGAGGCCGATCGCTGGCTGATAAGCGACTTTGCCTTTCCGTCTTTTCCGGGCAACTCATTCTACCAGTGTATCGCCGTGTCTCAGACCAATGATCCGGTCAGCGGTGGCTGGTTCTTCTACGCATTGCAGGTGGACCCGGCAAACCCGACATTTCTCGGCGATTACCCGAAGTTCGGGAAATGGAACTCTGGTGGTACCCCAGCTCAAAATGCCTATTTCCTCACGATGAACCTGTTTAACATGCCAATCGGTGGGTTCCAAGGCGTTCGCGCCTATGCGCTCGACCGCGCCAGCATGTTAAGCGGTAATCCGGCTAACGCGATCGGGTTTACGCTGGGGCTCGCCGACGTGGGCGATTCGTATAGCTTCGTTGCTGCAACCCAGCGCACGGGCGATCCGCCACCCGCTGGTCGAGATGAAATGGTGCTGGACATCGACAGCCCGAACTTTGGCGGCGTAACCTTGACCCAGGTTCATGCTCGGTTTTTCCACGTTGATTTTACCAACCCAGCAAATGCCACTTTCGGCGTTGGTACTAGCCACGCACCGAATGCTGAGATCTCAGTTAGCGGGTTCGTTGACGCCTTCACGGATACTACGTCCGACCTCGTGCCCCAGTCGGGAACGACGGTAAAACTGGATACCCTGGGAGATAAGATTATGACGCCCGTTGTTTATCAAAATCTCGCTGGCACAGAATCGCTGTGGGCTGACCAGACTGTCATCGAGAATTATCCGAACGGTCCAACTGCTGTGCGCTGGTATCAGTTCGATGTTACCGGGGGCAATTTTCCCGCCACGGCGCTGCAACAACAGAGTTGGGACAATGCCGGCGATGGGTTATGGCGCTGGATGCCCAGCATAGCCGTTGATGAAAATGGAAACACTGTCATCGGTTATTCCACTTCGAGCACTACAATCGTCCCTTCCATTCGGTATGCCGGACGTCTCGCCAATGATCCGCCAAGTAACCTTGCGCAGGGAGAAGCCGTCATGTTCGCGGGAGTTTCAGCCCAGACTAACGGTCCCCGATGGGGCGATTATACAAGGACAGAAGTCGATCCTTCTGATGGCATGTCCTTTTACCATATCAACCAATACGCCCAAAGCGGCATCTGGCACACGCGTATCGGCAAGTTCAACTTCCAAGGTGGCGGCGCAAGTCCAACACCAACGGCCACGGCTGCAGCATCGGCAACGGCAACGGCAACGGCTACAGCGACGCCAACGCCTATCGCATCGCCAACGCCGAGGACTACGCCTACACCACGGCCGCGTCCTACAGTACCTCCTCGGCCGTAAGCCTCAGGGCTTGCATGCAGCTTTCTTCGGAAACTCGCGAAGCAATTCGCGAGTTCCCGAAAAGCCATAGAACCCATCTCATAAATAGGAAATGGCCGCGCTAAGCATCTGGCGTTTGCGCCTTGCCGCAGCGCCAAATCTCTGGCAGCGCACCCGTTCCCTATTTATGAGATGGGTTGGCTCTGTTGAAAAGCTCACGCATGGAGAAGGGATCGAAATTGGGGTGGCCACAGTTTGTAAATGTTGTAGGCCAGGCCCAGCAGGAGAGCTTGTTTGCGTTGAGTCGTTAGGGAACGACCCGGA
>QHPE01000232.1 GCA_003218945.1 Verrucomicrobiota bacterium | reverse complement strand
CTGCCAGTGGAATCTTCGCGAATGCGGGATCTGCATAAAATTTCGCGCGATCCGCCCACACGATTTTCTTCGCTTCAATCATCGTGTGCAGTGCCTCGGGTGAATTGCGTCCCATGACGCGGAGATCGAATCCTTCCAGAATGTTCAGTATTTGCAACGCGGCAATACCCTGACCGTTTGGCGGAAGCTCAAACACGTCATAACCGCGATAGTTCGCCGAGACGGGCTCGACCCATGTTGAGTTATGCTTCTCGAAATCGGTTTTCCGCAGGAAACCACCGTTAGCACGCATAAACGCGTCGATTTTGTCGGCGACCTCACCTTTGTAGAAACCATCGCGCCCTCGCTCGCCGATCAGTCGCAACGTTCTCGCCAACGCTGGATTTTTGAAAATGTCGCCTTTTGCAGGTGTGCGGCGCGCGGCACTTGGAGCCGGCACGCCCTCGCGCCGCTCTGCGTCGGGCGATTCATCGGCCCCGGCGTGGGCCCGCTCCCCCGGCAGCGTGTACGTTTCCAGAAATGCGCCGGGCAATCCTTTATACAGGCGTGGACCGAGTGCCCAGTAGTACGCAATCAAATCGGTGACTGGAAAACCTTCCTCGGCATAACGAATCGCCGGGGCGAGATCATCGCTTAATTTTAATTTGCCGAATTTCTTGTGCAGTTCCGCCCACGCATCGACACAACCGGGAACACTGATTGGCAGCATGCCGAGCGGCGGAATCGTCTGGCGATCCAACTTAGCCAGTTCGGCTTTCATCTGGTCATAACTCAGACCAAGCGGCGAACGACCACTCCCGTTGATGCCGTAGAGCTTGTTTTCTTTCGCGCTGTAAATGATGGCAAATAGATCGCCCCCGATCCCATTCGAAACGGGCTCCATCAAACCGAGCGTCGCGTTTGCGGCGATCGCCGCATCGACTGCACTGCCGTCGCGCTTTAGGATATCAAGTCCAACTTGGGTGGCCGTCGGAATACTGGTGCAGACCATTCCATGGGTCGCCAAAACTTCCGATCGGGTCGCAAAATTTTTGCCGGTAATGCGATCGATCTGCGCATCCAAAGATGAACCGACCGCTAAGGCGAGAAACGCAAAACTCACTCGCTGAACGCCGCGCATCTCTGACATTAAGGCGCTCTGTGGAAAAAGGGCACTTGAATTTTAGGCTCGCGGCTATATTGGATTGCCGCCGCTAATGAAAATTTCTACGGATGACCAGCGAGCGATCGGACTGATTTCGTTCTGCATCGGGGTCCTTTGTTTCCTGATCGGCCTCGCTGCGCGACTTAAAGAAAATTATCACGGCCGTACTGAGATCTCGTCCACGGGTTTCACCATCGCCATCCTCCTCGCGGCGATCGGCGGGATCCTGTTTTTGGTTTCATTGAAAAAGAAGAGCGGCTGAGGGCGATTGCCCGAAGCTTACGGCTTTCTGCGAAACGCGCGCAGGGTCGCGCGGTATCTCACACAGACGGCCCCACAATCAAATTCAAAAAAACGCCCGGCAGCGGCCGTTTCGGATCGCTGCCTTTGCTTGTCGCTGTCAACGAGCGAAGAATTAGTCCTCGTCCATTTCGTCGCGAGGCCCCGGCCCCTTGCGCGCATTCATCTTGCCTCGACGAGCATTTTGATTCTCATCGAGCTTCTTTTGCTGTTCGGCCGTGAGCAACGGACGGATCTGCGACGCAGTGCTGGTGATGACCGACTTCATTTTCTGCATGGCCTCCCGATGGATCTCAGCGATTTGTGGCTTGGCTTGATCAATTAGCGGTTGAACCTTGGCCTGTTGATCGGGCGTCAAGTTTAGCCCCTCTGTTAATTGTTCAAGTCGGTGCCCTTTGGCGCCCCCTCTGGCGCCGCCGCCACGGGGGTTTTGGGCTTGCACGACGGAGAAGCCGCCAAGAATAATTAGGCCTGCGGTCGCAAGCGTGAGAAAGTTTCGTTTCATGATTCGTACTAAGACAGTGGAGTGGCTCGGTCAAGGTGGCAAAAAGCTGATTGGGAGCGTGTCCGACGGATCAAGTCTTAACATTCTCGCCAGGGGTCTCAGCTCTCATGTATTGATAAAGTGAGGCGGCGACGTTTCCAAAACGCCGCCGTTCCCACCCTCCGAGCAACCGAAGTTATTCCTGCGTTGCGTCGTGAAGCTCTTTTTGGGCGTTCATCATGTCTTGATGCGCCTTCTGGACGCCGTCGAGTTTCTTCTGCTGATCCGCCGTCAGGATTGGCCGAATTTGCGACACAGCGCCCTCGATCACGGTTTTCATTTTCTGCATCGCCTCCTGGTGAATGGCGGCGATTTGCGGTTTGGTCTGATCAAGGATGGGCTGAACCTTCGTTTGCTGTTCAGGCGTGAGGTTCAAACTATCGGTGAGCTCGTGAAGACCAAATGCGTGCCCGTGCGCGCACCCGACCCCGGACCCAGCCTGGGCTTGGGCCATGATAAAGCGCCGGCCGCTACAACTGCTAGTACGTTTCTTTTCATAGTAGGTTTCATTTTTTGTTTGGAAGCGTTTCTTTGCGCTTCTGAAAGACATGACCGCACGCAGGCTGCAGCGGTTACAAAAACTTTTTTTCCGAGATTGTAGCGACGGTCGCCGCGGCGAATGCCGAACGCATAGGTGCTTGGCACCAGCACCTCCACACGAGAAGTTGTAACCAAAGCGCGGCTGCAACGGTCATGTGTACTGGTGTGGACGCGCTCTCGATCACATGGATGATTCTGACGCAGGCGCCCTGGTTAATGCTGCGCTTCAAAACGACGATGAGGCAGCGCGCAAGCTGGTGCGACGGCTTTATCCGCTGGTGGCCAGGATCGTTCGCGCGCATCGGCCGCGTCGAACCGCGGAGGAGGACATTTGCCAGATGATTTTCATTAAAGTATTCCAAAAATTATCGCAATTTTCCGGCAACGTACCGCTGGAGCATTGGGTCTCGCGTGTGGCGGTTAACACCTGCCTGAACCAAATTGAATCGGAGAGAGTGCGACCGGAAGTGCGTCAGGCTGATCTGAGCGTCGAAGAACAAGCGGTGATCGAAAACCTGACGAGCTCGACCAACGAACTGCCTCCTGACCAGCGGTTCGCATCACGTCAACTGGTGGAGCATCTTTTGGCAACGCTGAAGCCAGTCGAGCGGCTGGCGATTGATTTGCTATATTTGCAAGGACGTTCCGTGGAAGAAATCCGTAAGATCACCGGCTGGAGCGCGGCGCTCGTTAAGGTGCGAGCCTTTCGGGCCCGACAGAAAATGAAACAACAGCTCGTGAAAATTTCAGCGAAGGAAAACCAATGAAGAG
>QHPE01000103.1 GCA_003218945.1 Verrucomicrobiota bacterium | reverse complement strand
TTGCCCCGGCTTACGCGAGTAATCGAGGTAAAGCATCGAGGCCACGGCGTCCACGCGCAGACCGTCGATGTGATATTTGTCGAGCCAGAAAAGCGCGTTCCCGATTAGAAAATTGCGCACCTCGTTGCGTCCATAATTAAAAATGAGCGTGCCCCAATCCTGGTGCTCGCCCTGACGCGGATCCATGTGCTCGTAGAGATCGGTGCCATCGAACTCGGCCAGTGCGTGTGCGTCCTTCGGAAAATGCGCCGGCACCCAATCCATGATCACGCCGATGCCGGCCTGATGACATTTGTCGATGAAATGACGGAAATCATCGGGCGGCCCGAATCGGCTGGTGGGAGCGTAATAATTTGTGACTTGATAACCCCACGAGCCCTCGAAGGGATGCTCGGCCACGGGTAATAGTTCGATGTGTGTGTAACCCATCTCCACTACGTACTGCAGCAGCGTGTCCGCAAGTTCGAGATAAGTGAGCTGACAATTTCCTTCTTTGCGACGCCATGATCCGAGGTGGACCTCGTAAATGCTAATGGGACTTTGCGGCCAATTCTTCTGCCGGCGCGCTTCTATCCAGTCGGCATCGTTCCAGGTATAACGTTCCAAATCGTACACCAGCGATGCTGTGGATTTGCCGTGCTGATTAAAGAACGCGAACGGATCGCTCTTTAGCAGCACCGCGCCGGTCTGGGTGCGGATTTCAAATTTGTAGTGCGTCCCTTGCTTGATCCCGGGCAAAAACAATTCCCAGACGCCTGCGCCTAACAACTTCCTCATCGGATTCACGCGGCCATCCCAATGGTTAAAGTCGCCAACCACACTGACGCGTTGCGCGTTCGGCGCCCAAACGGCGAAATAAACGCCAGTCGCATCGCCGATCGCCTGCAAATGCGCGCCAAGTTTTTCATAGATTTTCCAGTGTTGTCCCTCGGAGAACAGATGCAGATCGATATCGCCCATGATCGGACCGTACTGATACGCATCCCGCGTGAACTCTTCTGAGCCGTCCGGCTTTACGATGCGGAGATGGTACGGAATGTCGCTCCCCGCGCCGGGGACGGTGACGCAAAAGAAACCTTCCTTATCGATCCGTTCCGCAGCGATTGGATTATCCGGTTCTCGATCGAGCACGACCTCGATCGCGCGCGCGTCCGGGCGAAAGACCCGGACCTCCACACCATCACCGATCTTATGCGGGCCTAACACGCCGAAGGGATCGGAATGAAGACCTTTGACAAATCTGCTGATCTCGTCGCGGGGGACGCCGGCAATTTCGAAAGCTTTCATGACCTGTCGAACATCCTCATTTCATCATAAACGTACGCCAATAAACCTAGCGCCGACTTGTTGCGCAGCCAAACATCCAACATCGGAATCTCACAAATGGCCATGCGGACTCAGCACCAGCCCTCCTTGAGCACACCGACTAATCGTGCGAGTTACCAACATGAGAACAGTTTGCGCCGCGACCTGCCTTTTCGGCATTTGCTCCGCGCTTGCTGCTTCGCTGGTTCCGACGGTGCCGGGAACGAGCTGGCGATACAACATGACTGAAGAAGTTGGTAGAGGATTCAATGTTTCCGGTGTGAAAGCGGACGCCGACGGCAAGATTCGCCTGCCGGTCTTATACCGTCTCGAGGGAACAGAGAATGTTGACGGTAAAGATCTTCTCAAATTTGAAATGCACCGGGCGGGCATTATCACCAACACCGATTTGTTGAGCGTGGACGACCACGGAATTTTTTGCTGGGCGCGAATCAATCTCGACGGCGAGCTGATCAAGTTTAATCCGCCGCAGACGATGATCGCCGCTCCACTCAAAAAAGGCGCAGCCTGGGACTTCAACGGACAGGCCGGCGATCTGAAAGTGCAACAGCATTATGATGTGGTCGGCGAAGAAAACATCGGCGTGCCCGCGGGGAAATTTCAAGCGTTCCGAATTCATGGCGAGCAAACAGCGCCGAACCGAATGACAATTGATCGCTGGTTCGCGCCGGGTGTCGGAATCGTCAAAGATGTGACGGCGATGCAGGACGCAAAAGGCGATTTGCTCCAGCGCATTTCGCTTGAGCTGGTAGAAAATCCGAAAATTGTTGAGCGACCCGAAGTGAAATCGGACGCCACACCGAAGCAGCTTGCGGTGAGTCTTGCTAAAGACCGCTTCGGCAAGCCGACGACGACATTTTCGTCGAATACACCGGAAATCTATGCGCGCTGGCAGGGACAGCGCTTGCGACAAGGTGCCAGCGTCAAGGCTGTGTGGATCGCACAAAACATTAGCGAGGATCTTCCTCAAGATTACAAAGTGGACGAGGCTTCCGTTGTCGCTGAGGCCCCGACTGCACGCGGTGCGTTCACCCTGGCCCGACCCCAAGATGGCTGGATGCCTGGCGATTACCGCGTGGAATTTTATGTCGATAACGTTCTCGTTGACACGCTGAAGATGAAAATCGTGCAATGACCGCAAGGAGCGGCCGTCTCCCTCCGTTGCAATAGCCCCGCGAAGCGACTAGTCCCGCTGCGCGCCCTGGAGTTCCCCCTGAATTTTTGTTGAATCCAAACGGATCTGTCGGCGCATCGTAATAATAGAAATGAGATTCTGTATAAAACGCATCGCGATCGTTGTACTCGCTGGGTGTGTCGGTTTAGTTGTGGGCTGCCATTTGCCTGGGATCCGCGGCAATGGCCACATCAAAACGGAGGACCGACAAGGCGGCGGTTTCGCGAACATCGACGCCGGTGGCGCATTTGAGATCGAATGGGAAAATGGCTCGCCGACTCTCCGGGTCACGACCGACGAAAATCTGCTGCCGTACATCGAGAATAATATTTCTGACGACACGCTTCATCTTCGCATGCGTGAGCGCGTTTGGCCTACGCACGGAATTAAGATCGTTATCTCCAGCCCAACCAGGACAGGCGCCAGGCTCAGGGGCGCCGTGAAGCTGACTGCGAAGCAATTGAGTGGTCCCTCGTTTGCCTTGGAGTCAAAAGGCGCGTCCGAGGTTTCTCTTGAAGGAAAGGTCGACCGACTTTTGGCTGATATGACCGGCGCAAGCCAGTTGGCAGCGGATAGATTGCAAACCAAAACCGCCGAAATCTCCACCACCGGCGCCGGTGACGCGGAGGTCGCGGTCACGGACACGCTAAAGGTGATAATCACCGGTGCGGGGAAAGTGGCCTACTCCGGTAATCCGCCGACCGTTGAAAAACATGTCACCGGCGCCGGTTCGATTCGGCGTAAAGACTAGCGGGTTGACTATGGATCCGCTGCTGTCAAAGGCCTGACGATTACGTGCTCGCTGCGGCGAGCACCTCTACATTCAACGGCGCGCTAACGTTCCGGACTCCAAGTTGGACACATCAAATGAAGCAACCGTTCGGTATTCGAGTGTTGACGTGGTTTGTAGGACTGGCATCCGCGGGAATGTTTGTGTCGATCCTGCTCGCGATTCTCGATGTTGGTCCACACTTCATGGGCGGTGAAAGAGTTACTCGCTCAGAATGGTTGCATATCGCGGCGCCGCTCGTCGCGGTGATTGGCTGCCTGATGGCTTCGGTTGCTTACGCGTTTGCCGCTGGCAAACCCTACTCGCGTCATCTTGTGATGGCGATCTTCATTTTGATCATTGTGTACGCATCCGCTCTCGGCGCACTGGACGTGCTTCGGCACACCATCATGTGGCGCGCGATTGTTGACGCATCCCTCTTCGGTTGCGTTGCCGCCTGGTATTTCTACTTCAAACCAAACCTGGCTGCGTATTTTCGCGAACTCGCGGCGCGATAGGGATTTCGCGCGGATTTTCCATTGCACTGCCGACACTGCAGTGCGACATGCAGCACTGGCAAACACATGATCCACAGACTCTCCTTTATTTTTGCATTCCTGGTTCTGGTGAGTTCAGTGCACGCACGGGATGAAAGATCAGTCACGGACCTGAGCAAGGCCCTGGCGGCGCTCGCACCCGATGTCGATCCAGCGGAAGCCGAGCTATTGTCGGAGACCGCGCACATGAAGGCGCGCAGCCTCGCAAAAGAATATCGCGTCGTTCTAAATCCCGAGTTCACGGTGTTCCTGGTCAACATTGGGAAGCGCAAGCGCGGCTGGTGCGGTCACTGGGCGCAGGACCTCGGCGCGCGTCTGAAGGAACTCAAGCTCAAGACGCTGGTGCTGCATTGGGGCGAGGCCTATCCGAACACTTCGAGCGAAAACAACGCGCTGGTGGTGACTGCCCGCAATCAGCGCTTCGAGGATGGAATCCTTTTCGATGCCTGGCGCAGGGCGGGACGATTGTTCTGGTGCCCGGTGAAAAAAGACGACGAATACGAAGTAGAACAACACTACGGCCATTCAGGAATCACGATGTGGAGAGAGAACACGAAGTGGAGCGCATGGCTGCAGGAGTACCAAACAGCCCAGCAAACGCCGCAAACAGCCAACGCGCTCGCGCCGCGCTGATTTCAACGCACTTTCTTCCGACGCACGGCGCCGCCGCTGAACGATTGGTGTTTCGCGGAGACGCCATGCACATTGTTAAGTGCAGGACATGAATGTTCAGACCGAAAGAACTGAGGAGTACAAGGCACCGACTGAGGAGACCGCCTGGAGCCGGATAAGAAAGGCGCTGGGCCCAGTCGCCGTGGTCGGCATCGCGATCGCAAAATTTTTCGCGAAGCTCAAAGTCGTTCTCCTGCCGCTGCTCAAATTCCTGCCGGTCCTGTTAAAGTCCGGCGGCACCATGCTGCTGATGTTGTGGGTGTACATGCAGCTTTGGGGCTGGCAGTTCGCGCTCGGCTTTGTGTCGCTTTTGCTCGTCCATGAAACGGGCCATTTGATCGTTGCCAGAAAATTTGGACTCAAAGTCGGCGCGCCTGTGTTTATTCCGTTTATGGGCGCGTTCATCGCGCTCAAAGAAGCGCCGCGCAATGCGTGGATGGAAGCCTGCGTGGGTATTGGGGGACCGTTGTTGGGGAGCTTAGGTGCGCTGGTGTGCAATGTGTTGGGCCAATTGTTTGCCGCTCCGATTTTTATCGCACTGGCATGGTTCGGATATTTTCTAAACCTGTTCAATCTCACGCCGGTGGGAATGCTCGACGGCGGCCGCATCGTGACGGCGTTGTCGCGCTGGTTGTGGCTGCCGGGGTTTGCATTGCTCGTGTGGTTTGGTTGGAAATATCCAAACTTCATTATCTGGCTGATTGTTCTCCTCTCGCTGCCACGGATCTATTCGCTGTTCCGTAAGCGAACCGAGGAGGAGCAACGTTACTTCGAAGTCACACCATCTCAGCGGTGGATAATGTCTGTGCTCTATTTCGGTTTGATTGCGGTTTTGCTCTTCGGAATGCACGTGGCGCAACAGAATTTGCACGACTTAGGCGTGCGGGCGCACGGACATGGGCGGGACGTTATCGTGCAGTAGGACATGAAGAATGACAGCCTCCAGCCGTCACGTTGTGCTCAATGCCTGGGAAGCCGTCGTTCCCTGGGCATTGGCCGCGAAGACTTTTTCCGGCTCAAGACCGATTCTCTGGACGATAGAAACAAAACGTCTGTCCGACCGCAGCTGCTCGAATTCGGGAGCGATGCCGATAAAGTGCAATGATGACGAATGTTCGTCGTACGCACGCTGCAGTTCACGGATCGCTTCCTCGTTTTCTCCTAAAACCACGTGCACGTGCGCAGTTGCATCCCCCGGCGTGTAACTCCCGCGAGTCGCGCAAGCGGCCTTGAGAATCTCCCTGGCTTCCTCGCGGCGGTTCATCTTTGCGTAGGTGATCGCAAGACCAAAGGGCACTCGACCACTGATGTCCTGAGATTTCTTGTATAAGGCGATGGCGTCATCGAAGCGTCCCATTTCCCGGTACAGTGCCGCCAGGAGCGGTTCACTATAAACAAATGTCGGATCGAGCTGCAACGAACGCTCACCAGCGGCCATGGCTTCATCGATCAACCCGAAGTACCGGTAGATTTCACAGGCGAAATTGCTGACCCAGAGAGATGCAGGATCAATTTTCGCGGTGCGGCTCAAATGCCCAAGAGCTTTGTCACGCTCGCCGACCGCAGCATAAAATGCAGCAATGAAATAATTGGATGGCGTGGAATTGGAATCAATTTCAAACGCGCGGAGGTATTCCGCCTCGGCGCCTCTGAGGTCCCAATCGAGGATCCGCTTCGTTTCGGCAAGATAGACGTGAGCTTCAGCTTCGCCATCATCGATGTTAATCGCATTCATCGCGGCGTCACGCACCTTCGAATACGCTTCGAGAGGCTTGACATAAGCGTCCGCCAACCACAGCCACGATTTCGCAATGCCCGTCCAGGCACGCGCGAATCGAGGATCTTTCTCGAGTGCACGCTCGAAGAACTCCAGGCTCTTCCGCAGCGCGTCCTCGGTGCTTTTGTCAGAATAAAACAGACCCCGCAAATAATCATCGTATGCCTCCGTGCTCCGAGGCAGAGAAGGCGCCGATATCGCCAATTTGAGTTTGAGAGTATCGACGATGGCCCGTGTGATCTCATCCTGCAGGGCGAAAATTCCATGCATTTCGCGCTCGTACGTCTCCGACCAGATGGTAAATCCCGCGCGTGCATCGATTAGACCTGCCGTGACACGGACTCGATTGCCGTCGCGTCGCACACTGCCCTCCAGCACATGCTCCACGTTTAATCGCGACGCAATTTCGGCGAGCTCAGCTTCCCTGTCCTTGAACGAAAACGACGAGCGCCGCGCGGCGACGCGCAAGCCGTCGACCTTGGCGAGTGCTCCCATAAGCTCCTCGGCAATGCCGTCGCTGAAATAGGTGTCGTCTTTTCCTGCGCTTAGATTGTTGAAAGGCAAAACGGCGATCGATTTCTCCGATGAAACGTTCGATGCGACAATTTCGATTCCGTCTGCCGGTATACGATCTGGAGTGCGCACGATTCCGTATCGGGTGAGATCGAAAAACCAGGATAGCGTGAGCGCTACGGGGAAACCGAGCACGATCAGCACCACGATGAGACGTACCACCCAATTTGGAACGTCGAATATTGGAAGAACCTGGGCGATGCCTTGAGCCAGCGCCCAACCGCCTACAACATAGGCGACTGCCACGCTGTAAACTCTCCTTCGCTTCAGCTCGGCAAAAAAGTCTGTCAGCTTCACGGGTTAATCTGGCGGAATCGAGCTTCAATGTGCTGCACGCATCGCAATCGAGAATATAAGTATACAACTTGGCGCTTGAAAGCTCCTAGGGTGCGCTCTGCGTGATTAGTTTTTGAAAACGCGGATCGTTGCGGAGCGGGTCCCATTCCCAACGATATTTCAGATCATTGACCGTGATGCTGTAATCGGCGCTATCGACTGCCCCCGGTGTTTTGAGCAGACGCTCGATCAACGGAATGGCCAGATCCTTTTCGCCAACACGCGCGTAGATGAGCGCCAGATACCCACTCATCAGTGAACCGTCAACAGCATCTTTCGATTCCGGTTTGAGCTTAACGGCGCGTTGTCCCTCTGCGATGGCATCGTTCTTCCGCCCCATCAAAGCGTAAAGCCATCCAAGGCCAGCGTGTCGCTCGGCGCTTTCCGGTGCTTCTTTCACTGCTGCTTCAAAAGCGGGCCGTGCCTGTTCGAACGCCTTCTGGGCGCCTAAATTATCGCCTTCCGCGAGGTACGTGCAGCCTTCGAGGAAAATTTTCGGAGTCAACCCGGCAGTGGCATAAGAAAGATCGTTGACCGACGACGTTTCCAGAATTTTTTTGGCTGTGGCGTAATCGCGTTGCAGCATGGCCACGTCCCACCGGGCCGCGGTGACCGAGCCATCCGGATCAACACCAGCTGGCATTTGATCCAGCGTCGACTTCAGCAGGCGCGTATCGCCTTTCCACCAGAATTCGATGTACCCCCTTTGGCTTTTCGCCACGAACGACGTCGGAGCCATAGCACGCATGCGCTCGGCCCAGCGCGCCGCTTCCGGCCAGCGACGCATCGAAGTGTTTGTATTTATCAGTTCACGGACAGTGTTTGGATTTTGCGGATCAATCTTCGCAACTCTTTCGTACGCTTCGAGTGCTTGCTGCCATTTGCCCTGTCGGCGTTCAATTGCCGCGATTAACCGGCGAGTATCTGCGTTGCTCGGCGATAGGCGCGCAGCGATCTTGAATTGCTCCAGAGCGCGGTCGTAATCCTGGTCCATCCAGTAAATGCACTGCCCAAGCGCAAAATGACCTTCTGCAAGATTTGGTTGCAGCCGAAGTGCAGTTTCCGCCTCGATCCGGGCTTTCGTTTTCCAAATGTCGGTCGGCTGGTAATAACGGTAGATCTCGGCACAAACAGATGCCAGCCGCGCGTGAGCGAGTGGAAAATTCGGATCAAGGTCTCGTAATCCTCCAGCAGCGCATCAGGATTTTGGGAGATTTGGTTCGCGCGCAGATAAAACACGTATGCGTCGGCGTTTTGCGTCGGTTTGCTAGTGGCCCGCGCTTTTTCATCTTCGCTCAGCGTTGCCAGAAGGGTTTCGGCAATTTCTCCGGCTAATTCTCCCTGCAATCCCAGCGAATCAACCAGAGTGCGGTCGTAACGATTTGCCCAAATTTGCCGATTATTTTGAACATCGATTAATTGCACATTCAGCACGACGCGATCGCCTTCTTTTCGGACACTGCCCTCGAGAATGTTCGCCACGCCGAGCTTCCGGCCGATGTTGCGCAAATTCTGCGTTGCGGCTTCGCGAAACGCCATCACCGAGGAACGACTGATGACTGTGAGCTCTTTGATCTTTGCCAGACTCGTGAGGATATCGTCCTGAATTCCGTCTGCGAAAAATGCGTTATCCTTTTCCTCGCTCAGATTTTCGAACGGCAACACCGCGATGCTTTTTTCCTCAGGCAGGGAAGCTGCTGGCGGCGGTCGGAAATAAAACCAAATGCTTAGACCGGTGACAGTAGCGAAAAAGATAGCGGCGCCGATCGCGATATATACGCGTCGAAATCTTGATAGAGCACCGGTAGCCGCAGCTCTGGCAGCTTCTTCGGCACGCGCGTGCTGAATCACTTTCGGCGGTCCAGGATTCCCAAAGTCGTCTCCAAAGAAATTTACCAGGAAAATGGGGACGCCGTGCTTTACCGCGCATTCCCCAAGGTCATGCAAATATGGAGTCCAGCGTCGCGATTCCAAATCCTCCGCGACTCTCTTGGACAAGAGGATGTGACCGCCATCTCCGCAATCCATCACCCGGCGGGCCAGATTGATTCCAGCCCCTGCGACGTTTGTTCGATCGTTTACGTCGCGAACTTCGTTGATTGGCCCGCTGTGAATGCCCATCCGAAGCTTCAATTGAGGATATTCTTTTAGCCTTTTGCTAATCTCGATCGCGCACCGCACCGGCGTTTCGGGGCTATCAAAAAAAACCAACGCCATGCCGTCGCCCACTGGAAGACGGATCAATTTCCCGGCCTCTTTGGCGATACGGACCTGCTCTGTATCGCGGACAATTTCAGTCAGCTGTTCCTGAAACTGGCGCTGCTCATCTAGAAGCAGCATCGAGTAACCGACCAGGTCCATAAACAGAACGTGGCCAATCTGTAACTGGACCGAAGGCTGAGATTCAGCGGGCATACCTTTAACAGCAACAATATCCTGCGCGATTTTTCCGGCTTCCGAAATCCTATCTGCGTGAAAACATAGTCATCAAGCCTAACCAAAGATCAAAGGGACCCACACCGCAGCTGTCGATCTTGTGCTAAAGTTGGTCGAATGGCGTTTCATCTTGAGTCGAACTTCAAACCTCGTGGCGATCAGGGGCAGGCTATCGCAAAGCTGCTGAAATCTGTCGAGGCAGGAAATCGCCATCAAACGCTGCTCGGCGTGACTGGCTCGGGCAAGACCTTCACCGTTGCCAATGTTGTCCAGGAGCTGAATCGACCCACTCTGGTCATATCGCACAACAAAACCCTGGCTGCGCAACTTTACTCCGAGTTCAAGCAATTCTTCCCGCGTAACGCAGTCGAATATTTCGTCAGCTACTTCGATTATTATCAACCGGAGGCGTATATCCCGCGCTCTGATACGTACATCGAGAAGGATTCGTCAATCAACGAAGAGATCGAGCGGCTGCGACTCTCGACTGCCAGCGCGTTGTTGTCGCGACGCGATGTGATCGTCGTGGCCAGCGTCTCGTGCATCTACGGAGTCACCTCCCCCGAAGATTATGCACAGATGTTGCTGACGCTGAAACATGGGCAGCACGTCAGCCGCGAGGCGGTGCTCAGTCGTTTGATCGACATGCTTTACGAGCGAAACGATGTCAGTTTTGGGCGTGGCAGGTTCCGTGTACGCGGCGACGTGGTCGAGGTTTATCCCGCCAGCGCCGACGAGGAAGGAATCCGACTGGAGTTTTTCGGTGACGAAATCGATGCAATCCGGCGGTTCGATCCCCTAACGGGTCATACGCACGAATCGCTCAATATCATCACATTTTTTCCGGCGAAACAGTTCGTAACCCCGGCGGACAAGCTGAATCGCGCGCTGCGCACCATTCGTGAGGAGCTTGAGCAACGCATCATCGAACTCGAATCGCAAAACAAACTGCTGGAGGCGCAACGGCTGCGCATGCGCACGGAGTACGACTTGGAAATGTTGCAGGAAATGGGGTTCTGCAATGGGATTGAAAATTATTCGCGCCACCTGTCCGGGCGCGCACCGGGCTCGAGGCCCTACACAATAATCGATTTTTTTCCAGACGATTTCCTCACCGTCATCGATGAATCGCACGCCAGCATTCCACAGATCGGCGGGATGTACGAAGGCGATCGCTCCCGCAAGACCGTGCTCGTAAATTACGGCTTCCGTTTGCCGAGCGCGCTGGACAATCGCCCGCTCAATTTCGACGAGTTCATGAGGCTGACGAACCAGACTATTTACGTCAGTGCGACGCCGGCCGAGTTCGAAATCCAAAACAGCGCAGTCGGTAACAAAGGCTACATCCCGCATCGCCGACAGCGAATTGGAGAAGCGGAAGTGGTGCCTTTTGTTTTGCCAGGAGGAAAACGTCGAACACCCAACGCCCAACGCTTAACACCGAATTCAGCGGTGCCAATTTCGAGAACCGACGAACCACCGGAAAGATTTGATGTGGACACGCCGGGCGCGCCGCTCATCGTCGAGCAGATCATTCGACCGACCGGACTTCTCGATCCGAAAATCACTATGAAGCCGCTTAAGGATCAGATCGACGAAACTATTGAACTGTGTCGTCAGCGCGTTGAAAAAGGCGAACGCGTTTTGGTCACGACGCTCACCAAGCGAACGGCGGAAGATCTCGCTGATTATCTACGCGATGTCGGATTGAAGGTGCGTTATTTGCACAGCGACATCGACGCCATTGAGCGCGTGGAAATTTTGCGCGGATTACGCGCTGCAGATTTCGACATTCTCGTCGGAATCAATCTGCTCCGCGAAGGGCTTGATCTTCCCGAGGTTTCGCTCGTCTGCATTTTGGATGCGGACAAGGAAGGCTTCTTGCGAAGCCAGACTTCGCTGATCCAGACCGCAGGTCGGGCCGCGCGCCACATTAATGGAGAAGTCGTACTTTTCGCGGACACAATCACGCAAAGCATGGAGGCACTCATTTCGATTTCGGAATATCGGCGCGAAAAGCAGATGGATTACAATGAAAAACACCGAATCACCCCGCAAACCGTCCGGCGCGCCGTGCAGGAAAGTCTGCACACGATTTTTCGCGGACGCGAAGTCGAGTCCTCGGTTATCCGCGAAGCGGGCGGCGATTTCAATTTGACTGAGCTTCTGCGCGAACTGGAACAGGAAATGCAGGAGGCTTCCGCTAATCTCGAATTTGAGCGTGCCGCCCTTTTGCGCGATCAAATCATGGAAGTAAAGAGTGGCACAGGGCTGATAAAGATCGAACCCAGGCGGCGAGCAATAAAATATTCGCGCAACTCTGGTCGCCGCCGCTCACGCGTGTAGGTGGAAAGGTAGGGCGCGTCAGTCCATGCGCGCCGCTCTGCGAACGGCGTGCAGAGGACTGCCCGCCCTACCAATTCGTCGGTTGCGGTCGCTGAAATCTTGTAATCGATTCAAGCCATGCGATGAAATCGCCAATGCCGAAGGCCAAAACAAAAGCGGAAACCGCAAAC
>QHPE01000102.1 GCA_003218945.1 Verrucomicrobiota bacterium | reverse complement strand
CTTGGAGGAAGCGGCCGCCAGGATCGCCGCTTACCGGCGCGATATCAAGGTCTTGGTCTGCCTGCGGCCTCCGGTTGAGATGGTTTATTCCTGGTATTGGTACAACCGAAACGCCGTTGTGGCTTCTTTGCCTGAATCGTTTGAGAAGATGATGGAAGATCCGTTTCTTCGAGACCTCGGACGTTTCGCGCGCCACCTCAGGCCATATCTCGACCGTTTCCCTGCGGAAAACATTCTGGTCGTTCAATTCGACGCAATTCGGCGCGAGCC
>QHPE01000101.1 GCA_003218945.1 Verrucomicrobiota bacterium | reverse complement strand
AGCTATTGCGCAACCTTCAGGTCATCGACTGAGGCTCTTCCGATGACGACGCGAGACAAAAACCCCAGCTCGATGGACGGATCAAAACAAGACTTATATTAACTGTTTGTGTTGCTCTGTTTCCGTTAACGTTTGTCGGGAATGCTTTGTCGCCCTGCAGACAGAGATCGATGCGCGGAACGGATACATCGCCCGTCGAGGGGCGGAGCTTGGCGTTCCAGTCTCCGTGAATCACCCGTTATTCACGCTGGTGAAGTTGGCTGAACAAACAGGCGTCGCCTGACCGGAAATTTTTTCGAAAAAAGCTTGCTTGGGTTTAGTAACAAAATTGAAGTGCTGAATTGGCTCGAGGAACGTTATTCACGAGTATGACGGCAACAAGGCCATATGATCCAACAGAAATTATGACTCCATTTACTCTACATACGCGCGATCTCATCCAAGTGCTGTCGGGATATGGAAAGCTGATCTTGATGATAATCGCGTTATCGTTCGGCACCGCGACTCACTTGAATGCCTCTTCGGAGGAAGACGCAAAGACTGTGGCCGCCTTGGACACGAAATATCAAGCCGCAGTTAAATCCAACGATGCTGCTACAATGGATCAGATTTTAGCCGATGACTTCGCCCTGGTGACCGGACGCGGCAAAGTTTCCAGCAAAGCCGATCTGATTGAATCAGCTCGAAAGAAGGAAGTCACCTACGAACGTCAGGACGAGGAACCTGGAACACAGAAAGTCAGAGTGTGGGGCGACACGGCAGTGGTGACTGCCCTCCTTTGGACCAAGGCCGTGCAGGGAGGCAAACCAGCCGATTACAAACTATGGTTTAGCGACACATATGTCCGCACTCCAACTGGCTGGCGTTACGTGTTCGGCCAAGCTTCCCTGCCCGTACCTAAAACGGAGTCTAAATAAGACCATGCACAAGGGAGCGCATCCGATGAAGAGTTCAGAATGGTACGCTAGATCGAGCTAAACAAATAATCCGCGACCATTTTCGCAGCGACTATCTGCCACCTCACTGCGTGCATTACAGCCAACCTCGGAAGCTTCAACGAAAAGAGGCTATGATGCATAGTCCTGCAGCACATAAATACAGACTACTAATTGCGTTAATCGTGATACTGACGGTCGGCGTGATTGTTCCACAGCGTTCGTTAATATGGGCGGGCGGACAACGAGGTGTCATTCATCAGCTACGGATCTACGAAATATTTGATGGCAATAAAAAAGCGTTTCACGACCGATTTCGAGATCATGCCATGCGCATCATGGCCAAGTATGACTTCAAGATTGTTGCTACCTGGGAATCGAAAAAGGACAATCGAACCGAGTTCGTTTATCTGCTTGAATGGCCTGACAGGGAAACCATGTCCGATCGTTGGGAGAAATTCCTGCGGGACCAGGAATGGATTAAGATCAAGAAGGAGACGGGGGAAATGTACGGACCGCTCGTCGGGGAGATACAGGATCGCACCTTGTATCTGACGGATTATTCACCCGGTAAGTCGTTGGCAAAATGAGGCTCTGTTCTTCAGCCGCATAAAAATTGCCTCGAAAAATTTGCAAGAAAAGACTTGCATGTGCAATAGTGATATAGTTAACTATATCACCATATGAGCCGCAGCGCCCAATCGAAGCCGGTCCGCTCGCGCTCGGCAAAAGGGCTGTCTGGAGCACGGAATGAATCGTGAATGGAATGACACTCAACCAATCTATCGCCAACTTCGCGATCGTGGTGTGCATATGATTCTCGACGGTGTGCTCAAGGAAGGAGATCCGTTGCCATCGGTGCGCACAGTCGCCGCCGAGTTCCGGGTCAATCCGCTTACGGTGCTGAAGGCCTATCAGCAATTGGTCGATGAGGATTTGGTCGAGATGAAGCGCGGCCTCGGGATGTTCGTCAAACCGGGTGCACGTGATCAGTTGCTCAGAGACGAACGCCAGAAATTTCTGACCGACGAATGGCCGCGGATCGCGGAAAAGATCGAGAGGCTCGGTCTCACGCAAAGAGAGTTGGATGCCGCAGCAGCGCGCCGCTCGACATCCAGGAAACGTTAACCATGGCACCCATAGAAGCACGCGGTCTTCGGAAGACGTTCGGCACGACTGTTGCGCTGGATAGCATCGATTTGCATGTCGAAGAAGGTCGCATCCTAGGCCTGATCGGCCCAAATGGCGCGGGCAAGACAACCGCGCTCAATGCGATTCTCGGACTTACATCATACGAGGGAGAATTAAGAATTCTCGGGCGCGATCCATGGAGCAATCGTGACGAGCTCATGCGCGATGTTTCATTTATTGCGGATGTGGCTGTGCTGCCGCGCTGGATTCGCGTATCGCAGTTGCTCGAATACATGACTGGTGTGCATCCAAAGTTCGATCGCACAAAGGCAGAATCGTTCCTCGCAAAGACCACAATCGAACGCAGGAAGAAAGTCAGGGAATTATCGAAAGGAATGGTGGCGCAGCTGCATCTGGCGATCGTGATGGCGATCGATGCCCGCTTGCTCGTGCTCGATGAGCCGACACTTGGCCTGGACATCCTTTATCGCAAACAGTTTTACGATTCCCTGTTGAACGATTATTTCGATCGCAGCCGCACCATCGTGGTGACCACCCATCAGGTGGAGGAGGTGCAGGACGTGCTCACCGATCTGATGTTTATCGATCGCGGCCGGATCGTGCTGGAGTGCAGCATGGAAGAGTTCGATTCGCGCTACGTCGAAGTGATGGTGAATCCCGAGCACCTCGCGGCCGCACGCGCTCTCAAACCGGTGCACGAACGACAGGTTTTCGGGCGCAGCGTGCTGTTGTTCGATCGCGTCGATCGCGGCCGACTCGAAGCGCTTGGCGAGGTGCGCCGTCCGAGCATCGCCGATCTGTTCGTCGCCGTAATGAGTCAACCTTCACAAAACGTTTCGATCCCCGGTTCACTTCGACGTGACGAGCCGACGGAGAAAGAAGATCAAATAGGAGCAGCCAAATGAATTCATCTGAGACTGTGCCCGAATCTGCAGGGGGCAGCGCTCCCGGCTACAGACCCGCCGCGACGCGGCCGTTCTCCTGGTCGGTGCGGAGAGAAGTATGGGAGAACCGTTCGATCTACATTGCGCCGTTGATCGTTGCGGTGGTTGTGTTGTTCGGTTTCCTCGTCAGCACGATTGGACTGCCGGAGCGGCGACAGGCTGTGTTGTTACTCGATCCCGCAAGAGCGCGGGCTGCAATCGAAGCGCCGTACAACATGGCGGCGATCATGTTAATACTGACCGCTTTCATCGTAGGCGTATTCTATTGCCTCGATGCACTGTACGGTGAGCGCCGCGATCGCAGCATCCTGTTTTGGAAGTCACTGCCGGTATCCGATCTCACCACTTTGCTCTCTAAGGCGACAATCCCATTGGTTGTTCTGCCGCTGGTGACGTTTGCGATCGTAGTGGTGACGCAGGTGGTGATGCTGCTTTGGACCAGCGTGCTGCTGATAAGTCACGGCATGAGCCCGGCCTCGACCTGGAAGTATTTTCCGTTGTTTCAGAATTCGTTTATTCTGCTCTACGGACTAGCTGCGATTGCTCTTTGGCACGCGCCAATCTACGGCTGGACGTTGCTGGTTTCAGGTTGGGCCAGGCGAGCGACTTTCCTTTGGGCCGTGGTCCCGTTTCTCGCGGTCGCATTCTTCGAGAAAATCACGTTCGGGACTTCGCACTTTGCATTGATGCTGAAAGACCGTTTGATGGGATTCGCACCCAATGCCTTCGCCTTAGGCGTGCACTCGGTCGGGTGTCCACAACTCACCCCTGGCACATACCTCAGCACGCCGGGGCTTTGGCTGGGCCTGATCTTTGCTGCGGTGTTTCTCGCCGCAGCAACCCGGCTGCGCCGCTACCGCGGACCGCTCTCATTCGCACGCTCCGGTTCAATCACACAAAAGAAAACCATGAAAATAATTATCAGTATTAGCGCTTGTTCATTATTATTTGCAGGTCCGCTCTTTGCGTCCCTGCAAGAGCAAAATAAGGCAATCGCGAAGCGCGCGTTCGAAGAAATCCTTAGTCATGGCCGTTTCGAACTCGCAGAGGAGCTTTACGCCAAAGATTTCGTGAACCACGGCATCCGTCGGGAAGCCACCTTGGAAGAAGATCAGGCAGCGCTGAAAGGCTGGCACCAGGCGTTTCCAGATGTTGTCATCGTTCCTGAGAAGCTCATTGCGGAAGGCGACTTGGTCACGATCTACTGGATTGCTCGTGGGACTAATACCGGCACAGGTAACGGGCTCCCGGCAACAGGAAAAAAAGCGGAATTAGCTGGAATTACCATCTGGCGCATCGTCGATAACAAAATCAAAGAGGAATGGTCTGCGTTTGATCAGCTTTCAATGATGCAACAACTCGGGCTGCTCCCAGCCAATAAGTAGCACCAAAAAACAGGAGAAAATCCATGCATCCAACTGTCAAAGCCGCGCGCATCGCGGGCGCCATCTACGCATCGATGGTCGTCACAGGTCCGTTCAGTCTGATTTATGTTCCGAACAAACTTATCGTGCGCGGGGACGCTGCCGCGACGGCTGATAATATCCTTGCCCACGAGACCATGTTTCGTCTTTCGATTCTGGCCGACCTCGTCGGGCAAGTGATTTTCATCTGCCTCGCAATTGCCCTCTATCGCTTGCTTAGCAGCGTCAATAAGATATGGGCTGCGCTGATGGTCGCACTCGTTTTGGTTTCGGCGGCGGTCGGATTTCTCAACACGCTCAATAATATTGGCGCACTGACTCTCTTCCATGGCGCGGATTTCCTTGCGGTCTTTGACAAACCACAACGCGACGCACTCGGAATGTTGTTTGTTCGTCTGCACAGTCAGGGAATCTTGATCGATGAGATGTTCTGGGGATTGTGGCTTTTTCCTTTCGGGCTGCTCGTTTTTCGCTCCGGATTTCTGCCGCGAATCATCGGTGTCTGGTTAATGATCAACTGTTTCGGGTATGTCGTTCTCAGCGTCATCGCATTATTTTTTCATGAATACTACGGACAGGCCTTTAACTGGTTGCAACCGATCCTGTTTGGCGAGCTCGCGATCATGCTATGGCTCCTGATTAAAGGCGCCAAGGTACCGGTGGTGACAACGACGGCCGCGGCAGCCTAGCAAGACTCGGTAGGCCTATGAAGCTAAAGCGTGTTTTAAAGTGGAGTGTCATCACGATGTTTTTCGCGTTGGTATTGTCGATCTTGGTGGGATTTATCGCCTACTTTCGGTCGACGAACGAGTGTGATGTCAGAAGCGCTCCTCCGACTCATCCGATGAGAGCTATTCGTTTTTGCGAGTATGGTTCAACTGACGTTCTCAAGTTTGAAGATGTTGAAAAGCCTGTTCCGAACGACGATCAAGTCTTGATCAGAGTTCGCGCGGCTTCCCTCAATTTTGTTGATCCGGGCTTGATGCGAGGGCCCTGGCCGCTTCGCCTGATGACCGGGTTGCGCAAACCCGAGAGGACACGGCTAGGCACCGATGTGGCCGGTCAGGTTGAAGCGGTTGGCAAAAACGTAACGCTGTTCAAGGCGGGCGACGAAGTTTTTGGTGTGACTCGTTCTTCTATTGCGGAGTATGCGTGTGCTCGCGAGCGAGCATTGGTTATTAGGCCAGCTAATGTGACGTTTGAACAAGCGGGCTCTGTAGCTTGGGCGGGATTCACCGCTTTGCAGGGTCTGCGCAAGGGAAAGATTCAGCCGGGGCAAAAGGTCCTGATCAATGGCGCAACGGGAGGCGTGGGCACTTTCGCTGTCCAGATAGCGAAGTCATTCGGCGCAGAAGTAACGGGCGTATGTAGTACGGGAAAAGTGGAGCTCGTCCGATCAATTGGCGCCGATCACGTCATTGACTACACCAAAGAGGATTTTACCAAAGGTGACCAGCGTTACGACGTGATTTTTGATAACGTTAACAACCACTCCTTTTCCGATCGCCGGCGCGTCTTAACTCCTAATGGCATCTGCGTCCTTGCCGGAATCGGAGGAGCAGGACTACACCCGGGAATGTTGGGGCGTGTGGTTGGGATTCTCAGAGCGGATCTGTTGTCGCGGTTCGTCCGTCAGAAGTTTGTGAGGTATGGTACAAAAACGGACAAAGAGGATCTGAAGTTGTTGAGCGACCTCATGCAAACGGGGAAGGTGACACCCGTCATCGACCGGACTTACAAGTTGAGCGAGACCGCAGAGGCGATGCGGTATTTCGAAGAAGGCCACGCGCGTGGAAAAGTAGTAATCACTGTGGAACAGGGCGAGCAGGGGTCGTTAGGCCTATGAAGATAAAGCGTTTTCTCAAGTGGAGTGCAGCCGTCATTTTCGTCGGCTTGGTATTGGTGACATTCATCGCTTACTGGATGTCGACCAATGATTGCGATCATAGACCTGCTCCGAGTAATCCGATGAAGGCCATTACCCATTGCGAGTATGGGGGTCCCGAGGTCTTAAAGGTTGAAGAAATCGAAAAACCGGTTCCAAACGACAACCAAGTCCTGGTAAAAGTTCGCGCGGCTTCGCTGAATCCGCTCGATCTCACTATTCGAGGCCCGCTTCTGCTTCGCCCGCTCTTTGGTCTGCGCAAACCAAAGGACACTCGACTAGGTGTCGACTACTGTGGGACCGTCGAAGCAGTTGGCAAAAACGTCACCAATTTCAAACCCGGCGACGAAGTGTTCGGCGGAAAGAACGGGGCCATCGCCGAGTACGTGTGCGTCCTGGCGGACAGAGCAGTTGTTTTGAAGCCGGCGAATATGACATTTGAGCAAGCGGCTTCGGTCCCGGTGGCGGCAATCACCGCGTTGCAAGGCCTTCGTGACAAAGGCCACATTCAATCGGGACAGAAGGTCTTGATCAACGGCGCTTCTGGAGGCGTGGGCACCTTTGCGGTGCAAATGGCCAAGTCGTTTGGGACGGAGGTAACCGGCGTATGCAGCACGCGGAATGTCGATCTTGTCCAATCAATCGGCGCAGACCACGTGATCGACTACACGAAAGAGGATTTCACCAAAACCGATCAACGTTACGATCTCATCTACGATCTCGTTGGGAACCATTCGTTCTCCGATCGCCGGCGCATTTTAAATCCGAATGGAATCTGCGTCATGGCTGGGATCGGAGGAGCAGGATGGCACGAAGGTTTTGCAACGCGTTTGCTTGGCGAACTCAACGGCTATCTGCGGTCACGGTTCGGTAGCCAGAAGTTCATCGCTTACATCGCACAGTTCAACAAAGCTGACATGTCGGTCCTGGCCGATCTACTGCAGTCCGGAAAGATGACGCCAGTCATCGACAACACTTACAAATTGAATGAGACCGCTGATGCTCTTCGATACCTGGAAACAGGGCACGCTCGAGGCAAAGTCGTCATTAGTTTGGAGAAATAAATGACAACGTGCACGGTCGACAATGCACAACGCACCGCCGCGAAAATCGCGGGAGTCACCGGGCTGGTCGCATTCGGCCTCGTCGTGTTCGGCAACTATGTATTGCTCGACCCGCTCATCGTCCCGCGGAACGCAGCCGATACCGCTCGAAACATGCTCGCGCACCAAACGCAATTTCGCGTCGCGCTAACATGCTTCATTGCCTACGGAATCGGCAGCGTTGTTTTGCTCAGCGCACTTTATATGATCCTTGCCCCGGTCAATCGTACCCTTGCCTTGACCGGCGCGTCGTTTCGATTTGTCTTCACGATTTTGTGGCTCATCGCTCCGCTCAATAGTTTGG
>QHPE01000231.1 GCA_003218945.1 Verrucomicrobiota bacterium | reverse complement strand
CCGTGCGGCGCCGCAGCGTTGAATCTTGCTGATTCGGCGTTCAGCCGCTTGCAACTCAGTTTCGGTTTCCGAATTTCCGTCCCGCATTGAATTAACTTAGCGTGACTGCGCGCTCTCTCAAGGAGCGGCGGTCCCCAGTCCGCCGAGAGCGATTTGGAAATCGCCCGTCCTTGATCAATCCAGCCAGCTCAACGGATATTTTTCGTCGTCCAGGGCGACGGCCGCCTCGGTCAACTCGAGTGTGTGCTGCGTATCGAACATCACTGCGAGCTCTTCTGTGCGGGTCGCGTTTTTGCTCGCCATGATCGTTCCCGGATGCGGCCCGTGCGGGATGCCGCGGGGATGCAGCGTGATCGACGCCGGCTCAATTCCACGGCGCGATCCGAAATTACCGCGCACGTAAAATAAAACTTCATCGGCTTCGACGTTGTCGTGCACCCACGGAATTTTCACGGCCTCGGGATGCGTATCCAAAAAGCGCGGCGCGAATGTGCACACCACATAACCGCGAATTTCAAAGGTCTGATGAATCGGCGGCGGTTGATGCACCGTGCCGGTGATCGGTTCGAAATCCTGGGCATTGAATGTGAAGGGATAAACGTAGCCGTCCCAACCGACGACATCGAACGGATGATGAGCCATCGTTACGCAGGTCCAGCGCGGGCCGTCCTTAACCAGGATTTCCGTGTCCTCTTCCTTGTCGATTGTATTGAGCTCAGTCGGGCCGTGAAAATCGCGCTCCGAATAAGGCGCTCCCATTTTGATTTGGCCTTCCTGATTCAAATAACGCTTCGGAATTCGCACCGGACCGCCTGATTCGAGGATGAGATAATCTTCCTCTTCTACCTTATCGGGCACGAGCCGGTAAGTGATGCCGCGCGGGATGACGATGTAATCCTCCGCGCGATAACGTTGCTTTCCGAAGATCGTTTCAACTGTACCGCCGCCTTTAAAGACAAAGATGATCTCATCGGCGCCGCCGTTCTTATAATACTCGAACTTGCCGTACGGTTTTTCGGGGCGCGCGCGCCATGCAGTCATGTCCTGATTGAAAAGAATCGGAATGCGGCCGCTGTAAAGATCGCCCTTGCGCGCAATGTTCGCCGTGCGCAAATGATGATGTCTCAGCGGGCTATCGGCCGCTTTCTTCAGTTCCTCGCACTTCAACAGCTTGACGCTGCGCACGCGCGTGGGCGGGCGCAGATGATACATGATTGAGTAGGCTTCATTGAAACCTTCCGTCGTAATGACGTGTTCGTAAGCAATGCCTTCGTCCTTGAACGTCGGCGCGGCGCCGTTGCGATGAAACCAAATGTGATGCTTCCGCGGAATCTGACCGAGCTTTTGATAAAATGGCATGGTCTATTGTCCTCCTTATTCTGTCATTCTGAGCGCAGGGAAGAACCTCTGATCATTGATTTTCTTCACGTGCTTCGTGCCGAACGCGGCGGGATCTGAGATGTTTCGCTTCGCTCAACATGACAGCTACAAATTGCCTCGCCTGTCCTGCTCTTTCTCGAGCGCCTCGAAGAGGGCTTTGAAATTACCTTTGCCGAAACTCTTGGCGCCTTTGCGCTGAATGATTTCGAAGAACAGCGTCGGACGATCTTCCACCGGCTTGGTGAAGATTTGCAGCAAATATCCCTCGTTGTCGCGATCGACCAAAATGCCGAGTCGCTTTAACGGCTCCAGGTCTTCATCGATGTGACCGACGCGAGCGGGCAACTCATCGTAATACGTGGATGGAATATTCAAGAACTCGATGCCGCGCTTCTGAATCTCGGTCACTGTTTTGACGATATCCTTGGTCGCGATCGCGACGTGCTGCACGCCTTCGCCGTCGTAAAAGTCGAGATACTCTTCCACCTGCGATTTCTTTTTGCCTTCGGCCGGCTCATTGATCGGAAACTTCACGAAGCCATTTCCGTTGCTCATCACCTTGCTCATCAAGGCCGAGTATTCGGTCGAGATATCTTTGTCGTCGAAGGTCAGGATGTTTTTGAAGCCCATTACATCCTCGTAAAATTTGACCCATGGATTCATTCGGTTCCAACCGACGTTGCCCACGCAATGATCGACATATTC
>QHPE01000230.1 GCA_003218945.1 Verrucomicrobiota bacterium | reverse complement strand
TTAATTCGAGCAAACGGTTCAAGTCCTGCTCGTCAGCCACATCCACGCAGAGCCGCATCCAACGCTCTCGCTTTTCACCTTCCATTTTTGCCCTCCGCCGTTCGCCGGCAACAACAGCGCAGAGCAAGCCTTTCGGAGCGCCCATTGTTAGCACCTTTTGCTCCAAAATCAAGGGCAAAACGTCGCGCTTTTTCGATTGAAATGTTGAGAGTTCGGAACTGCGCTATTTCAGCGGTTTGTATCGGGCATGGATGACCGCAAAACGTTTTTGTTCGCTGCGGGTACACATATTCTTGGTGCTCACACGCAACGTTCACCCGAGAGTGTCATCCAAAGGTCATCGTATCTCTGGATAATTTAGGCTGGCGGATGCGCCATGCGCCTGGTGGATAGAATCCGAGAACTCTGCGCGACGGCTGCTAATACGAACGATCCTGTCACCGCGTTTCAGGCTCTGCAAGAGTTAAGAGAGATCACGCGTGACCGAGACTTTCGCCGCGATATGGAAGCCCTCATCAGAGAAGCGCCTCAGAAGGGGACGGAGAACAAACGCCGCATCAGTTAAGACTTTTGTATCGTTTGCTTGTTTTTTTTCTCGTATTCTTGAGACAGGCGGTTTATCTCTGCCACTAAAGCAAAGAGCTTTTCGGTATCCATCTCTTTCGATGCAAGCTCGCACAACTGACGCAACTCTTCTGGCAACTGTAACACTCAGCTCCTCCGACCCTCTCTCCGACTCTCGTTGAGACATATTTACACTGCAAGGCATTCACCTCTGTCCTATGGACATCGGCCTATGGATTTACAGTGCAAGGCGAGTGCCAAACGTTTCTGAAGCGAGCCTTAAATCTCTGCTGTCCAATATTATGGACTGGCTTTGCTACACCACTACGCCGTCCGGGGGCAGCCGCCCCCGCCCCCGTTCCGGTCCCGACTCCCGGTTGGTCGGCAACCCTTCCCTTAGACCATTACCTTCAGTGTTGAACGTAAATGCAGAGCGGCACCGCGATGAAGATCACCTGCAGCATCGCGCCGGTAATCGACGGGTCATGTTTGAGAATCCGAATATAATCGTATCTGTATACGCCCCCTCGAGAATTTCCTATTGCAAATGCTGATCGCACTTACGCGTGGAGTATCCCTCCGAATTGCCGAGTGCGAACTTACGTTCATCGATCGGCAATGCATTGATTATCCCAGAGCAGTTCAACAGCACAGCCAATATCGGCAGCTTTTGCGCAACCTGGGAGCAACAGTTGTTGAGCTGCCAAGCGATGACCAGTGTCCCGATTGCTGTTTTCTGGAAGATACGGCACTGGTTCTGGATGAGGTAGCAGTCATAACCCGTCCCGGAAGTGAAACTCGCCGTCGCGAAGTGGACGGCGTCGCGCCAACCATTATGAAGTATCGGAACGTGGTGCGGATCGATGCCCCGGGAACGCTGGAGGCCGGAGATGTCCTCCGTCTGGGCCGTAATCTCTTCGTCGGGCTCTCAACCAGGACAAACCAGCAAGGAATTGCGATGCTACGAAAGGCACTCCAAGCCTACGGATACGAAGTGGTCGCGATTCCTATGAAAGGAGTTCTGCACCTTAAAAGTGTCTGTACTGCGCTCGACGATCACACCGTGCTCGTTAATCCAAGGCACTTCGATGCAGCCGAATTTTCTGAATACAGGCTCGTTGCGGTGCCGGCCGACGAATCGATGGCAGCAAATGTCTTGCGGATCAATGGCACGGTTTGCATGCACGCCGGATTTCATCAAACTGCCGACCTTTTGCGAACCCAGGGGTTCGACATCAAGACGGTAGATATCTCGGAGTTTCTCAAAGCAGAAGCTGGACTCACCTGCATGAGCATCACTCTTTATGCGTCCCATGCCCAAATGACTTGAGGGTCACCCTCGCGGCTTTGCGGCCATTGTAGAAAAAGAAGGCGCCCAGCCCTAAGAAGAAGAGGCTACCTGCGAACATCT
>QHPE01000100.1 GCA_003218945.1 Verrucomicrobiota bacterium | reverse complement strand
CGCCCGATGTCGAAAACTGGATTCAGGATGACGACACCCTCGATACCTGGTTTTCGTCGTGGCTGTGGGCCTACGAAACGATGGATCCCAGAACGCGGAAGAAGTTTTATCCTACGAGTGTTCTCGTGACTGGCCCGGACATTATTTTTTTCTGGGTCGCGCGCATGATCATCGCCGGGCTCGAGTTCAAACCGGGCACGACCAAGAAGACCGAGGACAACATTCCGTTTCACCACGTTTTCTTCACCGGCATCATTCGCGACAAGCAGGGACGGAAAATGTCGAAGTCGTTAGGCAATTCGCCCGATCCGCTTGATTTAATCGACAAATATGGCGCCGACGGGCTGCGATTTGGACTCATGCGCATCGCGCCAACGGGACAGGATATTCGCTTCGATGAACGACAAATCGAGGAAGGGCGTAACTTTGCGACCAAACTCTGGAACGTCGCACGCTTTCGTCAGATGCACGGTAGCGCGAGCGTCCCGCTTGCGAGCAAGCCGGAGGCTTGCGCTACTCTATCGATCTTTGCCGTCGAATCGATCAGCAGAAGTTGTCGAAGTACGCCGTGGAAGTTCTCATGCGGTTAAATGACACCGTTGACGCAATCGACACCGCGTATGGCGAGTATCAATTTAATCTGGTCGCACAACGTCTCTATGATTTTGTTTGGAGCGATTACTGCGACTGGTTTGTTGAAGCGGCCAAAACTGACATTTTCGGCGCGGACGAAGCGAAAAGGAGATCGACCCTGGCGGTGATGGATGTTGTGCTCTCGGCCACATTACGATTGCTCCATCCTTTCATGCCGCATTTGACTGAGGAGATTTGGTCGTTACTGGGCCTCGGAGAAGAATCGATTCAATTTTCCGCGCCAGCCAAAAAAGTGGCTTTGGATCGCACTGTCGACCTCGCAAGCACCCACGACGTGGTCTCGGCTATCTATGGTATAACACAGGCAGGCCGCAATCTTCGTGCAAGCGCCAAACTACCATCCAATAGAAAGATGCGTTTTATTTTACGCACGAATCAGAAATCGATTTTCGAGCAGATTCCTACGCTAACTCGCTTATTGAACGCGGAAGAGGTTGCCCTTGATCCCAACTATCAGCCACCTGCCGGCACGCTTGTAGCAATCACTCCTGCAGGGGACATTTTTCTGCCGATCGCTGCTGCAGACCAGGAAGGTGAACGCCAACGTTTGGACAACGAAATTGCCAAGATCGAAGCCGAACTCAAACCTGTGGAGGCAAAGTTGCAAAACAACGCGTTCGTGGAACGAGCTCCAAAAGCAGTGGTCGAAGAGCACCGGCGACGACTCAACGATCTTACCGCGCAACTTGCGAAGTTGAGGCAGGCGCGCGAAGACCTGAGTTAAAGACAATCTTATGCTCGTCGATTTTAGCGCCGCGCTTTTGAAAAAATGCATCCAGCTCCGGCGTGTAGAACGTTCCGTCGTATTCCTGATTCAATTCGAGCCAGATCCGACCGCGCGGCCTTAGATGTTTCTTGAGGTCGCCCAGAAAAAATTCCCACTCCCGCACGCCCCAAAGTCCGGGCATTTTGTGATTGTTAAAGCAGATCATGAAGGCGGTTATCACATCGAACTTTTGTCCGAAATTCGGGAGCGGACGAAACGCTTCGATTTGCTGAACTACGCGGCGGACGCCGAGCAGGCGCGTGATTTCCCGGAACATGGGCAAACGATCCATGTCGAGGCCAACCCCAGAATGACCCAGGAGCTGTGCGATGTAGAGAAAGTATCCTGAGCCGCAGCCGAGATCGAGAATCCGCTTGGGACGCGAAAGATCGAGCTCAAGCTGGCGAATCCGCCGGATGTTCACTCCGATCCACCGGTCGAGATCCAGATATTTCGGCCAATCAGCGCCAGGATCCGCTACGGCGTAGCGCTGCCGAATCTTCTCAAAACCAGCCGGATCAATTGTCTCGATGACGCGGCGCGTCTCCAGCGGAAACCGGTTCGCACGTAGCACCCTGAGGGTATGTTTTCTCGCGCTAGCCAGGCTCCGGCCATCCACCAATTTTCGTACTTTGTGGCTAAATCGCACAGCTCACACCTTGTAGCGAAGCGGAATAATTTCAATTAAGCTTTCGCCGCGTGAGCATCTGGAAAAAACTCCTTTGGATCGGCGTGGCCGCTTTGGGCATCTGGGCCGTTGCCGTTCTCGCACTTTCGCGCGGAGAACAAATCAGCGCGCTCTGGATCGTCATTGCCGGATTTTGCGCTCTATCGATCAGCTACCGTTTCTACAGTAAATGGCTCGCAACAAAAGTGCTCGTCCTTAACGAGGAGCGTGCCACACCGGCAGTTTTGCGAAATGACAACAAGGATTACGTCCCGACCAATCGGTGGATGGTGTTTGGACATCATTTTGCGGCGATCGCCGGGCCGGGACCGCTGGTTGGGCCCGTGTTGGCGGCACAATTTGGTTTTCTCCCTGGCACATTGTGGATCTTGATCGGTGCGACTCTCGGCGGCGGCGTGCATGACATGATTGTCCTGTTTGCGTCGATCCGGCGCGGCGGAAAAACGTTGGGTCAAATGGTGAAGGAAGAAATCGGACGCGGCGTGGGTTTACTCGCTCTCGTCAGCGTGCTGGCCATCATGATTATTTTGCTGGCCGTTCTTGCACTGGTGGTTGTCCAGGCGCTGGCGCAAAGTCCGTGGGGCGTTTTCACGATCGCTGTGACTATTCCCCTGGCGTTGATGATGGGAATTGCATTACGCACCGGAAAAGTGAGCGTTCTGGCCGTCACGATTTTCGGATTATTCGGCCTGGCGTTCGGTGTGTGGGGCGGACAATTTCTGGGGCACTTTCCGGCGATTGAAGGCTGGTTTCGTCAGGACCAGAAATGTCTGGCTTGGGCAATCATGATCTACGGGCTCACCGCATCGGTTCTGCCGGTTTGGATGTTACTTACCCCGCGCGATTACCTCAGCACGTTCTTGAAGCTTGGCACAGTCGCCTTGCTCGCAGTCGCCGTGGTGCTGATTAATCCGACGCTGGAAATGCCCGCCATTACAAAATTCATCGATGGCAGCGGCCTTGTTTTTGCCGGGCCAGTGTTTCCCTTTGTCTGTATCACCATCGCTTGCGGTGCCGTCTCTGGGTTTCATTCCCTTATCGCCTCCGGCACGACGCCGAAAATGATTCGACGCGAATCACGAATCCGAAGCATCGGCTATGGTGCGATGGTTACCGAAATGATAGTCGCATTAATGGCGATGATCGCCGCGTGTGTGTTGGAACCGGGCGAGTATTTTGCGATCAATACAAAGGGAACGCCTACAGAAGTTGTCGCAAAAGTTTCGGCGGCCGGCTTTCCAGTCAGTGAACAACAAATGCAAACGCTCGCCACGAATCTCGGTGAGTCCACGATGTTTAACCGGGCGGGCGGCGCGCCGACGTTTGCTGTCGGCATGGCGCACATGTTTGCCCGCGTCTCAGCGCAGCCGACTGCGCTGGCGCTCTGGTATCACTTCGCGATCATGTTTGAGGCGCTGTTCATTCTGACGACGATTGACGCCGGAACACGGGTAGGACGATTTCTGCTCCAGGATGTTCTGGCTCAGCTGTGGCGACCGCTCGGCAATACGTGTTCGTGGACCGCGAATTTTCTGGCCAGTGTATTACTGGTCGCAGCATGGGGCTGGTTCCTGTACGAAGGCGTCATCGATCCTTTAGGCGGGATCAACTCGCTCTGGCCGCTGTTTGGCCTTGCCAATCAACTTCTGTCGGTCGTGGCGCTCTGTCTTGGCACAACGCTTCTAATCAAAATGGAGAAGGCTAAATATCTCTTCGTAACGCTCGTGCCTCTGTGCTTCATGTGTGCTGTTACTTTCTCTGCTGGTTATCTGAAAGTTTTTTCGTCCGATCCGAGACTTGGTTTTTTAAGTGGCGCGCGATCACTCATGGGTCAGGCATCGACCATGACCGATTCCACCAAGGCAGCTGAATTGGTACGGCAAGCAGGTGTCTGGCGCTTTGACGCACTCGTTGCGATCTTTTTTCTTGTACTGGTGGCGGCAATCGTAATTGGCTCCGCGCGACAATGGTGGCAACTAATGAGTAGGAGACAACGCGTCGTTCTGCACGAAAGCGAGTTTGTGCCGATTACCCCTGCTCAGCTAGCACAGTTCTAGATCCGAAGTGTAGCGCATGCGTCTCGCCCGCCGCAGTGGGCCAGAGGCTCGCGCTACATTACTAACAGTGCCCGCTTGATATTGGTGAACATTTTTGTTTCGATGGGAGCGTGTCTGCAGATGATCAGGTAACGTCATTGACTGGCATTGGCGGGAGCGCGAACAACGGGCCGATCGCGTTTACAACTACGCACTGGAGCGTGGTTCTTGAAGCACAAGGTCAATCGCCGGCAGCACAAGAGGCACTTGAAAAACTTTGCCGCACTTACTGGCGCCCCGTCTATAGCTTCATCCGGCGAGAAGGCACTGGACCAGAGGAAGCAGAAGATCTAACCCAAAGTTTTTTCGCGCTGCTGCTGGAACGCAGAGACTTCGATGCTGTTCGCAAAGAGAAAGGACGATTGCGCTCTTATCTGCTTACGTCGCTCAAACATTTCCTCGTTAGTGAACACCGGCGTGCGGTGACGCTAAAGCGAGGTAAAGGCCAACAGCCACTAGCGTTGGAAGAATTTGGAGTTGCCGGGCTCGCAGAGATGGAACCAGCCGACTATCTGACCGCCGATCGCGCATATGAGCGTCGTTGGGCGTTGACATTAATGGAACAGGTCCTGCGACGATTAAAGGACGAATACTGCACGGCAGGGAATGCGCGTTATTTGATTCGCTGAAACGACTGCTACCCGACGAACCGGGAGCACAGTCACGGGCAGATACCGCAACAGAATTGGGGATGACGGACAATGCACTTCGACAAGCTTTCCATAGGTTTCGATGGCACCTATACCGTGGATACGAACGGCCACGGGACGATGGCGTGAACGGGTGTAAACGGCGCCAAGCACCGCGATTTTTACATCGTGAACGGAGGTGCTGAGCTCAAGTGGATCAATACAGACCAACCCGGCACCATTGTGGTAAGCAACAGCGGCACCATGACCAAACAATAGCGAGGGCTTGCTCAAGTAACCTGCCGAGCCGAACAAGCAGCCATATTTGGCAATCAGCCGTCACGCCTCACCGCGTGGCGGCTTTTTGTTCACATGTAACTTTAAAACTCAATTCATATTCTGATCGGAATTGTCTGCATTTGGCTCTTGCCAGCAGCGCAGGCGTTAGTCCAGCGCTAGACGGGGGTTATCCCTGCGGCAACACTGCAGAAAAGCAAAAACGCAACATGCTAGCCAGTCGTTAACATTCCTGGTTCCCCTGGCTCAAGGATTCGCCTTTTAGTTTTGAATTTTTGCGAGCAGGGGATTTAACGATTCGCAGAGTTTATGCGTAACAACTCCGCCAATCCCGCGCAGTACACCTGTGAACGGCCAGAACTGATTTCTCCTTGGCACGCCGTAGCCCGCGAGTGCGGGACGAAGGCGGCACGGTGAGAAGCCAAAGAAGGCCAAAAACAAAAAAGGAAAATCAAAAATGAAAAGATTAAAAATTACATTCGGTACAATCCTGCTGGTGCTTGGCTGTCTTGGGCTATCCTCAACAGTGCAAGCAGCCGGTCGAAATCCCATCGTCGGCTTGTGGAGCGTTCATTACGTGAGTACCACGGGTGGGCCAGAGGTCTTCACTTATGATCAATGGCATAGTGATGGGTTAGAGTTTGAAGTCGCAGGCTTCGCGCCTGGCGCTATGTGCCAGGGGACATTTAAACAGGCGCCCGATGGGAGCGTTCACCTTTATCACATAGCCTGGACCTTCGATGCGACCGGAGCGCCAAGCGGCCACTGGGACGAAAACCTGATCGCCTCTGTCAGTAGCGACGGCCAGAGTTACTCGGGCACCTACGCCAGGTTTTTCTATGGTGTGAACGGAAACTTCCTCTTCGAAGACGACGGCACGCTCACAGCAGAACGTCTTCCCGAGCATTATTAGTCGAAGCACCGGCACGGTAGACGCAGTTGCAAGAGAGCCTCTTTGGTTGTGTGAAAACACGCCGAAGACGCTCTCGGCGTTGTGGACTGGTGCGAGACGCGAACGTAGCCCATGCGTCTCGCTTGCAGTGGCCTCGGATTGCAAGCCGGGAGGCTCGCGCTACCTTAACCGTATAGATCCTCGCGGCGATGGCCTAACGACTGTACCCGCTGGCGAACCGAGTCTACAAGCTCCTGAGATAAGTTCGCCTGAATCAGTTCTTCGCGGTCTGCCGAAGCGGCGGCTATGACCACTCCTCGTGGATCGATGATGGCGGAGCTGCCGCAAAACCACAACTCATCGTCTTTCCCGACACGATTCGACGCGATCACATAGGCTTGGTTTTCAATCGCGCGGGCTTGCGCGAGCACACACCAATGTTCCACTCGTGGGAATGGCCACGCGGAGGAAATAATAAAAGCGTCGACGTTCTTTTCGGTGACTAGTTTCCGATAGATCTCAGGAAATCGAAGGTCGTAGCAGATGCTAAAGCCAAAACGGAGTTCGCCGAGTTCAAAGCTTGCGAACGAATCACCGGGCGCAAAGCAGGTTTGTTCTTCGACGGGTGCGACCGCATAGAGATGAGTCTTGCGATATTTCGCAACAATGTCGCCCTTTGCATCGACGAGAACCTGGGAATTGTAAATTGATGATCCATCGCGTTCCGACACGCCGCTGACGATCGCGATGGAGAGCTCGCTAGCGATCTCTTCAAGCCCCGGGACGAATCCACTTTTCCAATGCCCGGCGTACTTCTGGATTACTGACATCGAGTAACCGGTATCAGTCATCTCCGGAAAAACGATTAGCTCTGCGCCCACGTCTTTCGCCGTGCGAGAAAGGTCATGAACCTTGGCGAGATTTGCTTCCGAATCACCAAGCGAGCACGAGATCTGAGCAACTGCAATCTTCATCGAATATCAAAATACCTTCTTTAACCGCTTGTCATGTCGAGCGAAGTCGAGACATCCCGATGCGAAACCTAACGGTATTTCCACGGGGTTCCTCGACTCCGCTTCGCTCCGCCCGGAATGACATTGTGTACCTACGCAGCAATCGGCCGGCGGTATCCGAAAAATTCGCGCTTCTTGATCAGGTGGGCGACCTCCGGCGGAACCATTTGTTCCCATCTGCTGTCTCCGCCCCGCAATTTCGTCAGCACGTCGGGTGGCTGAATTCGCAAATATTCGGGATGATATTCAGCGATCTCCTGGACGTATTGATTGTCGATCAGATACTGAAACAACGAGCGAATGTTCGGAGCGACTTTGACTTGCGTTGCGGTTACGATCTCTCCTGTCGCGTTGTCGACCATTGGATAAACGTAAAGTTTTAGTCCGCCTTTAAACATTCTGCCAAGGGCCTCCAGGATTCCGCCCTCCAGATCCGTGTAATATTTCTCGTTAAGGATTTCGATCAGACTGGGCACGCCCATGACAAGGCCGATCGCCTGGTTCGTGTAACGAAAGAGATATCCTGCCAGTCGAAAAAATTCGCCGAACTTCGAGATTAAGACAGTTCGTCCCAGGGCACGAAGAATATCGACCCGAGCAAGAAAATCCGCATGATCAACCTCGCCATCGGCGCGCAAATTCTCGAGCGTCATTTCCATCAGCACTACGATGTCGTCTTCCGAACAATTGCAGTGTTTCAAAAAAACGCGTCGCGCGCCATCCAGCATGTCGTTCGTGGCGTAGGTGACAGGTCGAAAACTTCCGCGCTCTACCAGGATTGCTTTTTTGTAAAAAACCTCGGCGGGCTGAACGGTCTCGCCATCCGCCTTGAACATCACTGCATCTGTCAGACCCTGGCTAACTAACTGTAAACTCATCAACCGATTATCAACGTTTTGAAAAACAGGTCCTGAAAATTTGATCATGTCCACTTCGATTCGTCCGCGTGGGAGATTGTCCTGAAGTGACGAAATCAACTTTTCCGGCTGACGACAGTAAAACGCACCGTGAAGAAAATTCACTCCGATCACCCCAAGAGCTTCTTGTTGGTCAACGTTTGCTTCGTCGAGTAACCGGACGTGGATAATAATCTCACTAGGTTGTCCGCGTGGTTGGGATTGAAATCGCACGCCCAGCCAGCCATGCGATTCATTGCGCTTTTTGAAACTGCGGGCCGCAACGGTGTCGGCGAAGACAAAAAATGTTTTTTCGGCCCCAAATTTTCGGTCCAGCCGTTCGATGAGGAGATTGTACTCGTGATCCAGCATTGTCTGGAGACGCACGCGGCTGACGTAGCGTTGCGCCGATCCATAAATCGCATCGCTGAATGTCATGTCATAGGCAGACATGGTCTTGGCGACAGTGCCCGCTGCGCCGCCCACCCGAAAGAATCTGCGCGCTACTTCCTGCCCCGCGCCAATTTCAGCGAAGGTACCATACTTCGCTGAATCCAAATTGATATGGAGCGCCTTCTCGTCGGTGCCAATCTCCATCTGTGGATTCATACATTTCTCTAAGATCGTTTCGCAACCGCCGCAAATCGTGATCCCGCTGTTGAATTGTAGGGCGTCTGTGTCAGACGCCAAGGCGCTGCGCAACGAACGGAGTGGCGTCTGACACAGACGCCCTACAGAAACTGTTACAGCCGCACTTGCTCGGCGTGTTTCGCCGGAATCCAACCGCGCAAGTCATTCGGCAGCGCGGCGTAGGTCCAATCGCCGCGGGTGCTCAAAATCTTAATTTCACTTCCCGGCGGCAATGCCAGAACGCTGTTGGCGGTGTCTGCTGTAGCGAGGCGCGCCTGCACATCCTTGCCTATGATAATTGCGAGCGCACGCCCCTCATTGCCGCGCTCTAGCACGTAAATCGCCCACGCAGCAAAAGCAGACACGAACAGGCAACACACTGATAACGCCAATGCCGCCGATCGGCGCCGCGCAAAAATCATGGCGGCAAAGGCAAAAATCATCAGCCAAAAGGCCACTGCTGCGACGACGCTGTACTGGTTCGCACTCGCAACCTGGAGATAACGCTCCAACCGGCTTGGTTGCAGTTCCAGCGCGCGCGCCTCGTCACGCGCAATCTGCAAATTGGCTTTAGCCTCGGGATGATGTCGGTCCAAAGCAAGCGCGCGCTCGTAATTCAAAATCGCGCGCCCAAAATCCTTTGTCCGGAAATATGCATTGCCGAGGTCGTAGAACAGATTTGGGTTCCATTGGCCTGCGCTAACCAGCGCCTCGTAGCCGGCTATAGCTTCCTTAAAATGTCCCTGCGCAAATTCCTCGTTCGCCTTTGTGAAATCAGCGTCCGTTTGGGCCAACCCCGGGGAAGTCACAACGAAGCAAATCATCGCGCAGGCAATGTAGCGCGAGCGTCGTCGCTTGCGTCTCAGGACGATTTCGCAAGCGGGCACGCTTGCGCTACCATGTTTGCGCATATTCATCCCAAATTTTCAATCAGCTCAAGCACATCGCGGCGGTTTTCCGGCGAGATTCTTCCTGGGCCGTTGTGCGTTCCGCTGTATTGCCACTCGTCGTTTTGTTCGAATAAACGGCGAAGCCGGTCGCGAGCTTCAGTATCAAGCTTGAATGTGTCCGCTGCCTTCTCCGCGTCCATGACATTTGGATCGATCCCGCGGTTGCCAGACGCAAGAGCGGCTTTCAATCGAACAATTCTCGAGGCTTCAGAGTAATATTCTCGCGGAGACGCATCGTCATGGCGCAACTTGTGCATCAACTGGGCTGCTTCATGTTGCAGCGCAGAGATACGTCGCGCCTCGCGATCGTCCAATCTTGCGCGCCGAATCTTCCAACCCGCGAAGAAGAGCAGCGCCGCAAATGGTAACGATTGCGCCGCCCAAAAACCGCGCCGCGCGTAAAGCGGCTTGAATTCCGCCGTTCGCGAAGGTTCGGTGAGTTGATAGAGGATGTCCTGGGGCTTCGTGGCATTTGGCACTGGCGGACGGCCTCGGGGTGCTGTAACCGGCGACGACGAAGGTTGCTGAACGGCCACGTTGGGTGCAGTTGCACCGCCCTGGACAGTGATTGCCGTCGGCTCGCTGTGCAACGTCACATATTGCTCTTTTGCTGGATCGAAATAGGAAAATGCGAGCGGTGGCAGACTTTGCTTGTTCTCGTTAGGCGAAACCACTATCTCGAAGGTCTTTGTGCCGCTGATGCCAACTTCATCGTCCTGTTTGAACTTGGAAGACGGCGGGTATTTATGCCATCCGCGCTCAT
>QHPE01000099.1 GCA_003218945.1 Verrucomicrobiota bacterium | reverse complement strand
GTCGCCGCACGACCGGCGAGATGGACGAGCTCGTACGGACAGCTGGTTTTGCGAAGATTGATATGAAAATCGATCAATGGGGAATGTTTACGGTGTCAGTTGCACAACGTGCGCGTTAAACGCAGCAAAGCGCTCGTCTTCTCGGCCGGACTATCGATCCTTTTCCTGATCGTTTACGGAGGTTGCAATTGGATTACTTCGCGACGCGCCGACGTTGGTACAATTTTTTTTGAATGGGAGCGCGGGATTCCCTTCGTGCCGTTTTTCATTCTGCCCTACATGTCGATCGATCTGTTCTTCATTGCCGCGCCATTTCTTTGTCGGAGAGATCGGGAATTATCGAGCTTGGCGAAGCGAATCACGGCGGCAATAATCGTCGCTGGAATCTGCTTCCTGCTTCTTCCGCTGCGGTTTGCGTTTGGCCGACCGCAAACCGATGGATGGCTCGGCGCGGTTTTCGATTGGTTTCGCGGCATGGACGCGCCGCACAATCTGCTTCCATCGTTGCACGCAGCCCTCACCTTAATTCTAGTCGATGTTTATTTTCGTCACACACGCGGCCTTGTTCGCATTGCGACCATGACGTGGTTCGTTCTGATGGCATTGTCGCCAGTTCTCACATTTCAACATCATGTGATCGACATCGTCGGCGGTTTTGTCCTGGCCGCCTTTTGTTTTTGGCTTTTTCGGGAACCAGATTTCTCCTCGCTTCCAGATTGTTCCGAAACTAATAATCAGAAATTGCCGTTATGAACTACAACGACCTTATCCAACTTTACTTCGAGCGTTCGACCGCGATGCAGGCCTACTGGAACCTTTACGTGGTGATAGTTGGGGGACTGCTCGCATTTTCATCGCTACGGAAGCAACCCGCCCCGACTACCACGTTGATCGTGTCGCTTCTGTTTGCCTTGTTCGCCTACGAAAATCTGGACGCGATGTACGACACGACTCGGCAGCGGTTCGCCACGATTGAGGCGATCAAACAAGTCGATTCAACCGGAACAAACGCGGGCAGCTTGAAACAAGTGCGTGACCTTCTCGAGCCTACGCTCACGCCCGCGACTTACGGAAGCGTTCGCACTACACATGTGATCAGTGACATCCTCACCATTGCCGCACTTTGGGCGATGGAATTTCGGCGACGAAGATTGAGAAGCACGATACCCGCACAATAAACGCTGCTCGTTGTGGCGTTGCTTGTGGCAAACATCAACGTAAAGAAATAACAGGCATTCGCTGCGGCGGGCGCCTCTGTAATGAATTCGGTCTCGCAGAATCTCGAGCGCGTGCGCGAGCAGATCGCGCACGCGGCTGCAAAAGCTGGTCGGATCGTGGAAGATGTCGAGCTCGTCGCCATAACGAAGACACACCCAGCCGAGAAAGCGCGCGAGGCGATTGAAGCGGGGCAAACTCTGTTCGGCGAAAGCCGGGTCCAGGAAGCGCGCGCAAAAATTCCGGAGTTGCCCTCGAATTTGAGATGGCATTTCGTGGGGCATCTTCAGAAAAACAAAATTCGCCATGCATTGCCATTGTTTGAAATGATTCATAGCGTCCATTCGCTGAGCCTTGCGCAAGACATAAACAGGGTGGCGAACGAAGAAGGGTTGCATCCGCGAGTCTTGCTCGAGGTCAACATGGCGGGCGAGGGGAGCAAGTTTGGATTTTTCTCCGAGAAGCTGCGCTACGAAATGGAAGAGCTTCTGGCGCTGCCGCGCTTGTCGATCCTGGGTCTCATGACGATTCCGCCGCTCGCTGAAGAAGCGGAAGAGTCTCGAAAATATTTCGTTCAATTACGTGAGTTGCGCGATCGCTTGCAAACGGAGTTTCGGGTTGATCTCGCGCAACTCTCAATGGGCATGACACAGGATTTTCCAGTCGCAATCGAGGAAGGCGCGACCCTGGTGCGCGTGGGCACGGCTATCTTTGGCGAACGCAGATCAAGGAAGGTCGATCTTTGAATTGCCGTCGGCGGCTGAAAGCCGCCGCTCCTTGAAAGAAGAATCCGGAAAATGCGACTTGAACCAATCAACATCCAACAAATCGGCGATGAGCTGGCTATCGCTTGGAACGATGGCGCCGAATCGTTTCTAAAGCTTGAAATGCTGCGGCGCGCGTGCCCATGCGCTGCGTGCGGCGGCGAGCCGGATGTGCTCGGTCATATTGCGCGACCGCACGTGAGCTACAACGACAAAAGCTTCAAACTCGTGGGGTTCGATTTGGTGGGAGGATATGCATTGCAGCCCCGCTGGGGCGATGGACACAGCACCGGCATTTACAGCTTTACTTATCTGCGACGCCTGGGTCAGCATTCGGGCTGAATTGGAGCAGCAAACTTTTGGGATTGATCCGTGAGCTGGATGCTCAAACTCGCGATTATTTTTCTCTGCTTCTCCTTGTGCGGAGCGGGCACTTTCATCGTGTCTACACCGCGTGAGGAAAAATCGCAGCGGAAACCAAATGTGATGCCGGTCAAAAATCATCACTTGATGCAGCGCAGTTGGATTCAGGTATGACACTGTTGCGGCGTGTCTACGACTGGCGTGAAATATGGGGGGAAGAGAAATGCGACCGTCACAGACCGCCGCTACAACGGGATCGTCACGCACACCAGGCTCGTTCCTTCGGTTCGTGGATGTAGTTGTCGATCTTACAACTGAGACGGGACCGGAAAAAATCTCCTCGGCAGAAACATCGGATCGCCCGAGGGCACTGCATCTCTAGCTCCGCGCGCGAGGTCGACACGCTTTACTGAGCCACGCCACTCGGTAAAGAAGCGATGCGATTTACGGTTTTGTGCGACCAATAATAAGCCATCCAGCTCGATCGTGAAATAAAGTGCTTGCCAGCTTGCCCAAAATTTACTATTCGAGCTCAATCACTCCGATTAAGCTGCGCTGAAGCACAAGAAGATCGGTAACGTTGAATTCACAAGGAGATCTCCCAAAATGCGTATTCCGAATATTGTCCTGGCGGTTTGGTTCATTATTGTTGGTGGTTACATCATATTTTTTGACGGCAGAGGGTGGTGTATCGCCTGTCGAGAAGGCATCCTCACCGTAATGGGTGTGATTTGCCTCATCTTTGGTGCCATTGGGATTATAAATCAGCTAAGAGGTCCGAGCACGAATGTTCGGTAAATAAGATAGTCGGGAGCTCCGTTCTCCAAGTTCAGTAGTGCCGGTTTCCGATCACCGCACAAACTCGCGACGGTCGTAGACCGGCGCTGCGCGCTAACCTCGTGGGATCGTCACTCGCAGGAGCGACACATTGTCGGTTGCTGGGCGTACCGCACGGTCCTTCAACTGTGCCGGCACCAGAAAAATCTGTCCTGGCGCAAGCTCGACGCTCGCACAGCTGAGACTTCCCGTGAGACAACAAATGATTGCGAATTGGCCTAACGGCGCTGCGTCGCGGCGTCCATCAAGCGTCCATTTTTGGATTTCAAACAGGCTGTGGCTGACCAGTAGTTCTCCCCTGGCTTCAATCAGTTTCGGCTGTACGTCTTCAAAATCGATGCATTGAATCGCTCGTTGTACGTGCAACTCTCGCTGCTTACCGGTTGTGGGATCGATGCGATGCCAATCGAAGATTCGGTACGTGGTATCGCTATTCTGTTGTATTTCGATTAACAGATTACCTGCGCCCGTAGCGTGAATCCGCCCCGCCGGGAGGAAAACGGCGTCGCGTGCGTGAACCGCAATTTTATGAACGTAATCCAGTGCTGTCCCATCGCGTACTGCCTCTTCAAACTCTTTTCGCGTGATCGGTTTGTGAAATCCGAGAAAAAGCTCAGTCTTCTTAGCGCCAGCGACGTACCAGAATTCGCTCTTTGGCTCGCCTCCTAATCTTGTGGCAGCATCGTCAGCTGGATGCACCTGTAGCGATAGCTTGTCCTGCGCATCGATGACCTTGATAAGCAGCGGAAAACGTGGAGTGTCGGGAACCCCTCCAAAGATTTCCTCTCGGTGTCGCGTCCACAGTTCGTGCAACGTACTTCCCCGGAGCGGTCCGTTGGCCACTACGCTCTGTGCTTCCGTACGATCGACAATTTCCCACGCTTCGCCGATACGCTTCTGTCGCGGAAGCTTTTTATGAAATTCCGATTCGAGGCGCCGGCCACCCCACATTCGCTCCTGGAAAATTGGTTCGAAGGTGAGGGGAGTTGTGAGGTTTTTCGGCGACATGGTCGCGGCAAACGTTCAATGTCCTATGTCCAACGTCCAACGCTCAATTCAAAACCCAGGATAGCGTATATTCTTTGTCCACTATTGGACGTTCAATGTCGGATGTTCGATGTTCCGCGTTCCGCCCTGATCTCCGATTTCAGACGTTTGACCTCTGGATGAAATTTTTCCTCAAATATTGGCTGCCGCTGCCGATTTGGCTCAGTGTGATCTTCGTCGGCTCGACCAATCTCATGTCGGCGGAGCACACGTCGCGCTTCGTCGTTCCGTTTTTGCTGTGGCTGAAGCCGGGAATGTCGCCGCACACAATCTGGGTCATCCTCGTCCTGATGCGCAAATGCGCACACGTGACCGAATATGCGGTCCTAGCCCTTTTGCTATGGCGCGCTCTTCGCAGCATTCCCATCCTTCGCGCAAAAATGCTAATGGTTTTTGTCGCAGTTGTACTGGGCTGCGCACTGTTTGCCGCAACCGACGAATTTCATCAAACGTTCGTTAAATCGCGGACGCCGTCAGTTCGCGACGTGTTCCTGGATGTTGGAGGAGCACTTCTGGGGCTGTTGATTGGCGCGGGTTTCGCGCGCCGCCATGCTAAAAGGCCACGATGCGCTACCCATAGCCAGTTTGTTGATGCGCAATTGTAATGCTCCCATGACGGGTGAAGTGCATAAGCGTTTTGGCGAGCATTGGCGCAACTGGTCAGCGCTCCTGGAATCTCTCTCAGTCGTAGCGGCCTTTCTAGCGTGTGTTGCCCTATTTGTGCTAACAGAACCGGGGCTGCGAGCCGCTCCCCAGCAAAGTGCATCAGGCAGCAATTCGGAACGGGTTTCAGGTGCGCCGCGTATCACAGCAAACCCCGAACGCGTGACAGTCACGGGCGAAGGCGGCAGCACTGACGTTCAATGGGATACAGGAAATGGATCACCGGGTTTCGTCTTTGTCACTGAAGATGGCCGAAAACCTGTTCTGTTTGCAAAAGGTTCGCAAGGTAGCCGCAGCGCACCGTGGATCGGAAGGAATCATTACGTTTTCGAACTCTATGGCGATAATCAGCGGCGGACGTTGCTGGCCAGAGTAACCGTTTCCGGGTCCATTGGGGGCCCGTCTTCTCATCAGCGCAAAATATCGTGGCAAGATGTGGCGCGCTGGATGCTGATTGTGGGATTAGCAGCGGTCTCCTATTTCGCGGTTTACCTCAGTTCGCCCGGCCCGGTGCGAACCACATTTCCAATGGAGCCGACGACGTCGCCTTGTCCGCTTCATGTGGTCCGCAACCTCGCGCTGAGCATCGCCGCATTCGTTTTTCTCGACGGGGTGATCTTTCATTCGGGACTGTACGTCTCAATCCTGGCTCCGAGTTCATACGCGGGACGTATTGCGGAGATCACGCAAGCCGAAAAGGACCGTGCACCGTCCGGCCTGAAAGAAGTATTGGTGCTGGGTGATTCACGCATAGCCGAGGGGTTCTCGACGGACCTTGCGAACGAGCTTGGCTCTACCGGTGGATTGAAATTTGTTAGTCTCGCCGAACCCGCCGCTTCAGCTAACACCTGGTACTACATGGTTCGGGAAGTCGATCCGACCACCCGACGTTATTCGGCGATCATTATTCCTTACGGCGTCGGCTACGAACCAAACAGCGCCGATCCTCTGCGAATTTCAATGACAGCTCCGCTGTTGGGATACGGCGATTGCTTTCACTTTGCCTCTGGTTTCCAACGATGGTCAGGACGTTTCAGAGCCTTTACCGCGTGCATACTTCGAGGCTCGGCCTACCAGGATGATGTTGTCGATCTTCTCGAACATCCCATCTCGCGAATAACAAGCCTTCATGGAGAGGCTGCACGCATGCATTCACGCGAGGTTTATAAAGGTCGCGATTACGATCTGGTGGGCACCTCTTACGATTCCATGACGGGACATGTAACATTCGCGGAGAAATTAACAGAAGCTCAGAGACTGGCTTTCCGGAAGAGCTTGATACAGCCGTCGCAATCCGACGTGGAATACTCCCTCAAACTCCAGCGCGAGTGGATCCCAAGAATTATAAATCGTTATTCGAAGAGTCCCACCTCTATTGTCCTTACCCCCGTGCCGCGCGGTCCTTTCGTAGAGCTCTCGGGATTTTCCAGAGGATACGTTTCTGTGCTTCCAAGCTCGGTAATTCAAAGAACGACTTTCTCAGTACCCGAACAGACGTTCGATTTTCTGGAAAAACCGGAATACTACTTTGACGCGTTCCACCTTAATGCAAAGGGTCGCCAGAGATTCACAGAAACACTTGTGTCGCAGTTAATTGAACGCTTCCAATCAGCTGATTCAAAAGCAGAAGGCAACATCGGATTTCAAGCGTGGAATCAGCCAGGCCGAACTAATACAGCGAACAACCTCTAAGTCTGCATGTTATTTAACAGCTTTCAGTATTGGATTTTCTTTGTGATCGTGGCGGTGCTGTTCTACAGCGTCCCGTTTCGTATCGGCAAACTGGTGCTGCTGCTGGCGAGCTATGTCTTTTACATGTGGTGGGATCCGCGCTTTATAGTACTCATTTTGACCTCCACGGTTGTCGACTACTTCCTGGGAATCTGGCTGGAAGCTACAAGCGGCCCGCGCAAGAAGCTATTACTGGCTGTTAGCCTTGTAGTTAACCTCGGGTTTCTCGGCTTCTTTAAGTATTACGATTTCTTCGCCGGGTCGTTAGCGGCGTTGCTCCACATCCCGAAGTCGTCGGTGGTGTTACAGGTTGTTCTTCCTGTAGGTATTAGCTTCTACACTTTTGCCAGCCTGTCTTACACATTTGATGTCTACTGGGGAAAAATGAAGGCGGTCAGAAACCCGATCGACTACGCCTTTTTCATCGCGTTTTTCCCTCATCTCATCGCAGGTCCCATCATTCGCGCCAGGCAATTCATATCGCAAATCTGGTCATGGCGGACCCCAGCAGCAATCGTGGTCCAAAGTGGAATTATTCTCGTTCTTTCGGGTCTGCTGAAAAAGATGGTGTTTGCGGATCGCTTCGCTGTCGTGTCAGACTCGTACTTCAACGATCCGATGGCGCACCCAGGTTGGCTGGCTGCATGGTCGGGTTGCCTCGCCTTTTTCATGCAGGTGTTTTTCGATTTCTCTGGGTACACCGACATCGCCCGTGGTTGTGCGAAGCTGCTTGGCTTTGAGTTTCCGCTCAACTTCGCGCGACCATTTCTAGCCAGGAACCCTCCCGACTTGTGGCAGAGGTGGCACATTACCCTCTCCACGTGGGTGCGGGACTACGTGTTCATGCCGTTCAGTCGGGGAAAAAAAGGGAGGCTTATGTTGTATCGCAACATGTTTGTTGTCATGGTGCTCGTTGGCCTGTGGCACGGAGCGAACTGGACCTTTGTAGCTTGGGGCACCTACCACGGTCTTCTGCTAATCGGCTACCGTCTTTTCGATCGCGCCACGGTAGGAACGGCGATCGACCGAGTCATGAAACAGCGCTGGTTTGTGCCGTTTAGTATCGGTGCAATGTTTGCAGCTTTTGTGTTGAGCGCGGCTTTCTTTCGCCCCAAAACTCTTCAGACCAGCGGACACGTGTTAAGCGCGCTGCTAGGATTTCAGCATATGACTGGCGAGTTCCTGCTTACAACCGGGACGATCGTGCTCATCTTCATTTCACTATTTCTCGCCGTTGCGCAGGAACGCAGCCAATTCATTGATCGCTTGGTATTGCAACCGGCACGCGTTCAAATCCCTGCGTACGTCCTAGCGTTTCTTGTGCTCGAACTATTTCCCGCTACCGGCCCGGTGCCCTTTGTCTATTTCCAATTTTGAGCTGCGGCCTGACCGAAGCCGCGACTGCAGATGTCCGAATTGGAAATGCGGATCGAAGAAACGCAACGTCTTATTCTGCACGAACCGCTGGTTAGTCGGTTTACCGCGTCCAAGTGAAAATCAAATCAGTCGGGTCCGGAAAGCCTTGGTCGCCGACAGCCCATATCGATCCGTCGCGACCCGAGATCGCAGAGAGAAATCCGGAGTTATTCACCGGCGGCGTCGGAATCACACGCCACTGGCTCCCGTCCCACCGCGCGGAGGAGGGGGTGGCGCCGAATGCTCCAACGGCTATTACATTTGCGCTGGAAAGAACAGTCAGAGCAGAGAATTGCATGACCG
>QHPE01000239.1 GCA_003218945.1 Verrucomicrobiota bacterium | reverse complement strand
CTTGGCCCCACCAGCGTGACGCGCGCGCCGAGCTTGAGCAGACCGAAAATGTTCGAGCGCGCAACGCGACTGAACAAGATATCGCCGATGATCGCCATGTGCAGGCCGGCGATTTTGCCCCTGCGCTCGCGGATCGTGTAGAGATCGAGAAGCGCCTGCGTCGGATGTTCGTGCGCTCCATCGCCCGCATTGATCACGCTGGCTTTCAGTCTTCTTGCCAGAAACTGCGGCGCTCCGGCGGAGCTGTGGCGCAGCACAATAATGTCGGCTTGCAACGCCTCGAGATTGCGCGCGGTGTCCTTGAGGGTTTCGCCTTTGGTCAGGCTCGAAGTCGTTGCCGAGATATTGATCACGTCGGCGCTCAGGCGAAATGCAGCCAGCTCAAACGACGTGCGTGTGCGTGTGCTCGGCTCGACAAAAAAATTGACCAGCGTTTTGCCGCGCAACGCAGGTACTTTTTTGATCTCGCGGGTGCCAACCTGCTTAAACGCATCCGTTGTCTCGAGAACGAAATTGATTTCGTCGGCCGTCAACTCGCGCAGGCCAAGTAAGTCCTTGCGTGTCCAGCGCGTGCTCATGGGTTCTGGGTAGCGCACGCGTTCCGCGTGCTGGTTTCGGCGTCGCGCCGAAACAGGCCTTCCCGGGGTTTGGCAACGTCATGAGTGACGAAAATCAAAGAAAAGTTCGCGATCGCGGGAACGCGCTCGCCAACATGCGGGACGCGTGTGCGCCCCAGAAGATTCGCGATCACTCTCATTCTCTCTTCAGCCAAACGGCGTCCGGTTCGTTGTCGGTTTCTTGCAGGCGCACGTGAATCTGTTCGCGCATCGCAGTCGGCAGATTTTTTCCGACGTAATCGGGACGGATCGGCAGCTCCCGATGACCGCGATCGACCAGTACAGCGAGCTGAATGCGCGCGGGACGGCCGAATGAATTAATTGCGTCCATCGCAGCACGGACGGTGCGGCCGGTGTAAAGGACGTCATCGACAATGATCACGGTCCGGTCCTCCAGCGGTACCGGAAGATTCGACGCGTGTACCACCGGCAGTTCCCTGCGCGTGCCCACATCGTCGCGATGCATTGCGACATCGATCACCCCGGTGTCGACATTAGCTTTGTCGGTCTGGCGAACGAAACCCGCGATTCGGCGCGCAATCTCCACACCGCGGGACGGAATCCCCGCGAGTACCACTCCTTCGAGGTGCGAGTTTCGCTCGATGATCTCGTGCGCAATCCGGCGTAGCGCGCGACCAATTGCTTCCGCGTCCATGATGGGGACGCCAGCGGAGAAATTTTCTTGTGGTTTCATCAATTTCCTTGGCGACCTCACAGGATCGCCTTAAAGGTACAAAAAATTAGGAGGCGGCCTGTTTCGTGCGCGCCTCCTTTCTTCGTCGCTCTCGCCAGCTGGAGCGATGTTTCACAACCCAATCCAGCAAGGCCCTTTCAAAGCCGATATCTTTCCCGGCTTTTTCGCTCTCGATCCACTTATGCTTCAAAATTTCCGCTCGCTCGGCAAGAAACTCCTTGTAAAGCGCCGATTCTCTAACGAATTGCGCTTGATCTGCTTCCGAAGAAGGCATGTCGGCTTCTTCTTTCATAAGTTCTCTTCCTAGTCAACTCCGAATGGCTCTCTCATCACAACAAATCAAACACCAATTCGACGAGTGAATCGCGAAATTTATTCCGTTTGCACTGAGGCCGTCGGATATGTCGCTATGCCAGCGTCTGACGAATCTCTTCGGCAATCCGCTTAAATTCGGCAGTAACAGGCGATTGCGGATCCTCGCTCACGATTGGAATTCCACGGTCGCCTCCTTCACGCGTGGCGATGTCGATTGGAATCTGCCCGAGCAACGCAACACGCAACCGCTTGGCTTCCCGTTCGCCGCCGCCTGTGCCGAAAATATCATAACGCTTATTGTCTGATGGCGAGACAAAGTAACTCATGTTTTCGACTAAGCCGAGCACTGGGACGTTGACCTTTTCGAACATCGTTGCTGCTTTGCGCGCATCGATCAAAGCGACTTCCTGCGGCGTCGTGACGATGATCGCGCCGGACAATGCTACAGTCTGCACAATTGTAAGCTGAATGTCGCCGGTGCCGGGCGGAAGATCGAGCACCAGATAATCCAGTTCTCCCCATTCGACCTGGCGCAGAAATTGTTGGGTGTAACGCGTGACCATCGGCCCGCGCAAAATGGCTGGCGAAGTATCGTCGAGCAGGAATCCCATCGACATCAGACGCAACCCGTATTGCTCGATCGGCACGATCATGTTTTCGTCCGTTGCCGTTGGCCGCTCCCGCGT
>QHPE01000098.1 GCA_003218945.1 Verrucomicrobiota bacterium | reverse complement strand
TTGAGATTTCTGCATGAGCGAGATGGGAGCAATGAGTTCGGCCGGTAAAGTGCTATTCAGGTCGCACATCGTCGCCATTGCAACGGCTTTTCTGCTTAATTTCTCCCTCGGAGTCTCAGCCGATGTTGGCGCGGCACTGCAGAATTCCGTCGACGGCCGGATCACACGCGACGGGATCGATCTGTTCTACAAGGTCGTTGGTCCGGCCAATGGTGATTACGTTCTCGTGTTAAGCGGCGGCCCCGGTGAAGACATCCACTCCATGGAAGGTATCGCTGACGAGCTCGGGGAAAAATATCGATGCGTTATGTGGGAACAACGCGGAACGGGCAGATCGAAGCTGCCACGGTACGACTCGTCCACGATCAATCTGAACGCCTACATGGAAGATATCGAGGCACTGCGCAAGCAACTGCACGTCGAGAAATTTATCGTGATCGGAAACTCGTGGGGAATGATCCTGGGCCTCGCTTATGCTGGCACGCACCCAAATGGAGTGCGCGCCGTAGTCACGATTGGTTCGGGCCCGATCACGTTCGAATACCTCGGGGTGTTTTCCGATAATCAGTTCGCGCGACTCGGAGCCTGCGAACTCGAAATGCGCGACTTTTGGAAAGATCCTGCGCGCGAAACAGCTGATTCCGACCGCGCCGCATTCGAACGATTGCGCGCCGCGACCGTCGCTTATTTCTTTGACCGAAAGAAGGCCTTACAGATGGCGTCGGAACTTAGGCCTGAGGATTACAATTTCCGCGTTCCTCCAGCCTTTCTGAAAGCCGAGGGTAAGTATGACATCCGGCCGACGCTAAAAACGATCACTGCTCCGGTTCTTCTTCTTCAAGGGCGGCAAGATCTGGCCGGCGAAGCGAACATCTGTGAAGCGCATTCGTTGATCAAAAATTCGACCCTCGCGTTCATCGATAAATGCGGTCACATGCCGTGGCTGGAGCAGCCGGAGCAAACCTGGAAAATTGTCGATGAATTTTTAGCCCACTTGCCCAGGTAACACACGTGACTAGTTCTTTCATTTTGCCGCGATCGTAACACTGCGTAGTCACTCTACGATCAGCGCCGATATTAATTACCAGAAACGTACTCCATTCCCGGTTAACCTCAGATGGCGCATGAGCTTTGATACAAGGACGAAACTGGCGATCTACCGATACTTCGCCGAGACCGGGCACAGGCCGTCGCTGGAAGTTGTAGCTGAACGCGTTGGCGCCGACGCGAGCAGCGTTCGCGAAGCCTATGTTAGATTGCGCGCTCAACGTGTGTTGGTGTTGGAACCCGATGGAGTGTCCATTCGGATGGCTCCGCCGTTTTCCGGCGTACCGACCCAACATCTCGTAATCGTCGATGACACCAAGTATTTCGCTAATTGCGCCTGGGACTCATTCGGCATACCGGCGGCGCTGCATCGCCCTGGGAAGGTTCATTCGCGCTGCGAGCAATCCGGTGAACCGCTGAACCTGGAGATTGATCTGGAAGGTCCGCCACCCTGCAACTGGCTTTTTCATTGTCTTGTTCCCGCGGCCAGGTGGTGGGACGACATTGTTTTCACCTGAAACAACATGCTTTTCTTCCGGTCGGAAGAACGGGTTCGAGAGTGGTGCGCCGCGCATGAGTATCCCATGCGGCCGCTCGTCACGATGGACCAGCTATGGACGCTCGCGACGACTTGGTATTCGACGCGCTTACAAGAGCACTCGCGGCGTCCGCAGCCCGATGAGATGCGTTCTATCTTCGCGGGCCTCGGCTTAGGAGGCGACTTTTGGAATCCGCAGTCGGATAGTTTCAGTTAACGAATTCGTTTCTGAATTGAAACTCGCTCGCTGCCCGCGCTCACTCGCTCCTACCCTCGTCACTTTACCTTCTATGTCGCGCGTCCCGCGCGCTCCATTGAAACTCGTTCGCTGCCCGCGTGGACTCATGTGCTCCCGCCCATTTGAAACTCGCTCCTTCCCCAAGTCGTTCGCTGCTTCCCTCGCAGTTTTACCTTCTATCTCGCTTTTCCCATAAGCTCCATTCGACGTGTCGGTTTGCCCATCTCTGTCGCGCGCGGCCCCCGCGGCTCCATTCACTCACTGCTTCCTTCGCAGCTTGACCTTCTATCTCGGAAATCCCTTTCCTCGATTCCTGGCTTCCAAATAAATTTTAGTGGATTCGCGGGCCTTACAATCCATGGATAAAAATGTTGAAAGTCCGTTGTCCCCCTCATCTTTGGAAGCCGTTGGCTAAACGTGCTTGTCTGATTTAAATCCAATCCCGGCCATGACGCGGCGATCGAAAACGACAAAGCTATCTTCATTATTGTCGGAACTGCATGTCCCGCTCTTGATTTTAGCCGCATTCCTTCTGGGTGCCGGCGGCATGTGGCTGATCATGCGTTCGTCCTCGCCCGGTCGCCCGGGAAAGCCGCCAGTGGAACGCCTGCCTCGGTCGTCGGCAACGGAGCCGCCGGATGTTTCACAGCTCGCGCCTGCCGACGCCGCGCGAATACTCGGGGACTGGAACTACGACCGGCATAACTGGGCACACGCGATTGAGCATTACCAGGAGGCAATCGCGGACGGCGCCGACAATCCGGACGTGCGCACCGATCTTGGCAATTGCTTTCGGTTCATTGGCGAAACCCAGAAAGCGCTTGAGCAATATCAGATTGCCCAGACCGAGAACCCCATGCACGAGAACAGCTTGTTCAATCAAGCGGGACTTTATGCCGAAGCGTTACACGATGATCAACGCGCTCTGGCAATGGCACGCGAATTTCTGAAGCGCTTTCCACAAAGCGACCGCGCGGCAGCGGCCGGACAATTGATTTCGAAGCTAGAGGAAAGCGACCAATCGGCCCCTAAACCGTAAGGCAGACCGGCGACCCGTGTTGGCCTGGCCGACGACCAATTGAAAAGAAGCGGATTCTAGACGTTGTTAGGGGTTTCTAATACGGGACTCCTCGGTGAACTACATCTTCGCATTTGCCTTGGGCATCGGCTTCGCTGCAGGATTGCGTGCGCTTACACCGCCAGCCGTGGTGGCGTGGGCCGCGCATCTCGGCTGGCTGAATCTCAATAATTCCCCATTCGCCTTCATGGGATCGACAATCGCCGTCATAATTTTCTCGCTCCTCGCTGTCTTCGAGTTAATCGGCGATGTGCGGCCTCGAACGCCGAAACGAACAACGCCGATGCCTCTCGTCGCCCGCATTCTTATGGGCGGACTGTGCGGCGCGTGCATCTGCGCGGCGACTAACCAACTCATTTTTATCGGCGCGATTCTGGGCGGCGTCGGCGGAATAATCGGAGCGTTTGCCGGTTACGAAATCCGACGGCGTTTGGTTAGCGCCTTGAACATCAAAGATATTTTCATCGCTGCGCTGGAAGATGTGGTCACGATCGGCCTCGCCTGTCTATTCGTGACGCGGTGACTAACTGCCAGTCCGGCTCGGACTCTCGTAAAATCGGGTTAATCCTGACTAGCTCTTTAATGAATCAACGGTGCCTTCGATAAGATCTGCGCGGCGGACGGTTGTTCGATGAAGCATTCCGGAAACGCCACCCGATCTGGCCGTGCGGAGCATCGCCGTTTCCACGCCAAGAATTTCCGTGTAGCCGCGGCTCGATCTTTCGCTGCGGGCCTCGCGCTCCCCTGCTCTGCTCGTCGCGTGGCGGTGCAGCCTGATTGTAATCGAAACCTTCCGCCTTTTTCCGTACGATGCCGCGCCCAATGAAACGCTCAAGCGAACGCAACGGCCCCTGATCTTCCGGCGTAATGAAACTGATCGCATCGCCGATGGCGTGTGCGCGGCCGGTGCGTCCGATGCGATGGACATAATCCTCTGAGTGCATCGGGAAATCGTAATTCACCACATGCGAGATCCCATCCACATCGATGCCGCGCGCGGCGATGTCGGTGGCGACGAGGACACGGACCGCGCCGGATTTGAAATCCTTCAACGCGCGGAGCCGCTGGTTCTGCGAGCGATTGGAATGGATGGTTCCCGTTTTGATTCCGCTGCTTTCCAGACGGCGAGCGATCTTGTCGGCGCCCCGCTTGGTCCGGGTGAAAACCAGAACCGTGTCGAATTTTGGATCGCCTAACAAGTGAAGCAACAGCGCGGACTTCAAATGCGGAGGAACCTCATAGGCAAATTGCGTGACCGTTTCGGCCGGGTTCGCGCGCCGTCCAATCTGCACAATCTTGGGCGACTGTTGGAACTGGTGGGTCAATGCCTCGATTTCGCGTGAAAGCGATGCGGAGAACATAAGTGTCTGCCGTTTTTGCGGCAACGCTTTCACGATGCGTCGAATCGGCGGAAGAAAACCCATGTCCAGCATCCGATCGGCCTCGTCGAGCACGAGAAACCCGACGCCGGAAAGGTTGGCTACGCGTTGGTCCATCAGATCGATCAACCGCCCCGGTGTGGCTACGACAAGATCCACGCCGGAACGCAACGCCTCGATCTGCGGACGTTCGCTCACCCCACCGAAAACCGTGGCCATGCGCAATGGAATATGTTTCGCATAAGCGCACACGTTCTCCTCGATCTGCACCACCAGCTCACGAGTCGGCGCGACCACCAGCGCGCGCGGGCCGCGGTCGGAGCTCTCCCCAGCGAGTCTTCGACCGGACTGCCGATTGCGAGCTGCGTTATGCGCCTGCGTTACTCTCTGTTTCGATTCTGCAAGCTTCATTAGAATCGGCAGAACGAAAGCCGCTGTCTTTCCCGTGCCCGTCTGCGCAATCCCGATCACATCGTGTCCCGCGAGAATGAGCGGGATCGCCGCTATCTGAATCGGGGTCGGCTCCGTGTAACCCGCGTCACGCACAGCCTGCACGATTTGCGGCGAAAGATTGAGTGCGCGGAATGGCATAATAAGATAACTGTCGCCCGTTAGGTGCCGTCGCGCACCTATTCTTTAAGTCTTCGTGTGCCCCCCTATCGCCGAGCGAAATCCGCCTTTCCTAACCCTCAGCCACCTGTCGCGCCGTAGCCTTGTGCGTAGGCGGATCGCTCGCCTGCCAAGCCGTAGCCTCGGCGAAGGCTGGTCGCTTCCCCAACGAACCTGCGCTAATCGAACAATTCACCCAAACTGCTCAAATCCTCTGGCGGCTTTGTTTCGGAAAGGAACTTCTGAAATTCGGGCGAATAGGCGTGCCTACGACTGGGCCACCAGACCTGACGCACTCCTTCGGAATGGTAATATTTTCGAAGCAGGCTTTCCCAGCCAAGCCAGTGCGCTTGATCAAGAATGCCTGCTTTCTGTTGGTACCAGGCGTTCTCCAATAACTTGAATAGGGAGAAGAGAAAGTAATGCGCAACGATTCGCTCCTCGCGAGTGGCTGATCTCCAATCCGCAGTTGCCTTGGCGAGAGCAGATCCCAGAGCGGGCGACTCCATCGCCGGAACGTTGATTGAAGTAATGGCCGCGGCCAGCGAATCCACGACGAGAGCTTTTTGCGACTTCGTACTCTGCCGAATACTGACGATCAGTGCGATGAGCGTAAGCGCGACCACTAAGGCGCTGACAATTTCGGCAACCGCGACCAAGGTCTGTAAGCTCATACGGCCTCGAGAGTTTCTCAGGAACGCAGGAAAATAGGAAATGTTTTTGGATCGCCTGCCCCGGGTAAATCTGACCGAATAGGCAGCGACCCCTCAACACTCATCTCTTAATTTCCATGCTCGTCACTCGTCACTTCGTGGGAACTTCCTTCCTACTTCTTACTTTTCCTTCGCCCGACATAATTCAGAAACATGTCCTGAGAGCGCAACGGCCTGCGGTCGCTTCCGCAGTGAGTCAATTATCACTTGTCGCGCCGCAGCCATGCGCGAACGCGGATCAACTCTCAATCCGTCACTTCCCCTCAGCTTTGAGTTATTCGGACGCAAATGTTAAATAGCCTGCTCGCGAATGGAGCCGCGGGGACGCGAGCGAAATAGATGGGCAAGCCGAGAGGCCGAAACGAGCGGGAGCGAATGAGTCAATGCTTTCGGAGTTTAGGCGCCACCCCCCGGTGTTCTTCGCGCGAACCAGTTTGGTTGACGATCCACGATGATTCGTAGCACCAAGAACACCGCGTCAGGTGGGAGGGACGGTGTTGCTATTGGTAGATCAGCTTTTTCAAACGCCGAACGGCTTGGGGAATGTCGTTCGCCTTCGTATTTCCGAACCCTAGAACAAAACCGTGACGTGCCGTCCTTCCGATGTAGGAGGACGATAGCGGAGAGAGCCAGAGCGATTGTCGAGCAGCCGTCGCCGCGATTTTTCGATCGTCTCGGCCGCGAGTGAGGAAGATGGCCAGGTGCATCCCTGCTTGATCTCCCATGATCGTCACGTTGTCGCCAAGCTGACGCTCGAGTTCTGCGACCAACACGCTCCGTCTTTCAGCGTAGATCGGCCGCATTCTCCGCACGTGTCGGGCAAAGTGGCCTTCGCGGATAAAATCTGACATCACAGCCTGGGTGATGTGCGCCGGGCATATGTCCATCACTTGCCGCATCGCTGCGAAGCGTTCTATCAGGTCAACTGGAATGACCAGGTATCCCAGTCGCAGCGATGGAAACATCACTTTGCTGAAGGTGCCGATATAAATAACGCGAGCATTGCCATCGAGTCCCTGGAGGGAAGCAATTGGCAGATTGCCATATCGGTACTCGCTGTCGTAGTCGTCCTCGATAATCCATGCTCGCGATCGTTGCGCCCACTCAAGTAATCGCAGGCGGCGCGCCGCGCTCATCGTGACTCCGAGCGGATATTGATGGGACGGTGCGGCGAAGGCCGCTCGAGCATTTCGGTTTAGCCTGATACCGGCGGTCACGTTTAGACCTTCCGCATCTACAGGCACAGGAACGATCCGGCATCGCGCAGCTTTCAAAACGTGATGCACAAGCCAGTAGCCAGGCTCTTCGACCCAAGCAGCCCTTCCGGCCTCGAGCAGCACGCGGGTCGCTAGATCGAGCGCCTGCTGCGATCCGCTCACAATCATGATCTGCTGTGCCTCGCATCGCACACCACGCGAGGTCCTGAGATAAGTAGCGATCGCTTCGCGGAGCTCGGGCAATCCCATCGCATCGCCGTATTGCAATGCTTTCAGACGCATGCGGCGCGAATAGCGCGCCACAAGCCTTAACCAAATCTCAATTGGAAATTTCTGGAGCTCGGGCTGTCCGACTTGGAATGGGCCCAGGCTCTCCGCCCACGAAGGCCGCTCATATTTCGGAAGAGCAACAACCTGCGCCGAGAGCAGGCGCCGCCCCGGAGCCGCGCTCGGCGAAGCCCCTGTTGGTCGGCTCGGAAGCGAACTGGAAATGAACGTACCGGCACCGATTCGGCTCTCGAAATATCCCTCGGCGAGAAGTTGCGCATACGCAGTCAGGGCGGGCAGACGTGAGATATGCGACTCGCGCGCGAGCTCGCGCGACGATGGAACAAGGTCGCCGGCGCGAAGTTCGCCCCGAATGATCCTGCCGCGGAACGACTCGTAAATCTGCTGGTAAAGCGGCCTGGAGGCACGGCGGTCGATGGTGATGAGATTCGAAATACCGCGGAATTGAGATTTCAAAGTGGTTATGCAGAATTCAGCCGGATCGGTCATTTACGGTAACCACTGCTGTTGTATCAAAGCAACACATGAAAACCTGCATCTCAATCTTCATCCTCGCCGCATTATTCCTGGCCATCACTCCGCATTCAGCGAGGGCAACCGACACGCAGCAGACGAAAGGGGACACCACACAACCCGACGGCCAACATGACTTCGATTTTGCCGTCGGAACATGGAAGACCCGCGTGCGTCGCCTGCTAAACTCGCTTTCCGGATCGAAAAATTGGGTCGAAGGCACAGGCACAGTGTCAACGAGAAAAGTTTGGGGAGGACGCGCCCAACTCGAAGAACTCACCATGGATACGGGCGACACGCATCTGAAAGGTCTGTCCCTGCGGCTTTACAATCCGAAAACGCATCAATGGCGTCTTCACTGGACCAACGCGAAGAAAGGTGTGCTTTCAAACCCGCCCTCTTTCGGTGCCTTTAAGGATCGTCGCGGCGAGTTCTACGACGAGGAGGTCATCAACGGCAAGACCGTTTTCGTTAGGGAGATCTTCTCGGATATCACACCAAACTCGTATCATTTTGAACAGGCATTCTCGGAAGATCAGGGAGAGACATGGGAGCCAAATATCATTGTTGATCTTACCCGCACTGCCGCTGATCCGGCCGCCGAATCACCGACTGCCAATGACCGTAACCATGACTTCGATTTCAATTACGGACATTGGAAGGTGCACGTATCGCGGCTTGACGGGCAGTTGGTTGGTTCCACCAAATGGCTGGAGCACGACGGCGTCTCCGAGGTAACTCCCATTTGGAATGGACGCGCTAGTCTGATCGAAGTGCAGGCAGATGGACCAGCCGGTCGCCTGGAAGGTCTCGGTCTGCGCCTCTACGATCCGGAAGCACACCAGTGGAACTTGAATTGGGCAAGCAGTCGCGACGGCATGATTGGTATT
>QHPE01000238.1 GCA_003218945.1 Verrucomicrobiota bacterium | reverse complement strand
AGTTATTGAAGACGCCGCCCGAGGTTGCGCACGCACCCATCGAGATCACCCATTTGGGCTCGGGCATCTGTTCCCAAAGCTGCCGGATAACGGGTGCCATTTTGTTGGAGACGCGACCAGCAATGATCATGAGATCAGATTGACGCGGCGAGGGCCGGAACACTTCAGCGCCGAAACGCGCGATATCAAAACGCGACGCGCCCATCGACATCATTTCGATGGCGCAGCAGGCCAAGCCGAAGCTCATAGGCCAGATGGAATTCTTGCGCATCCAATTCACAGCGGAATCGAGGGTGGTGAGGACAATTCCTTCGGGCGTGGGATTGCCGAAAGTCAGTTCCTTGACGACTCTCTTGCCGTCCTCGGTCGTGACGTAAGGACCGAAACTGATTCCGTTTTCCATCAATCGCTATTCTAAACGATCACGCAGATAGCCAGATTTGTTTGGGCCGCCGGGGAAATGTCTCGGCCTTCCCAAGTTCCCCCGCTTCTGACCTTCTCTGGGCGGCGTCAATACCAACCCAGTAGGTTAAGACTATCCCCGTATTGGGACGCTAATTCCTTGAATCGATCGATTGAACCGTCAAATAAACCGGCCTTGACAGGAGCCCACGAGGCACCTTCTTGTTCAGCTTCCGCTGTTACGAGAGTAAATGCATCTCGCTTCCAGCCAAACCTCCCGACAGGCCCCCAAACCCTGCCGAAGCCTTCTCGAGCGTACAGATGGGCATGCTCAAGGGCATATAGCACTTCGAATCGATCAAAATTCGATTCGTAGTCCGCGCCGAGGAACAGAAGGTCGTCAAGTAGCGGCTGCAGGGTCTTCAAGAGATATTCGCTCCGTGGCGTGTATTGGCGCTCGTGGCCGGGTAAGGTTTTGAACGCGTCGGTCAGTTCGTTCATTTGCCCCGCAACAGACCGGATCAAGGGACCTCGCTGCCGTTGGTCCCGCGGGTCTGGAGTTGTTGTGAGCATTAACTCTCGCAAATTCGTGTACCTATTTGAGGCCACAGCAGCTATGCCGCCGCAGTAGAGGAGAAGAAGCAACGGATAGTACCGCAAAGACAGCCAAGCTGTGAGTCCACTTTCGATCTTCAACCGACCCGCAAGACGCTTGGGCGCGAGGGTCAAGATGGTTTCGTGATACGGTTCGCTCCAAACGCCAAGAAGAGTCTGAATTTGAAGCAGTTCTGTGGTGATGGACTCATATCGGTGTAAGCGGTCTAGAAACTCTTCGGATGACCATATCCCTCGGACGGAGAAATAGTCTTCTGCCGTAGCGGAGAGCACCTCTCGGATTTTCTGAGAAACCAAATCGTGCAATTTGATTTTCCACCGCTCTTCTGAGAGGAACTCCTTAGCTCGTTCCGCAGTCGTCATCAGTGCTTCGCCTTCATCGGGCGTCAGGATTCCGGGCACAGCAGCCAAAACATCTTCCTCCGGAATCAAAGGATCTTGATTTTTCTTCTTGTCTGTGAGCTCGGTCAAGAGGGCGTCGGAGAAGATAAGGTCGCCATCGCCGGCCAAGTATCCGAAATGCGGTGTTTGTTGTGATCCCGGATCGCTGGCGACGTTTTTATAAACATAGGCGACGACGCCATTTGCGGTGAGTATTCCAGTTGGATCTGCCGCTTTGCCGTCAAGTGCCTCCAGCAAATGCCCGGTGAACACAGAATGATTGGGTAAGGGTCCACCGCGATCAGCAACAACCTCGTCTGCTTTGCCGGCAGTGAGGACCTGTCTTGACCGCCGAACCAGCATATCTTTCAGGAAGCGCATTGAACCAGGCTTCAGGGCACGCATGATGGCCAATCCGCCATAGCAAGCATCCATGAGGAACAATATGTGCTTCGCTTCAATTAAATCGGCATTTCGCGTCAGCTCGTCCCATCGAATCAAAGATGCGAGCTTCCCGCAATCTCCATCCTAGGGTACGAGGTACCCCACTTCACCCCTTGATGATTTGACGGTGTGACCGTGTCCAGCGAAGAACACGATAAGGCGATCATTCACTTCCGTGCCCTCGCAAGCGAAAGATAAAAACTGCTCGAGGATAGCCGCCCGCGTAGCATTACTCTCGAGAAGTAGGTGTATGTTATTTTGCGGGAACAGAAACCGATCTGAGAGTGCTGCAGCAATAGCAGTAGCGTCGCTGACGGCATAGCTCAGCGGTGGAGCTGTCTTATAGCGGTTAATTCCGATAATAAGAGCGTGGCTGTGGGAATATGTCGGAGTTAACTTCAATACGTAAGTCTAGCGCAGTTTGCTTGTTGCTTGTGTGGCTGCGGTCAAGGATTCAGCACAATTTTGCCGAACATCTGGCTTTTTTCCATGTGCTCGTGCGCGGCGCGAATATCTTTTAGAGGAAATGTGCGGTCCACCACCGGTTTCAGCCGTCCGGCAAAGACGTGCGCCAGGACTTCGTATAACTCCCCCATCGTCCCCAT
>QHPE01000097.1 GCA_003218945.1 Verrucomicrobiota bacterium | reverse complement strand
CCGGAACGCCCGAAACAACGGTTCGCGTTTCAGCGCCCTTATGAATCGTTCTTTGCCGGCGATAACTCCGGCCTGTGGGCCGCCGAAGAGTTTATCGCCGCTGAAGCAAACAAGGTCGGCGCCGGCCTTTAACGCTTCCACCGGAGTCGGTTCATGCTCGGCAATTCCCAAAGATTCAGTCGCGATTACGGCGCCGCTGCCAAGATCCTCGACAAACGGAATCCGCTTTTTCTTTGCGAGCGCGCTGATGTCGTTCGAAGAAACCGATTCGACAAAACCGCTCATGGAAAAATTGCTGCGATGCACTTTCAGAATCATTGCCGTGTCCGGACCAATGGCATGCTCGTAATCTTCGAGTGTTGTTTTGTTCGTTGCGCCGACTTCGCGCAATTTCGCGCCGCTCGCTTGGAGAATTTCGGCGATGCGAAACCCACCGCCGATTTGCACCAATTCGCCTCGTGAAATGACAATCTCGCTCCGATGTTCGAGGTTCGATGTTCGGCGCCGGATGTTGCGCGTTGTGAAATGATTGGCGATAAGAACCAGCGCGGCTGCGCAATTGTTTACAACTGTTGCGGCCTCAGCTTTGCAAAGGAGCGCGAGTCCAGTCTGCACGTACCCGCCCCGCCCGCCGCGTTCGCCGGTCGCAAGCTGGAACTCGAGATTCGAATAACCTGAGCTGAGTTCCGCAAGCGCGCGGCCCGCCGCGGTCGCCAGCGGTGCACGGCCGAAATTTGTATGAATGACAATTCCGGTTCCGTTCACGACGGGTTGAAGTCTGCTGGCACGAAGTTCCTCGAGCGAGTAGCGGATCCGAGCGACAATCGTTTCGAATCTGGGGACGTCCTGGCTTGCGCGAATCTCTGAAAGTTTCCGCCGGACAAGCTCGACAATCAAAGGTCGCGGCAAAGCGCACTGGCCCAGCGCGTCGAGGATTCTTGAGACGGCTGGGATTTGCCGTCGCACCAGTGCCTTCATTCGGTCATGCATATCAATGGGCGGCGACGCCGGCGCGTTGCAATTTCTCCGATCAGCGTGGCGGAAGCTGTTCCCACTTTTCGCAGGAGTGCCATGACCTTCTCAAAATTCACCTCGGCGACGCACAGTAATAAGCCGCCGCTGGTCTGCGCGTCGGTTAACAAGATTTTGCGAGCGTTATCCGTGTTGGCCCAATCCACAAGCACAGTGGCCGAAATGAGATTGTCGCGGCTCCCTTGAGGAACGCAGCCCAATTCAATTAATTCGCCAATCTCTTCGCTGATCATCGGCACAGCAGCCTGATTAATTTTGCCGGAAACGCGACTCGCTCGGCACAATGAGATCAGATGCCCGATCAGTCCGTAGCCGGTGACATCGGTGGCGGCACGGACAAGTCCCAACTCGGCAAGTTCGGCGCCGACGGTATTGATCTGCGACATGAGGGCCACGACCTTTTTCTGGAGCGAGCGGGAAGCCATTCCGCGTTTGATGGCCGTCGTGGCAATACCGGTGCCCAAAGGCTTTGTCAGGACAAGTAAATCGCCCGGGCGCGCATTCGCGTTCGTCGTCATGCGTCGGACATCAACAAGGCCAGTAACAGCGAGCCCATAGATTGGTTCGGGATTACGAATTGAATGGCCGCCGATGATTGCGCAGCCGACCTCGGCGGCTTTGGCAAGGCCGCCGCGCAGAATCGAAGCAACGACTCTTGGCCTAACGAGATCCGCAGGGAAGCCGATGACGTTGAGCGCAGTCAACGGACGTCCACCCATTGCGAAAATGTCCGAGAGCGAGTTGGCCGCTGCGATTTGGCCATAGGAAAACGGGTCGTCCACAATAGGCGTGAAAAAATCAACCGTCTGTACCAGCGCGCGATGACGGTCCAGGCGATATACGCCGGCGTCATCGAAGGTCAGCGAGCTTACGAGCACGTTGCGGTCCAACCCAATGGGAAGCTGCGGCAAAACTTGTCGCAGGGCCTGTTGGCTCAGTTTGGAAGCTCACCCCGCACAGGATGAGAGCGAAGTGAGTTTACGAATCTGCTCGCGCGACATCTGCTTCACCTCCTTTCAGGAAATCTGCGTACCGCCCGCAGGGCGGTGGCTACAGAACAATCGAAAATCGGCAATCGAAAATCGAAAATGAAGAGGCGGAGAGGATAGGAATCGAACCTACCTCGTCCCGTCAAACGAGACGACAACGGTTTTGAAGACCGCGAGGGCCACCAGGCACCCTTCACTCTCCGAATCGAAGAAAACCCCCAACGTCGAACATCCAACGCGCAACTTTCAACTGTCTGAATTGAGCGTTGAGCGTTGAGCGCCTTGCTCGCGAATGCTTTCGGAGTTGGACGTTGGACGTTGAAAGAGCTTAACGTCGAACGCTGGATGCTTTCCGTTAGGCTGAGCGCTGCGAAAAATGAAGTCGACGCGCTATTTGGTTTTCTTGACGGCCTTGACGATTTCGTCGAAATCCGGCCACTCGCCGGACTCGAGCTTGGAATGGAGCAGTTTGCCATTAGCGCGAATTTCGAAGGCGCCGCCGCTCGAAGGAATCAACGCAAGCGATTTAATGCGCTCGCCGAGTTCGAGAATTTTAGCCGCCAAACTGACGGCTTTCGGCGTGTAGTTTCAAACAACGCAGTATTCGATTGATACCTCGGTTTTCACCGAAAACGCTCCTTTCCGGCAAGAAAGTATCGGTGCGGTTCGGGAGGGTCAAGGGCCGTATCGAGGCTCCGTCAGCAGCGGTCGTTCATTGAGGGCTTGACATCAGCGCCTGTACAGTGTCAAAGGAAGTGTGCCGCAGCCCGCTCCACCAGGCTGCGGCGTGTCCACTTCAGCAACCGCGGAAACAGCCGCGGTTTTCTCAACTTTGAGGGCGCTAGCCCTCAAAATGTTCAAAAGGCGAAATTGAGGCCGCTGCGGAACATCCCGAAATTGTTCCTGGGCCCGCCGATGACACCGAAGCTCAAGTCGTTAGTCCAACCGAAATTCCGCGCGAATCGAAATTCGAGACCAGCACCAAATTGGCCGAGCACCTTGGTTTCGCTGCCGAAATGATCGGTCTGCGCATTGACAGCGAATGCGTCCGGCGGTCCTTGCGTGTGAAGGGTCTCCCTTTCGCCGCCGCCGAAAATCGCGCCAACACCTCCCCACGCATAAGGCGCGAGACGGGTGCACGGAATCGGATACCGCAGCGTAACTGTTCCTAAAACAGAGCCGATGGTATGATCGTGATTGATTCTCTGGTGAACAAAAGTCGGGACCGACTGGTCTTCGAAGATATTGAAACCAGGCTTGCTGGCATCCAGTGCAAATCCTTCAACGCCCAGACCAACATAGCGACAGAAAAAATACTTAATGTCGGCTCCGCCGCCCCAGGCGTGATCGCCGCCAATGTAACGGTCGTAGGTGCCGAGCACAGGATTGCCTTCACTGGTGCTCTGTACGATGTCCACCAGCGAAGGATTAGGAGCGAACTCGGTGTTGGTGAATGCATAGGTACCCCAGAGATTCACATTCCATTCGCGATCGCGGTACCATTGCGGGCAGGGAGGGACATATGCGACCTGCTTCATTTCTTTTCCCGAATCCTTGCCGGAGCGGGCGTAGGCGGCGTCGGTGTAATAGCGGAAACGCGAAGAGACCGGGGCTTCTGCTTCGCCGCGTTCGCCACCGAACAGCCAGGAAAAGGCAACAAACACATCGGCTACTGGCGAATCGTGCGTGCAGCCAAATAAGGGCGAGATGTCCAGGCGGGTACTCGCCGTCGGTTTCCATGCGACTGTCGGGCCAAGGGTGAAACTGTTCAACGGATCGCCGCGTGTATCTTTGACGGTCAAATTCCTGTATTCCATTTCTATGCCCAGTTTCAGGCGTTCCTCAGGCAAGAGAACTGGTATCATCGCAGCCTGAGAGAAGCCCCACTCGCGCCCACGGTCACCGGTGTTCTCTTTTTCAAAGAACCAGTTCATGGCCCATTCCAAGCGCCCGAAGAACTCCTGCGCAAGCAGCAAACGAACTTCGTAGGCATCGGGAACTTTGGGCGGTCCGCTCTCTTCCTCTTCTCCTCCTCCGGATGGTGGTGGAACTTCTTCATGTCGAATAGTGCCGACACCGAATTTGTACTCGGCGAAGAGAGTTGGGTTGAGCGGGATCTTGTTCCAATCAGCCAAAGCCCAGCGAGCTTCCAGACTCACGGTCTGCGCGCCACCGCCACCATTAAACCGCTCGAACTGAGATTCCGCGGCTATGTTGAAACGATAGGGCAAGCCCATCTCCACCTCTTGGGTGAAAAGATAATCGGGTGGCCCGTGGCGAAACCCTTGGCCCTCAAAAAGCTCGCCGAAGAAAAATGACCATGGTGGCAGAACGTACGCATTCACTGTGTTGGAAAAGCGGCTGCGGGAAAGCCCGGGAGGCGCGCCGTACGCGCTGGGCACTTCCTCTCCCGTAATTACGATTGGCTCCTCCGTTGTGGGAGTCTGCCCACGAAGTGAATCATTGAGCGCAGGGCCTAAAAAGCAGGCACCTGCGATCAGAAGCGCGTAGTGCAAAAGGGTCTGTCGGAGAAAGTGAACATTAAGCATGTCTGAAATTGAGGTTAAGGTTAGAGATCGAGGGCGATCATTACAGAATTGTCATATTTGACAAGACAAATTTTGATTAAGTTTTGTGAGAGGCTGTCTTCGCCCCGTACGAAAACCATTCCGCTTAAACTGGGAAAGAAGCGGCCGCAGCCCGCTCCACCGGGCTGCGGCCTATCCACTTCAGCAACCGCGTGGAAACAGCCGCGCGGTTCTCAGCTTCTTTAGACAATCATTACAAAATTGTAATCATTGTGCAAGACAAATTTTCGGGCGACCTTCTCCAGGTTGCCTTTAAGCTGCACCGCCGCACTGCACGCGATTCCCATCCCGACCATCGCTGCGAGTGGACGACTCCAATGGAAATGGAATTATAAGGTCGTCGTCACAACGAACGGAAAAGAATCGGGCTTCGAGGTCGATCCAAAGGGCAAATTCCTGAGAATCAAAAGATAATCGCAAAAAATAGGTGAACCGTCGTTATTGGAGTTGGAATAGCGCTTGTAACCGCTTTCGTCGATCAGCGACGTACGGTGCGAGGGCTGCAAAAGCGAGGCGAGCACGACGCTTGTGTCGCAGCCGAAAGTTGTCCGCAACTATTCCCTATAGATTCGCGGTGCGTCTCCGTTGGCTACAAACGCAGATCTTGCGGGCAGATTTACTGCGTCTTCGCGATGGTGAACATCGATGCAGGCTGAGGCGCGTAGCTTTCGGGATAATGCAAGTCGCACCCGAAACGAATATCAAGGACAGTTGAATTCGTAGGCGTGTTCGGAACTGTCCAGAGCAAAGATGTACTCGTCGGGGCGAGGAACGCATTCCACGTGAACGTTCTGCCGCCATCCAGCGACAGCCAAAGCTCGCTCTCACACCCCGCCAAGGGGATGTTAGGAAGCCTGTGCTTCCACTCGACCATGATCTGCTGCCCAGCGTAGAGGACCTGTCCCGCCACTGGCGAAGTCAGCTTGACAGCGTAATGGCCTTGGGCATTCGACTTCGCAGGAGCGAAAGCAAATGCCACCGCAACCATGATTACAACGAATCCATAAATTTTCATTTTCGATTTCTCTGTTTCTTCGGAAAATTCCCACGCCAAGAGAAACTGTGTCAAAAGATTTATCCTTACTTTTTGTCATTTGTCCCGCGACGCAATAAGCGCGTGCTGCGATGACTTCTATTTCTGCCGAGGCGGAAACGTCAGTTTGACCGTTGTTCCGCGACCAATCTCGCTCTCGATCGTGGCTGATCCGCCGTGGAGATCGACAATCGATTTTACCAGGGAAAGGCCGAGGCCTGCGCCATCGGAACCGCGCGATGATTCGGCACGGTAAAACCGATCGAAAACGCGAGGCAAATGTTCTGGAGCGATCCCAGAGCCAGTATCACTGACGGCGACCTCCAAAGCACTGTTGTGTTTGGAAAGCGCGATATGAATTGAACCGCGCTCGGCAGTGAATCGCAGCGCGTTATCGAGCAGATTTCCCACGGCGCGTTCGAACAGGTCGGGGTCGGCACAAATTTGTCCATCGCCGCTGCAACTAATCGTCACGTGACGATCCTCCGCCACCGTTTGATAGAACGCTGCGATCTTTTCGACCGCAGCTCGCGCGTCGAATTGCTTCCGCGCGATCGGTTCGCGCGCAGCATCGACCCGCGCGACAAAAAGTAAATTATCCACGATCCTCGAGAGCCGTTCGCATTCGGCGACGCTCGATTCGATAGTCTCGCGATACTCGGCAGCCGTGCGGTCGCGCGTGAGAGCAACCTGCGCTTCCCCGAGCATGTTCGCGATCGGCGTTCGCAGCTCGTGCGCGAGATCGGCGGAGAATTGAGAGAGGCGTGTGAAGGAATCATCAAGTCGCTTGAGCATTTCGTCGAAGGCGATCGTCAGGGGTTGGAGCTCGCGCGGCCATCCTGCGGAACTAATATGCTCTTTCAAATGGTCCGGCCCGATCCGTCCGAAGGATTGCGTCATCTGTCGCAGCGGCTGCAACCCACGCCGGGTAACGATGACCGCAATCAAAGCCGATGCCACAACGCCGCCCGCCAGTACCACAATAAATAAGAGAGCGAAGTTTTTTTCGACTTGTGCGTCGCTCGACCGGTCCTGTGCCAGCTGGAACGTGTAAGTCCGGCCATCGACGTGTTCGTTGACGGCGACTAAGGCAAACTGCTTCGCCGCGCCGTGATAATCGGTGCGATTGCGAAGGGCCTCGCTCGGTTCTCGTGCGCTGGGAAAAGTTTGCGTTGGAATCAATCGATCCATGCCCGGTGTCTCCGCAACAGTGCGGCCATTCGCGTCGAGCATCCTGATCCAGTAAGGGGTATGTCCCTCGGCGCGAACGTTCGCCAGCTCTTCGGCGAACATCTCGGGTCCGTTCTCGCGGAGATCCGTGCTTACCGCGGACAGCTTGTCAGCCAGAACTGCGTTATCTTCGGCGGAGGCGTGACGGACGACTATTGAGTAAAAGATCCCAAGTCCAAATGCCAGCAACAGCGCCGCCGCCAGCGTAAAGAGCAAGATAAGCTGGAAAGCGATAGAGCGCGGCTTATTCCTCATTCTTGTCCTCGTCCTCCTCCTCGAAACCCTGCGCGTCAGCTTCCTCTCGAATAATCGATAAAGAGGCGAACGAATCGAAACGGTCAACAAGCTTCGTTAGTATCGAAGCAATGCGTAGCAAGAGCTGTTTGCCTTCATCGATCTCTTCTGCCGCGCACACATTTTTCGCCACCAGCGCATCCAAACATGCTGCGCATTCACCAGCTGAACCACGGGCGTCATCAAAGAACTTCGCTCGCGTTCGCCGCTGCCGTCGACCATTTCCTTCCGCCGTGTTGAGCAAAGCGGATAAACTAGCTCGATCAAGCTGATCTAAAACTTCCGCTATGCGAGCCTCGGAAGGGCGTTGCTTAACCTTTGCGATCAGCGGAGTCACCCATGTGATAAACTGAAGTTCTAGCTGATAAACATCCAGCTTCTCGTGATCGAAGTACGTTCTCACGTTATCTCTTGCTTCTCGTCCTCGTAGCCGTTCTTCTCGAATCATCGAGGAGGAGAAACGAGGAGGAGGACGACCAGCGAACTTGGCGATTCAGTGCGGTTTGAGCACATAACCGACACCGCGGATCGTGTGAATCAGTTTGGTCTTAAATGGATCGTCCACCTTCGCGCGCAACCGGCGGACAACCACATCGACCACGTTTGTGTCAGTAGTAAATCCGACCTCCCAGACCTGCTCTGCAATTTGGTCGCGTGACACCACGGCGCCGGCCGAGCGAACGAGGTGCGCAAGCAGAAGAAATTCTTTCGGCGTAAGGTTTAGTGGTATTCCTGATCGGGTTGCCTTGTGCCGCTGTACATCGAGTTCCAAATCGTCGACGCGTAAATGTTCCGCTCGACGCTCTGGAACGCGTCGCAACACCGAGCGCACGCGGGCGAGCAATTCAGGAAACGCGAACGGCTTCACCAGATAATCGTCGGCGCCCAGCTCGAGCCCTTTCACCCGATCGCGAACACTATCGCGGGCGGTAAGAAAGAGAATCGGCGTGCGGACCCCATCGCGCCGCAATTCGGCAACAATATCCCAGCCATCTTTGTGCGGCAGCATCACATCGACGATGAGAAGCTCAAAGCTGGTCGCGCGCGCCTGCTCCAGGCCTTTTTCTCCATCACATGCCACGTCAACGGCAAATCCGGCTTCGCGCAGCCCTTTCGACAGAAATGCCGCGGTTTTGTTCTCATCTTCGATCACCAAAATCCGCGCGCGGCCCATATTTTATGCGCGACCAATCACGATAATGAAGCAGATCGACTCTGTGATGGCGGCACAGCGATTAGCAGCCCTGCAATGAGAAATGTCGTCGCCGCGGAGAACAGACAATAGCGGCAGTACGCGTGCAACAGAAAAGCCTGCACATACAGCAGCCATAGCGTCCCCAGGAACATCATACCGACCATTAGAGCAAGGAATTTCGGCGCGCGCGCGTAGCCGAATGCTGCAAATGTCGCGAACGTGAATACGCTGAAATAGGCGAGCGCGCCAAGCATGGCCACGGGAATTCCGTCTACCTTCGCATAAGAACTGCCCAGGACCCGAAAACAGTCCGGCGATCCGCCGCAGCTGAGTGTCTCTCCGGTCAGCGCCTGCACAGTCAGATACGTGGCGTCCGCCAAACCGGCCACTGAAACAATGGCAACGGCTGCGTAAAGAATCGTGCGAAATCGCGACGCCGTCATGATGGGAATGATGAATGGCTTCGTCTGGTTAAACCGTTAAACGGTCGAATCGGTGAATCGTAAATCCGATGTAACGATGTAACCATGTAGCGATTCAATTCTTGAACGAAATCACGACTGCGACTTTTCGTTTAGTGCCGCATTGATCGCTGCGCGGACTCCCTCGGGGTTCTTATCTTTTGGATCCACGGGGCGGTTGTTGATGAAGAGCGTTGGCGTGGCTTTTACTCCGAGGAAATCCGCGAGCGCACGATCGGAAT
>QHPE01000237.1 GCA_003218945.1 Verrucomicrobiota bacterium | reverse complement strand
AGCGTGAATCCCAAAGAGATTCTCGATCACGGCGCGAGCGTCATTGTAAACGCGAATCACGGCCCAAGACGTAGATTGGTGCCGGGTTTCATGTTGTAACGGGATAAAGCCGAATCGACCGGACAGAGCCTCAAGCCCCGGCTCCGGCAGGGCGCAAGTGGCAGCTCGCCACGCTTGACATCCTACTGGGTGTTAGGCCTTCGGCGGAATTTATCGTTAACCTCCTCCAGCTCCGCGATGTCGGTAACGGTAGGACAACCGTCCCGGCGGTTATCGGGGCGCAAAAGTGCAAAACTGGAATGCTAAAACTTTAATTTTCCAAGAATTTTTGAGCCGTTTTTGCCGGGTTTATTGCATGCCTTAGTATTATGAAACCAAAACATATATTTAACATCATTCTGGCAGTTCTATTCGTGTTCCCATTGATGGAGACGTTCGCTCAGCAAGCAGCGACCTCAGGCTCTATCGAAGTGATCACGACTTTTGATTATCCCGGGACCGGAGTTGTGACCACCTCGCCGCAAAAGATTAACGAAAGAGGCGACATCGTTGGCGAGTTCATCGATTCGAACGGGGTGGTGCGCGGTTTTGTCCGGTTCAGCGATGGTAGCTTTAGCGCGCCGATCGTCGACCCTAACGATACCGTGGGTTTTACCGAAGGACGCGGCATCAATAACTCAGGCACAGTCTGCGGTGACTACAACACCAGCGATGGCAACAGTCACGGGTTTTTCCTGTCGGGCGGCACCTTCACAGAATACGATGTTCCCGGCGCGTTGAACACCGCTGTGCTTGGGATAAACGATCCCGGCGATTTTTCCGGCACGTTTTCTGACGACGACGTGATCGGTCAGGCATTCGTCAGCGTTGGTGGAACCGTAACGTCGTTTAGCGTGCCGGGAGCTGCCACGACACTTGCTTACCAGCTCAATAATTCAAAGCAGTTGGTGGTGGGATACTATATAGACGGCTCAGGAATCCTTCATGGCTACTTCCGGGACGCCAATGGGGCGCTGCACTTCCCGATCGATCCTCCGGGCTCCGTTCAGACAATCCTGTTTGGAGATAACAATAGGAACTGGGTGGTGGGCAGATATGCAGACGGCTCAGGCGTGACTCATGGACTCTTCTTTACCGCGCCAAACAATTTCTTCACTTTCGACTATCCCGGCTCAACCTTTACATCGCTAAACGGAATCAATGCGCAGGGCTTTATCTGTGGTCGTTACGGCGATGCGTCCGGCGTTGCCCACGGAATCATAGCTCGCGTCAGAGGCACACCGCCGACAAAAGCGGCGGCCCCGGAAATGAAGGCGCACAATTCCCGGGCGGCGCGCTGAGTTGAGCATCAGGAATCTTAGCGATCGGCGTTTTGTGGCACGCGGGCCTGGATGGCTGGGCCCGCGTGCTGCGTAGTTCGAGCGCACGATCGCGTTCGAATCAACGGAACCGAACGGATTCAGCGACTTTGACCGTCAATACCGCTATCCCACAGCCGCGATTACCTTTAGCTCGATCGCGATTGGTGTGGGTAATGCCGTCACCTCGATTGTGGTGCGGGTCGGATTCGGTTTGCGGGGGCCTGCGAAATATTCCGCATAAATGCGGTTGTAGATCGGAAAATCCTTTTTCATGTTGGTGAGAAAGACCGTGACGTCGACGACGTCCTGCCAGGTCGCTCCCGCGTCTTCGAGCACGAGCCGCACATTTTCAAACACGGCGCGGCACTGCGTTTCGATGTCGTAACTCACGATGTTGCCGGAGGGATCGAGCGTCACGCCGGGAATTTCCTTGCTTCCTCGAACTCGCGGCCCAATGCCCGATAGAAACAACAACTCGCCTACGCGCTTCGCATGGGGAAATGCGCCTACTGGTTCAGGCGCTCGTTCGCTTTTGAAAGTCTCGCTCATGGCCTATTTTACTCCCGAGTACATCGATGACCGCAACACAGAGTTTCGATTAACTGAAACGGAACTCTACTGATTCGCACCCTTTCGCCGCACGGCATCTTTGTCGAACGGACGGAAGCTTTCTACCGGCGGCAGGACTGCCTTGAAGGTGGTGCCGTAGATGTCCCACACAGTCAGAAACAGCCCACAGATGATCGGTCCGACGATGA
>QHPE01000244.1 GCA_003218945.1 Verrucomicrobiota bacterium | reverse complement strand
GAAGAACAACGGCAAAATCTCGGGATAACTGATTCGCTGGTGCGTCTCTCGGTTGGTGTCGAGGACGTTCGCGATCTTATTGACGATCTTAAGAACGCGCTAGAGGCGATTTAGTAGCGCGGTTGCAGGTTCGTGGTTTTCAGCCACGTTTTTATTCCGCGTCAATCCGGTCCTTTTTTGTGGAAGGCGCAGAAATGACCAGGAAAACCACGTCCTGCTCAGATCGATTTAGGAATTTGTGTTGCACACCCGGAGCTACTTCAATCCCGGAACCGGCGGGAACCCCGTGCTCTTGTCCTTCCATTTCCAGAACGGCGCTGCCTGAAAGGACATAAAAGAACTGGCGCGCTTCATTGTGATAATGACGCACCTCTTCACTGCTGGGCGGAACTCTTTCTTCAACGACGCTTAGTCCCGGAGTATCGGCCAGGCGCCATCCATCGCATACGCTCGCCCACGTGTAGTGCGGTGCAGTGGATTTCGAAACGAGAGCAGCCCTGTTAGTCATGCGCGTACTTTTCTGCGCCGAGAAAATGAAGAGAAACGTAAGGTTGATCGCCCACGACCCAACTGTCGTGCCCTGGACCGATGTAAAAGATGTCTCCAGGCTTCATGACGTACGATCTTCCATCTTCCATGGCGCATGCAGCTTGCCCTGAGATCACAATGCCAATGTGCTCCACCTGACAAAGAGGAGTCCCCGCAACTGGTGCGATATGCTGCGACCATTTCCAGCCGGGTTCATACGTCGCCCGGCCGATTGTCATTCCGCCGATCCTGATGAGTTCGAACCGTCCTTTCTCAAAGGTGCGAACCTCATCCGGGTTCTCAAATCGTTTAATTAAAAAATCGATATAATTAGGAAGCATAGAGTTAGTTTGGTTGGCGTTGGCTAGAAGGTTACAAGGCGTCGACATCCTTCTACTAGGTTCCCTCTCGAAATTTTGATCATTCGAATCCGGCAATGGGATGGGGAACGTATGGCGCCTCGAGCGCTTCTATTTCCGCGTCGGATAGTTTCACGTCGTGCGCCGCCACTGCATCTTCGAGATGGTCAGGTTTGGTTGCGCCAATAATTGGCGCCGTTACCGCAGGCTTGTGAAGCAACCACGCGAGCGCGATCTGCGCGTGGGGGATGCCTCTCGCCTTGGCAATTTCTCCCACGCGGTCCACTACTTGTTTGTCCACTTCTTCTGTTCCGGAATAAAGTTTTTTGCCGTACTCATCGGTTCGACCGCGCACAGTGCTCGCCTGCATTTCCCAGGGGCGAGTGAGGCGACCGCGTGCCAGGGGGCTCCACGGCAACACGCCAATACCCTCCGCCAGGCAAAGAGGTAACATCTCCCGTTCCTCCTCGCGATTCAGCAGGTTGTAATGTGGTTGCATCGAAACAAAACGCGTCCAACTGTGGAGGTCGGCCAGGTAAAGCGCCTTGCAAAATTGCCACGCAAACATCGATGATGCCCCGATGTAACGCGCCTTTCCTGATTTCACGACATCGTGGAGGGCTTCGAGTGTTTCTTCAATCGGCGTGTCGTAATCCCAACGGTGGATCTGATAAAGATCGACATAATCCGTTCCTAGTCGCCGCAAACTGTGGTCGATCTCTGTCATGATCGCTTTGCGGGACAATCCGCGCCCGTTCACATCGGGACGCATCGAGAAATAGACTTTCGTCGCGATGACTGCCTCATCCCGTTTCGCAAAATCGCGCAGCGCCCGGCCCAAAACCTCTTCGCTCCTGCCATTCCCGTACATGTTGGCTGTGTCAAAAAAGTTAATGCCAAGCTCGAGCGCTCGTTTAATGAAAGGCCGGCCTTGTTCCTCATCCAGACCCCACTCTCTCTCCTCGAGTCCGTAACTCATGCAGCCCAGACAGATTCGCGATACTTTAAGCCCGGTTTTGCCAAGGTTTGTATAGTTCATTTGCCTTCTTACTCCTGTTTAAGAACCCATCTCATAAATAGGGAACTTAGCCCGCAGGGCGGATCTTTGCCGCTGCAGCCGCGTT
>QHPE01000096.1 GCA_003218945.1 Verrucomicrobiota bacterium | reverse complement strand
CACCAAAAGCCCCGCCAGGGTGGCACTGTTTCAAATTCCCAATCCAGCCGACAAAGGAACATCTGATTCAACAAATGTCGCTGTTAGGCTCGACGAAATCGATTCGCCGCAAGCGTCCGCTGGTCTTAAGAGACTTCAGAAAGAGTACGCCAAGGGAACGAAATCGCGCATCGGATCGTGGGAAGTGTTCAAAAGTGATTTCAAGCAGGGAAACACCAACTATTCGGTTCGAGTGGCTTTCCGCGACGTTGCGGATGTACACGTCTCAATCGTCCTTGCGTGGCCCCGCCTCTCGAAGAACGCAGTTCGCTATGATTCGGAAATGGAGCGGATCTTCCGCGAATTACTAAACTCGGTTAATGGCGCGCTCGGTAAATATCCAAAAGAAAAAGGCGGCGTGCTTCGCCATCCGCTCTAAGGGGTTTGTTTGGATCGGCTAACTTTGCAAGGACTAGTTTGTTCGGATCCGTTGCGCTGACGTCACCAAAAATTCGCACACGTAATTCCAGTTTGAAATTGATTCCAACCCTCGCACCGAATTAAATCGACGCATGAAAAACGCACTTGTCATATCCCTCTATGTTTTTATCAGTCTTTTCGGCGCAAACCAATTCGCGCGAGCGGCTGATCCAGCTCATTCGGATCAGCCCGGCGTAGCTCCGGCGGAGGCAATCTCGAAGCTGAAGGAAGGCAATGGACGTTACACGAGCGGCAATCTGCAACATCCCGGCCAGACGAGCGAGCGGCGCGCAGAACTGGCAAAGACTCAGCATCCGTTTGCCACAATCCTCAGTTGCTCCGATTCACGCGTGCCGCCCGAAATTGTCTTCGATCAGGGGCTTGGTGATTTATTTATTGTTCGAGTGGCGGGAAATGTGATCAATGACGAAGGATTGGGCAGCGTCGAGTACTCGGTCGATCATTTAGGTTCCCGGCTGATTTTGGTACTCGGCCACCAGAATTGCGGCGCCGTGAAAGCAGCGAGAGAAACAATCGCTGCCAAAGGCAACGCACCCGGGCACATCGAGTCGTTAGTCACGGCTATCAAGCCTGCGGTTGAAGCTACAGCGAAGGAAGATCTCGACGCGACGATAAAAGTAAACGTGAAACACGTTGTGCAAGCGCTGCGTTCGTCGACGCCAATTCTCAAGGCCGAAGTTGATTCCGGAAAGATACAGGTAATCGGCGGCTACTACAGTCTCGATACGGGCGCTGTGACTTTTCTCGACGGGAAGTAGGAGTTTCTGTTCGCGGAGCGCCTTTTGGTCGCGGAAATCCGAGTAGCTCTTGGTTTCTTTCGTGAAGGCTCGTATTTTGTGGTCGCGCCTCATCAAACAGAAGAGGAGGAAATCATGACCAAACCCGAACAGACAAACGCAAACACGCTTAATCCTGCCCAAGAAGATCTAAGCAAGCTGTGGGAAGAGCACGTTCGATATGAGTTTTCGACACACAATACCGATGACACGCTCGCAACGATGGTCGAAGACGCTTACGTAAATCATATCCCAGTACTCACCGGCGGTGTCGGCAAAGACGAATTGCGAGAATTCTATTCCAAACGATTCATTCCGCAGATGCCGCCGGACACGGAAATGACGCCGGTCTCGCGAACCGTGGGCGAGGATCAACTGGTAGACGAAATGCTGTTCAAGTTCACGCACACAATCCCAATGGATTGGATGTTACCGGGCGTTGCTCCGACGGGAAAGCGCGTTGAGGTCCCGCTGGTGGCTATTGTTCGATTCAGAGAAGGCAAGCTGGCTCACGAGCACATTTACTGGGACCAGGCATCCGTGCTCGTCGGATTGCTCGATGCCTCCAAGCTGCCCGTGGCCGGTGTTGAGAGCGCGCGCAAAGTTCTCAATCCGACATTGCCAGCTAACGAGTTGATGAAACGCGCCGAACGAAGCACATAGTCATCGAGGTCGATAGAAAATCCCGAATGCATTTCAGAAACGTTGTAGCCACGGCGCGGTGCGCCGTCCGGGACGCGAATATCGGAGCACGCGCAAAACGCCCCACAGAGGCGTGGCTACAACGCTGCGCGCTTATGAGATAAACTTAAGTTTATGAGCACTATTGGAAAAGTGGACAGCCTCTGGCGATATCCCGTCAAGAGCATGCGAGGTGAAGAGTTGGACGAAGCATTTGCAGGTTATCCAGGGATTTACGGCGACCGCGTATTCGCGTTCAAGAGTTCAGCGAGTCCAACCGGATTCCCCTACTTCACGGCGCGCGAGCAGCGAAGGCTTTTGCAATATCGTCCTCGGTTTCGTTATCCAGATAAAGCTGCGCGACCCGTCAACCTAACCGAAGCGGACCGCATGGGCGCGGGTCCTCTCGCCGCTGACATTTCAGAGCTCATGGTTGATGTTGAAACGCCCGGGGGGAAAACGCTCGCGATCGATGATTCAGGGCTGATGGACATGCTGCGCGCCGACGTCGACCCAAAGCATGAGCTCACGTTGATGCGATCGCACCGGGCGATGACCGATTGCCGTCCAATGTCCATCTTCAGTTTGCAATCAGCGCGACAGTTGTCTGAAGAAACAGGCATGTCTGTCGATAAACGTCGTTTCCGCGCAAACGTGTATGTGGAGCTGGCGTCCGAGCACGGCTTCGGGGAAAATGAACTCGTCGGTCGGTCGCTAAAGATCGGACCCAAAGTAATCGTTAATGTTCTGGAACGCGATGCGCGCTGCGTGATGATCACACTCGATCCGGACACCTCAGAGCGAACGCCTGCGATATTGAAGAAAGTAGCGCAAGCTCACGAAGGCACCGCCGGAGTCTATGGTGCAGTGATCGTCGAAGGCATGCTGCATAAGGGCGATTCGGTAGAATTGCTAGACTAGCAAGCGGTCTACGAAAAATGGAACATTCGCCGAGCTGAAAACGAGTCGATTACCGTGGCGCCCATGACAACCTCGGCAAAGATATTCACAATGGCCGGCGCACTTCTCACCCTCGCCCTGTCCATCGTAACCGGCACGCCTGAGCAGGAAAAAGCATTCACTGACAAATACAAGGCAGCAATGGAAGGAAAAGACAGCGCCACCCTGGAATCTTTCCTTTACACGCAAGGCTCCGACCTGACGATCGTTGAATTTTACAAGATGATGCAGTCGGGAGAAGCGGGAGAGAAAATTGCCAACATCGAACTGGTGAATCTTACCTCCGAAGACGTGAAAAAGGCATCTACGCCGATGGATTCGCCAGGCGGCGGAAAAGTTTGTTTGCCGCTCAAGCCGACCAAAAAACTTGTCATTAAAGTTGAGAAAAAGGACGGCAACGGCAGTACATCTAGCACGAGTGAAAATTTCGTGGCTGAGAAAGACGGCAAATTCGTTATTCCCGTGCCGGGACCGTGTAAGTAGCTGCTATTTAAACAGCGTGCCCACCGTGCGTTGGTCCACAGGTGGTTCGAGTGAGTCTACAAACTTTCGAAACCGGGCGGAGAAAACTTCAGGCCGAAGCTTCCAGTAGTGAGCCATGCCGGACGCGAAGATGTAATGACGCAGGAGTCCGTGCCAGCCTTCCCAAAGCTCCTTGTCCATCAGGCCGTAAACGTAATGAAAATGAATTGTCTCGAACGCCTTCAAGAATTGGTAACTGGCATGGAAGAACCGCGCCCGCTCCTCGATTGAGAGTGCACTGATGTCTTCGAGGCCGACGCGCCAGATTCGTTCCAACTCGGCGTTCTCCATCAAAGGTTTGGTCACGTCGCGCAAGGCCGTTGCCGCAGCGTCTTGCGTGGCGAGCCTGGCCACGCGTGTGCTCTGATGCACTTGCACAGCCAGATATAGCACGGACAAAACGACCGCTAACGACCCGACCAACTGCGATATCGCGCTAATCGCGTCCCAGTTGATCATTGCTGCAACCATGCACATTTCGCGTTCCGCGTTGAGAAACCTTTACCACAGATTGCCGCGGATTTTCACAGAGATCGCTCGAGCGCCTAGTACGTGTTCAATCCGTTTCCCATTCGTGGCTCCATTCCGCTTCCCTACTTCGGTTCGTCAGCGACTTTGAGGACAATTTTTCCGCGGGTGTGGCCAGTCGCCACCTGTTCCTGGGCTTTTCTTGCCTCTGACAGCGGGAACGTTTGTGAGACGATCACGTTGATTTTCTTTTCGTCGATCAGTTTGCCGATCTCACTCAACTCGTCTGAATTCGGGTCTACACTGAGGGCCTCGCCGCGAATGCCGTGTTTCTCCAGTTCCGCCGGATCCGGGCGCGCAACGAGTGAAACAATGATTCCGCCCTTTTTCACGACTCCATAGGAACGCGCCAGCGTATCTTTCCCAATCGAATCGAGCACGACATCAACATCTTTGGCAACGTTCTCAAAATTCTGCTTCGTGTAGTCGATTGCCACATCTGCACCGAGTTGCTTCAGCAACTCCTGGTTGGCGGTCGAAGCGGTGGCGATGACCTTTGCCCCGTGCGCTTTCGCAATTTGAATCGCAAAGCTGCCCACGCCACCTGAGCCCCCGTGAATGAGAACCGTCTGGCCGGCCTTCAGTTTCGCGGTATCGATTAACGCCTGCCATGCCGTCAACGCTACGATCGGAACGGCCGCTGCCTCGACATAAGTAAGTGATTTCGGCTTGGGCGCTGCTTCGCGTTCCGTTACCACCGCGTATTGCGCGTAACCGCCGCTATTGTCCAGGCTGACGTACGCGAACACAGGATCACCGAATTTGAACTTCGTGATGTTACTTCCAACCTTTTCAACGACCCCCGAGATGTCGCCGCCCAGAATTACCGGAAAGGCGCGGCGCCCCTCTTTGTCGAACATGCCCGACCGGATCATCCCGTCGACCGGGTTTACACCGGCGGCGATCACATGGATCCGCAACTGATCCTGCTTCGGTTCCGGTTGCGGGACATCTTCGTATTTCAAAACCTCTGGGCCACCATACTCGTGAATGACAACGGCTTTCATCGTGGGCTTGTCAGCGTGACCAAGCGATGTTGCTGCCAGCGCTGCGATCGAGCCATAGTGAACAATAAGTCTGAGGATTTGCATTACTTATACAGGTTGAGATAAAGCTTCGTTCCGCGATGCCGGAGCTTACAGCAATCAGGCGCTTTTAGTAAGCCGTTCGTCACCATTTCACACCGAAGGCAAAGAAGGCGGTTGTGGCGGGAGACCCAGTGAGGCTGACGGCGGTGGTGCGGTGTGGGGCGACAAGATCCACACGTGTTCTGGTGGTGTGAAGCTGGCCCATACATCGTACTCCGGACCGAATTGCCGCAGAAACAAAAGTGAAAACGAACGCAATAAGACGAAAATCGGCAGCAAAATCACCGTGCCCACGTAGCGCATCACAGCTATGCAACCCGTGTCGCATTTTCCTACACAAGCTACCTTCGCGCTCGCCACATCCACAACGATCAGCAACGAACAATACAGCACGATCTCGCCAGGATGCCTTGCAATCAGTGATGTAGCGGCGCAAAACGCCTGATACGCGCGGCATCGGCGGCGATACATCACGGGCACCATAAAATTCACGATCAGTGCCCAGGCAAACACGACCAGCAGGATGATGAACACCCAGAGCGCGGTTATCAACTATACATAAGGCTCGAGGCGATCTCGATGCAGAGACAAATAAAAACGGCCTCTAATCGCCACGTAAACCAACGGCGCGGAAACCAGGGCTGCGAATAGCACCAGGCAAACCGCAGCCGTCAGCGAGAAAAGGAAATAGCTATTGCCCTCGGTGCGAAATTCGCGCCACGGTTCCGCGATTGCGCCGCGGTTCTTCACGATACAATCAATAAACATGAACCGGCTGCGCGCTCGCAGCCATGCGAACAGCACAACAAGAAGAAGAACCACAGCGATGAGCGCACATATACCTGTGATTAGAACCGGATGCGGAATTCGGCTGATTGTCTCGTTTAGCTTTTGGAAATCCTCACCGCGGTCATACCGATAGTTGAAACCGCCGCCACCGCCGCCCAGGTTCGCGAGCCACGCGGCGAGTCCAATTATGAACCATTTTTTCAGATCGAACGGTTGAAAGAGAATCTTCTTCATCAGCTCGAATGCCTCGCCAAACGGCTTAAAGATCTGGATTTCTGGTCCCGTTCCGTTCATGGACGGGATTGTGAACGCGTTTCTTCCGTCGAATCAAGCTCGCGCGCGGGGGCCATCCAAACACGCGGTTGTTTGGGTGATCAAGCGCGCCATCTTTTCTAAATGACCCATCGCAAGCGTCGCTACCCGATTGGCGCCGAAGTGATCGACGGCAACCAAACCGATTTTCGTGTTTGGGCGCCCAAAGCACAGGGACTTGATGTTGTTGTCGAAGACGGCGCGAACTCAAAGACAAGGTTTCACACGCTAACGGCGGAGGCCGACGGCTATTTTTCCGGTACGATCCACATCGGCGTCGGCACACGTTACCGCCTTCGAGTAGATGCTGACGAGAACTGCTATCCGGATCCGGCGTCGCGCTTTCAACCCGATGGACCCCACGGCGCGTCGTGCATTGTCGATCCAACGAAATTCCGGTGGAACGATGCAGAATGGCCCGGCCTGATGCTTAAAGGCCAGATCATTTACGAAATGCACATCGGCACGTTCACGCAGGAAGGAACATGGCGGGCCGCTGCGGAACAATTGACCGAGCTGGCCCGGACCGGAATCACTGTGATCGAAATGATGCCGGTCGCAGAGTTCCCCGGCAGATTTGGCTGGGGATACGACGGGGTCGATCTCTTCGCGCCTTCACACTTGTATGGAACGCCGGACGATTTGCGCGCTTTCGTTGATCGCGCGCACTCGTTAGGCCTGGGCGTAATTCTCGACGTCGTTTACAACCACTTCGGACCCGACGGAAATTATCTGGGAGTTTTTTCCGACGATTATCTGATCCGCGGAAAAGGACACGAATGGGGTGACGTGATTAACTTCGACGGGTCAAGCTCAGGACCGGTTCGCGAATTTTTCATTACCAACGGACGCTATTGGATCGAAGAATTTCATTTCGATGGTTTTCGGTTCGACGCCACGCACGCCATTCGCGACGAATCCGCAGAATACATTATTGGCGCAGTCGGTCGCGGCGCGCGCGAGGCTGCCGGGTCTCGTTCCATCATCCTGATCGCGGAAAACGACCTGCAAGAAGCAAAGATGACACGGCCACCCAGTGAAGGCGGCGACGGTTTGGATGGGATGTGGAATGACGATTTTCATCATAGCGCGATCGTGGCGATGACAGGCAACAACGTCGGCTATTACAGCGATTACTCAGGAAAGCCACAGGAGTTCATTTCCGCTGCGAAATATGGGTTCCTCTACCAGGGACAGGCGTTTTCGTGGCGGCAAATCTTGCGCGGGACTCCGACGCCAGGTGTTCCCGCGGAGGATTTCGTCTGTTTTATCGAAAACCACGACCAGATCGCAAACACCGGCCTCGGTAAACAGCCGCGCTTTCAGACTTCGCGCGGATGCTATCGCGCCATGACCGCGCTTCTTTTGCTCGGGCCTTGGACACCATTGCTGTTCCAAGGCCAAGAATTCGGCGCATCCAGTCCTTTTCTATATTTCGCAGACGTAGGCGATGAGTCTGTGCGCGACGCGACTCGCAGAGGGCGCGCTCAATTGCTCGCTCCATTTCTGACGCTTACCGAGGAGGAGACAATGAGGCGCTTGGCTGCACCAGATGACCCCGAGGCTTTCGCCAGATGTAAACTCGATCTTTCGGCGCGCGACAAGAACCGTGAGCTTTACGACCTGCACATTGACCTTCTTAAATTGCGCACAGAAGATTCGCGTTTTCGGCAACAAGGTTCAGGTGGAATTGACGGCGCAGTGCTCGGCCCGGCCAGTTTCGTCCTCCGGTATTTTTCAGAAGACAATAACGATCGACTACTGATCGTGAACTTCGCAGAACGTCGCGTTCTTCATCCAGCTTCCGAGCCTTTGCTCGCGCCCCCTGCCGGGTATCGATGGGAAACGCTTTGGACGAGCGATTCGCCGCGGTATGGAGGAGCAGACGCAATTGTCACCGCAACTCCCGAGCAATGGATGTTGCCGGGCGAAGCCGCCGTCGCATTACGAGCCATACTGCGACCAGGTAATGTTGAACGCGTTTGCGTCGTGTAATTCACAACGCATAACTTTTGCTCGATGAAATTCGTTGTTTTGACTCTTCTCTGCGCGTTGTCACTCGCCGCGTTGGTGCGTGCACAGGAAACGCCTGCACCCACGCCGCCACCGAAAGTTTATCCAGTCGCGCTGCCGAATTACGACGAAGATACGGCTACACGGCTCCAGATTTTCTTAGACAACAACGATTTCGGGCCCGGTAAGATCGACGGAAGAATGGGCGAGTTTTTCCGCAAAGCGCTCATCTCTTACAAGCACGCGCACGCGATGCTGAAGACCGGCGCGGTCGATCAGTGGATGTTGGATCAAGTGCCGGTGACTTACACTACCTACACGATTAAAGAAGAAGACCTCAAGCAAGTCGGCGACGTGCCTGGCAGCCGCGACGAGCAGGCAAAATTGAAGTGGCTGCCTTACACCTCGCTGCTGGAGTTTGTGGCCGAACGTTTTCACTCGGCGGAGGCGTTTATTCAGAAACTTAATCCTGGAAAGAACTGGGAGCACCTTCAAGCAGGCGAAACCCTCAAGGTGCCAAATGTGTTGCCATTCGAAGTGGAGAGATTCACCGAAGGAAAGCTCACGGAAAATCCGACCTTCGCTTCTCGCAAGATTTTCGTCGATACGCAGGAGCATTTGTTGGAAGTCTTCGACAATGACCAGCTCGTCTGTGTGTTTCCGATTACGCCCGGGTCAAAAACGCTGCCTGCGCCGGTGGGCACGTGGAAAATTCTGGGGGCGACTGTCTGGCCATGGTTTCGCTACGACGAAGGCATGCTGAATTACGGTGTGCGCACTGAAAGCTATTACAATCTCCCACCCGGCCCCAACAATCTGGTGGGCGTTCTCTGGATGGGGTTGAACAAACCAGGCATCGGCATTCACGGCACGAATAATCCCGAGACAATTGGCCGCGCCGCAAGCCACGGTTGTATTCGCCTCGCAAACTGGGACGCCGCGCGCGTGAAAGATCTCGTTAGCGTAGGGAACACCGTGATTATTTTTTGAACTGTAGCCACCGCCCTGTGGGCGGTCTTTCAATCGCTCTACTGAACGGCGCACAGCGCCGTGGCTACAAAATTCCCCTGAAAATATTTCGCGCGGAATCGCGATCGCGAACGTCTAGGCTTTAGATCGACCACATAATGGATGCCAGCGAACGCGAACAATACAGGGCGGCCATTCAGGGCGATCGGGAGGCATTTGAAATGATCATCCGCACAAACGGCCGGGCGCTTTTTGCCATCGCCTATGGGATTCTCCAAGACCGCGGGGAAGCCGAAGACGTGGTGCAAGACTCGCTGGTCAAAGCCTGGAAGACGCGCTGGCGTGTGCGCGATCCGGAGAAATTTCCCGCCTGGCTGGCAACCATTGCGCGACACAGGGCACATGACATTTTGCGAAAACGCCGACCTTTTTCCTATCCTTGCGAAGGGATAGGCGAAAACGAACCGATCGACACAACTGCTGTAGATCAAAAGTTGCATTCGGCGCTTGCCACGCTGCCGGAACTTCATCGTGCCGCGCTTACGCTGCGTTATTTCGAAGAGATGGATTATCGCAGCATCGAGAACATGCTCGGCGTCAGCAACGGCGCTTTGCGCGGAATTCTCGGCCGCAGTCTGGCTTGCTTGCGGAAACAGCTTCGTCCTGCTCTCGCTTCAATGGACTAAAGCGTATGGCAACCGCTCACAATGAAATTGATAACTGGCTCGCTGCCGATCTTCACGGCGAGCTTTCGGCGGATGAACGGAGCGCACTTCACGCGCACCTCGTCGAGTGCGCCGTGTGCCGTAAAACTCATCACGAAACCAAAGCTATGAACAAAATCCTCGAAGAAACGCTCGCTCAGAAAAGACCCGATCCAGCTTTCGAACAACGAATGCTGACCGCTTTTCGCCACCGTATTCCAGAAAGAGGCGGACTGGTAAAGCTGCTTGCTGATCTAATGCGCTTGCGTGCGACACAAGTCGCCGCAATTGCCGCAGTGCTACTCGGACTTGTGCAGCTCGGGCGGATGATCACCGGCGAAAGTACAATTGCACCGATGGCTCGTGATCGCTACGCCAACGAACCCCTACTCGAACAACCGCCAGAGGTCGCCGCATCATTGGAGTCGGGTCGCGCCGGTGCATTGGATAGAGCGGACGAGCTCGCCGCTGGCAAACCAAAAGACCTGGCACCCGCAGCGCCGCCCTCTTCCGCTGGGACCGGATCACAACTCCAGCGGGACTTTAAAGCGTTTCCGGCTACAGTCGCACAGGCCCCGGCAGCGCGGGCGGAAATGCCTGCAAAGGAAACCGGCAGCGAGGAAGCTATGAACTACGCCGCCGAGTCGAGCTCAGCTGAAACACCAGTGCCAGAGTTGGCCAATCGCAAGCTGATCCGGAATGCAAATGTCGAACTTGAGATCGTGAGTTTTGATGACGCTG
>QHPE01000243.1 GCA_003218945.1 Verrucomicrobiota bacterium | reverse complement strand
CGAGCGCTCGTCGCGCTGGGCGACAATCAGTCCTGGGGCGAACTCCCGATTATTCTGAGCCACAGCTTTGGCGAAGGTCTGCTGGCGCGCATGACCAAAGATGAGGCAAGAGCGCGCGCTGCGTTTGAAGCGGCTCGCGCCCACCAGGAGAAGATCGTTCAGGTGCAGCCGGACTACGCCCCCACGCTCTGCGTCCTCGGCTTAATCGACGCTGCTCTTGGGCGGAAAGATCTGGCGTTGGACGAAGGCCGTCGGGCGATCGCGCTCACGCCGGTGGAAAAAGATGTCGTCAACGGCGGCTTCGTCCTTCAATATTTCGCCATTACGGCAGCGTGGGCGGGCGACAAGGAGCTTGCCTTGCAGCAACTGGAAGCTGGACTGCGTGCTCCCGTCGCATCAGCCATGCTGAGCTACGGCGCCTTAAAACTGTTCCCGGTCTGGGACCCGCTCCGCGGCGATCCGCGCTTCGAAAAAATCGTAGAGTCGCTTGCTCCGAAATGATCAATTGTTGTAGCCGGGGGCGGTGACCCCGGCTGGCGTAAATGCGACTTAATCTCGCCGGCGTCAACGCCGCCGGCTACAGGATTGATCCACTTCCCGCAATCGTCGCGGCTATCCACCGACAGCCTGGTAATGGCCGAGGCCGCGTTGCCACATGAATCGTGCCCACATCCATGTGAGCAGAAGCCAACCGATTTGAATTGCCAGCGCTTGAACAAGGTCTGCTCCTTTTAATCGGCCGAGAAAGATCGCGACTGGACAAAACAGTTCATAATAAAACGGCAGCCATTTCATCACCGCTTGCACCGCAGCTGGCATGATGTCGATGGGAAACATCTGGCCGCCGAGGAAATACTCGAACGAATAAACGATGAACACGATGGTCGAGATTTCCAAAATCCAAAACGCCCACATCGCCAGGCTATAGGTGATGAAGAATTGAATAAACGCCGCCATCACAGTCGAGATGGCCGTTAACACGTAGATTAGAGGATCGGCCGGAAGCACTATGTACTCCCTAAAATAAATGAAGATCAACGCGATTGGCGGCAAGGTGACAAGGCTGTAAACCAGCCGCCCACTCAAAAAAATGCTGGTACGGTAGGCGAGATAACTCATTGGCTTCGTGAGCAGCGCGTTGATCTGGCCTTCGCGAATGTCGGCGGCGATTTGCCATTCGTCCTCTGTCGGCACGACCAGATTGCTCACCAAAAGGGTCAGCAAATAGTAGTAAATCATGGAGCCGTAGTCATAGCCGTGCAGTCCGCCGCCGCGTTCCTTGAAAACGGCGGCCCAGAGAAACACGGTACCGGCGAGCGGGATCAGACCAAACAGTGCGCGCAGGAAATAGTTCCAGCGATATACGAAGGTGTTTTGTATCCCGATGTTAAAAACCGAGGCGTACTTGGCGATGTTCACGACAGATAAACTAATCAAGCTGCAACGGATGCGAAGCAACGGCCAGGCTTTCAAACCAGGAAAGCAGGAAGGGGAACGGAAGCAAACAAAGGCAATGAAGATTTTACTTCAGGCCTGGTCAACTCGTCTTCGTTCTGTTTGTTGTCTTCTGTTTTCCAGCTAACTCAACCGCGAGATTAATTGCCGCGACCATGCTGTCGGGTCGCGCGATTCCTTTGCCCGCGATCTCAAATGCAGTGCCGTGGTCGGGACTGGTGCGGGGAAAAGGCAGGCCAAGCGTCACGTTCACGCCGCTGTGAAATGCATGCAGCTTCAATGGTATAAGGGCCTGATCGTGATACATGCAAAGCACCGCATCGAATTCGCCTTCGACCGCCCGGTGAAAAACCGTGTCAGGCGAAATGGGACCGGTGACAACGAGCGACGAGTGACGAGTGACGAGTGACGAGTTTAACTCTTGGATAGCCGGCGCGATGATTTCGATCTCTTCGCGGCCAAGCTTGCCGGATTCTCCTGCATGCGGATTTAGTCCGGCAACCCCGATGCGCGGAGCAGTTTTCCAACGCGCGCGAAGAAAATTCGCGAGCAACACGCCGACCCGCACTATCTCCGATTGCTTGACCGCGCGCGGGATTTTGCACAGAGGAATGTGCGCCGTCACCAGTGCAACCGTGAGTTTTCCCCCAGTTAGACACATGGCAAAATTTTTGACGCCGCAGCGCTCGGCGAAAAATTCCGTTTGTCCCGGGAACCTGAATCCTACCTCGTACATCCGCGCCTTATGAATTGGCCCGGTTACGATCGCATCCAGCTCGCCGCGTCGGACGAGGGTGACAGCCTCTTCGAGCGCAGCGGCCGCGGCCCGTGCAGTTTCCTGTGTCGGCTGGCCTAACGAGCACCTGGGATATTTGCCGATGATCCTGTATTGGGCTGATTT
>QHPE01000242.1:2349-2826 GCA_003218945.1 Verrucomicrobiota bacterium | reverse complement strand
CCCCGCCACTTATAACTGAGGTGATGACGGGATAATTTTGCAGATTATTCGGCCCTGTATCGATGTCGCAATGATCGTTGGCGGTGACGCCGCAGTTGCCATCGAATGCGATGGTCAGATCGATGCCGAGCCCGCCGTTCGAAAAGATGGAGTTACCCAGTACTGCGTTGTTAATGGCGGCATCGCCACTGATAATTATGCCGGCATTATTTACATCGCACCGGCTGCCATTAAAGGCGATGATGTTACGCGCACTCGAGACTGTGCCGCCCACGGTCGTATTATGACCGCCAATGAAGATACCTTGGTCATTACCCAAGGGTTTTGTGCCTGTGATATCCGCACCGATAATATTGCCCTCAATAAGCGTGTGTAAGGCGCCATTTGTAAAGACGCTCAAACCAACGCCGCCGTTGCCAGAGATCAGATTTCCAGGAGGTGCCCCCGGCGCAGTTGAGAGGCCGCCGATGACGTTAT
>QHPE01000242.1:0-2292 GCA_003218945.1 Verrucomicrobiota bacterium | reverse complement strand
ATTGCCTTGCACCCTATTTTCAAAGCCGTTACCGAGGGAAATCCCGCGATTGTTAGCCGCGATAATGTTGCGAGCCGCCTCAGTGTCCCCGCCGATGGAATTGGCAATGCCGTCGTTTTCAACCCCGACTCCCGTGTTTCCAAGAGAGAGGGTGCCTGTAACATCCGTGCCAATGAAGTTCCCTTGCACTCCGTTAAGTGTCCCCCCCACCATCGAAACGCCCACTCCTATATTTCCCGAGATAAGGTTGCGCGCGTCGGGCGTTGTACCGCCAATCGTGTTGTTTGAAAAAGTACCGCAAAAACCGAGAATGACGCCGCCGTTTCCCGAAGCGCCATTCGGTAACACCGCTGTTCCTGCTGCGTTGGTGCCGATGAAATTCCCTTCGATCGTGTTGAAGTCCGTACAAACATCAATGCCATCGTGTTGAAAGCTGTTGATGACCAAACCGCGCACAGTGCAGCTATCGGCGTTAATGGTGAGGCCTGAGACGTTGCCAGCCATCGTGCCGCTCAACTCGATCAGTATAACGGCATTGATCGGTTCAGTAGGAGGATTGGTGTTCTGACTCGACCCCGGCTGCGTGTAACCGTCGATGGTCACGGGCTGAGTGATGGTTGGGAGGACAGTCATCGGGCTGATCGTATGAACGCCGCTGCCTGGAATATTGAAATTGATTGTGCCTCCTCCCATGGAGTTGGCGTCAGTAATCGCCTGGCGCAAGGAACCCGTGCCGGTGTCGTTGGTGTTTATGACAGTAAAAACAAAAGGCGTCGCAGGCTTATGCGATTCCGCTGGGTTCCGCGCGACTGTGGCGTTTGGTGCTCTCGCGCTTTGAATATCTGTGGGGCGGGCGGAACGCGTTGTTCGCGACGCATTAGCAAAGGTCGAGGCGAGTACGATCGAAAAGATCGATACGAAGGCGACGACCAATGTTATTCGGAATGCAAAAGCGGCTGCTGGGTTATTCTGTTTCATTTTGTCCTTTGGGGTGAGATTTCGGGGTGGAGAGCGTGGTCGTAACACGGTCTTCTGCGTGGAGACAAGCAGGAATTTTCCTGAAGAAATGTGATCGCGTTTCTCTGGGTAGCGCACGCGTCTCGTGTATTGGCGAGCGCGTCCTCGCGATCGCGAACTTTCCCTGTGCATTTCCATTCTACTGCTGCGAACGGATTCCAAAGAAAAGATTGTTTCGGCGCGACGCCGAAACCAGCACGCGAGACGCGTGCGCTACCCCAGAGAAATTCAGCGCTGATTTGAATGAAAATCTTGCAATCGCCATCCGCTCCCGGTGGCTCATTTTTTCGGGAGCTGAGTACAACCACTCAGAAACACTAACGGACACTAATTTTGTAAGGCAGCTCTGCAGCAGCTAATTCCTAGACTTACAATTTATTCGTGTTGATTCGTGTTAATTCGTGGTTTTCTGGGTATTTTGCGAAGCCATGTCATTTAATCATTTCGGACTTTCGCCTGAGGTCGTGCGCGGAACGCAGGCGATGGGATTTGTCGAACCAACACCTATTCAGCTCCGCGCGTTTCCGATTGTCCTCGGCGGAAAAGATTTGATCGGCACCGCGCAAACCGGCACGGGCAAGACTGCAGCGTTTGCTTTACCCATTCTGACATTGCTTGCGAAGCACGGCGGCTTGCGTTGTCTTGTGCTCGAGCCGACGCGCGAACTGGCCGCACAAGTGGAAACGGCGTTTCGCGATTATGGCCGCTTCACGGATTTGCGAGTCGCCCTCGTGCATGGAGGTGTCGGTTACGGGAAACAACGCGAAGAACTCAAGCGCGGCGTCGATATTCTCGTCGCTACACCTGGACGCCTGCTCGATCTGCTGGAGCAGCGCACCATGAGTCTCAAAGAGATAAAAATTCTCGTGCTCGATGAAGTCGACCGGATGCTGGATATGGGTTTTCTGCCGGACGTCCGCCGGATCGTTGAGAAAATCTCAACAAAGCGGCAAACTTTGCTTTTCTCCGCCACGTTGCCCCCGGAAATCGAACGTCTGGCGGCATGGGTGCTGCGCGATCCTGAGTTAGTGGAAATTGGCGTACGCCGTTCGCCTGCGGAAACGGTCACCCACGCGGTTTATCCCGTTGCCGCTGAACAAAAATTCGATCTGCTAATGGCTTTGCTCGAGCGAACGAATTTCGACAGCGCGCTGATTTTCTGCAGAACCAAGTATGGCGCCGATCGCATCGCGCACCAATTAAAGCAGGGTAAGCATGCGGTGGCGGTGTTGCATTCCAATCGGACCCAGCGCGAACGGATCGAAGCGCTCGAAG
>QHPE01000241.1 GCA_003218945.1 Verrucomicrobiota bacterium | reverse complement strand
ACTGCTCGCTCTGCTCATGGATGAGGAGTTTGGAATAACCGACGACGTCGATGAAGAGAACGTGGCCGATCTCAAATTTCACGTCCGTGGGAGACGCTGGGGACATTAGATTCCGATTCTACCTGAGAACTTGGAATTTACCGAGCCCATTTTAGCCCGACCACTTTCAATATAAGGGACTCGGAGTCAATCACGCATACCGAGGGGTTGCACTACATTAGCCAGCACGCGGCTCAAATCTATCTAGCCGCTTCCGGGGCGGCGAGTTTCTGGAAGCGCGGATCGTTGCGGAGCGGATCGAACATTGGATCGAGCCGGAGCAGCGCGGGAGTGAGCGGCACGTTTTGCGTAGCCAGCGGGCCAGCATAGGGTGTCGAGTGCACTTTCTGTAACGCGGCGATGGCGCGGTCAGGTTCGCCCATTTGCGCGGCTACCCGGGCGAGAATCTCAATTCGAGCCGGGCCATCCACCGCGTCTTTTTCGAGTGGCACGACGGTCATCCCCTTCTCGACAAAAGCGAACGCGGCGGCTTTGTCGTTAAGGCCCATATTGGTCAACGCGAGATCGCCAATCAGGAAATAATTTTCCGGCTGTTCTTTGAGAAAAGGATCCAGTTCACTGCGTGCCTGTCGCCAACTTTCCTGCGCTGCGGCACGGTCGCCCGCCACTTCTTGCGCCCAGCCTAACCAAAAGCGTAGTTGTCCATTAATATAACCCAACGCTGGATCAGGCTTGGCCAGCATCTCCTTTAACCGAGGAATGATGGGTCCGGGATCACGTTCGAGGATCGCTTGATAAACTTGTGTTTCCAAGGCCGGTGAGTCGTCGGCACCTGGGTGGAGTGGAGCAAGAAGCGCGGCAGCCCGCGGCAGATCACCCTCGGCTTGTGCGATGGCCGCCTTGAACACAAGGGTGTTGACGTCGTCCGGTACGATATTGAGAACCTGATCAAGCTTCCGCAGCGCTTCGGGGAAACGACGAAGCATGACATAGGATTCTGCGTGCTCGCTGAGCAGACGCATGTTGCGCGGGTCGAGGCGCTCGGCTTCGTTGAAGTAGGCTTCGCTCCGGTCCCACTGGCCTCGCCTCCGCTCGAGATAGGCCAGCGATTCGGGAATCTGGCTGCTATTGGGAAGAAGCGGACGTGCTTGCTCAAAGTAACGCACCGCCGTGTCGTAATCCTTTAGACAGGAATAATGGTAACGGCCCTTGGCCAGCACGGCCTCGCCCAGATTGGGTTGAAGAGTGAGAGCAGTTTCAGCTGCCAATCGCGCCTCTTCACGCAGGCTGGCCGTTGGTTGAAGACTCAGTGAGATGTAACCATCAACCATTGACAGCAGCGCCCAACTAAGGGCGAACTTCGGGTCCAACCGCACCGCTTCTCTGAGGTATTTCTGTGCGCCAAGGCCGTTGGCGGGCGTAACTCCTCCCGCCTTTAGCGTATAAGCCAGGCCACGCAGATAGGCATCGTAAGCCTCAGGATTGTCTGTCGGTCTGGCGGCGATGACTTGCTCTTCCTCACCCGTGAGTTTCGCGCGCAATTGGTCGGCGATTGCTTTGGCCACCTCACTCTCAACTGAAAAAATATCGGTCAGTTTGCGATCAAAGGTATCAGCCCAAAGATGGGCATCATTGGCGGCTTTGATTAACTGCACGTTTACCCTCACAGACTCACCACTCTTTTGCACGCTCCCTTCCACAATATGGGCCACGCCAAGTTGCCGGGCGATCTCAGGCAAGTTTTCAGGCGCGCTTTTGTAATGCTGCGTGGATGTGCGCGAGATCACCTTTAAATCGGCGATCTTGGATAAGCGCGTCAGAATCTCGTCCTGGATGCCGTCGGCAAAGTAGGCGTTCGCTTTGTCTTCGCTACGGTTTTCAAACGGAAGCACAGCGATGCTTTTTTCCGGCGCAGCCAGCGTCGATGGCACGCGATTAC
>QHPE01000161.1 GCA_003218945.1 Verrucomicrobiota bacterium | reverse complement strand
TCGCCCGGCATCCGTGCTTTGCCAGACACCTCCGCCAGCCGCGCCCGCCCAAATGTTGTCGGGCTTCGCCGGATCACAAACCAGACATGTGATCCGCCCGCCCACGTTCGTCGGCCTGACACTTTCCCACTGCGTCGTGCCAGGCGCTGGCGCAAATTCCTTCTCAACCCGCGCGCGTTCCGACACGAGCGTTTCCACTCTCGCCTCTCGCAACGGCCACGCTGCCCGCGCTTGGAACCAGACGCTGCGCCGTTTATGATTCCTCGAAATCCGCCCGAGTTTCCCGCGAAGCGCCCTCTTCCCCGGTCCTGGAGCTAGCGGCGCCTTCGTATTCGCCGCCGATTTCTGCCGCCGCGTCTTTGTCGTTGCCTTCTTGGTGCGCTTAGCCACGGCGAACACCTCCAATCTCGGAGGGACGTGCTTGATCAGGTCCCGCTTGTTTATGATCGCTGAGAAGTCGGACGTGCTGAGGCACGTCCGACTGATGTCCGAACTTTCGCGCCTTGTTTAGCGCCCAGCTGACTCCGTACCACGTCGCCAGAAACGCGAGACATTCGAGCGTGAACGAATGGAACCGGTAAAACGTTTCCGCGACAGACAATGCAAAGATCGCGGCCAGACTTTCGTGCGCGGCCAGCCGCAGCCCGCGCGATTTAGTGAGGAGATACATAGGGATGTGTGGGGTTGAGGAATTGGAAGATTAGCGAGAGCGCCATACTGCCGCGAAAGCGCGTGCGAAGTCAAAACAATAACGCCCCGTCCGCAATGCCCATTTAGATCACAAGGTGTGTGCAACAGCAGGATGCAATTTCATGGTAAGCGAAAAATCGAGGCTGCGTGCCGGTCGCTGCATCGGCTTCCACGAGAAGGTTAAACGCTTGTGTACCGCCCCTTCCAAATCTCTCCCTGTTCTGCGTGGCGACGCTTGCCGAGAAACTCAAACCCTACCTTGCGCCGAACCGCATTAGGCGCATCGTACTCAGCCAAAGTGTGCGCAAAAAACTCTACGTCAGAATCGGTGTGGGGAGCGCGTGTGATTAGCTCGATTACCATAGCGGTAGTCATTCCTCGACCCTCAAAAGGTGGAAATGTGCTCCGCGCTTTTGGCTATAACAACAAAGCAGACTTCGTGGAGAAAAAACTCTATGTGTTACGAAGCTATCCTTGACCTAACCACATGTCTGGAGCGACTAGATGACATGATGGGGATTGTCGGGTGCGAGTTTTGGACCTACACCCGGCAATTATGAGTAATGAGTTGTACTCAGAGTTGTCCTCACTTGAGGAAACCCGCTGCCAGTTTAATGGCACAAGAGCCGACATGAAGTCCGCCGAAGGACGGATCCGTCCGTATGTCGGACTTGGGATTGATGTGCACCAGGACTTCTATGTGGTGGTGATGCAGGAGGGGAGGAAGTAATCCCAAACCGCCACAGCGTTTTAGCAAACAAGCCTTCCACACAAAAGCAACTGGGATTAGAAGTTTGAAAATACAGAACAGGAAAAACAGAGAGGAGGTTCGAGGGAAACAGTTCTTTTTAAGCGCAGCTTGGAACGATGCGGGGTGAGTGCCCGGCGTCTAACCTGCTCCGACTGCGCTTCGCGAGCGTCGCATTAGATTGGGCCCGCCTCCGCGCTCCTCTTCCACCCTGATCGCATTGATCAAATAGTGCTGAGAACACAACTGCTCATGCACGGATAGGAGTATGACCACTGGAAGCCTAACTCTGGTGGGTAAACCGAAGAGGACACCCTCAAACCAACACCAACCTCAACCCACACCAAACCTATGAACCGATAAACTTACCGCATTTGACTCCCCTCAAAGGGGTTAGACGGTTTTAGGCGCATTCCGGGTGCGATAGCAGATCTCCAGGCGATTGCAGCAAGGATCTTCAAAGAAAAGAGCGTAATATACTGCATCGGACCTTCTATGCTCCGAGCGCCAGCACGTGTTACTACCTGCGCGAGTCGGTCAACATCTGCGGGACTCTCAGCCCAGAAGGCGATGCGATTCTCATTCGCAATATGTGCTGCAGACTCGGTAATCCCAAAAAACTCAGTGATGCCGCGATCAGCAGCTTCAAACTGAAACCACCCCTCCATAGCCACTCGACTGGAAAACCCCAAGGCAGGAAGCAGCGCCCCGTAGAAAGCGGTCACATCTGCAAGCTTAGGCACTCTCAGGTCGATGTGGTCAAAGTGTCGAGGCATACGTGGACAACCAGCCGTCTAACTATGATTAGGCGAATGTTCGTGAAACATCGCGAATTATTCTTCGTCTAATCCGGTGGCTATACGAACACCTGCCGCCATGCGGCAGCATGGGCGCGGACGGGTGAACCGAAACCTTTAAGGCTCACTTCGCCGAGGTCTTCGAAGAGAAGTCCCTTGCCAAGGCACAGCTCGGCGATTGCGTTCGATACCAGGATTTGTTCCGGTTGCGCGTGGGCGCAGAGCCGCGCTGCCAGTTGAACGGTGGATCCAAAAAGGTCGTTATGTTGCTCGACCGGTTCGCCTGCTGCAGCGCCGACTCGCACCTTAAGCTGGCGGTCGGGATTTGCTTGTGCATGCTTGTCCAACTCGCGCTGAATTTGAATTGCACATCGAACCGCTCCTGCTGTTGAGATGAAGCAAGCCATAATGCCGTCGCCAGTGTGCTTCACCTCGCGTCCGCCTAACGCGGATAACGCATCTCGGACAATGGTGTCGTGGACGCCAAGGATCGCCAGCGCCACTTCGTCACCAAGCGATTGAGTCAATGTGGTTGAATTTACAACGTCCGTGAACAAAACGGTTCGGATCCCCGGATCTCGCGCGTCCGCTCCGCCACCGGGCAGGATTACAGCTCCCGCGGCATTTGTTTCGACACCACCCACAAATCCCTCTGCAAGTTCAGGCTGTATCTCAATAATCTTGTCAGGTAGCAGGCCATGTGCTTCGCGATGGACTTGCTTTGCCGCTTCGGCGTTTGGTGCATGGCAGAGACAAAAAACTTTCCCTGCCTTTTCGTTGAGCCAGTATTTGGTGTATTCAACGCCATATTTCCGCTGCGTTTCCATGTCCTTCGCGTGAGCCTTCGCGACGTCTTCCGGAGTCGTTCCCTCCGGAAGATTGTGAATGTCCATGTATAACGGCATAAGGTCGGATTTTAGCGCGATGTGACGCGATGCGAAACCGCGATGTTCGCCGGCTGATGTAGCGTTTGATAAACGACGCAATAACGCTCCGTCAATCGAATGAGGTTCGCCCGTCGCTCTTCGCTGGCGTCGGTGTCCAGGTCGAAATGCAACCGAATCTGCTTGAAGCCAACGAGCACCTCCTTGGAAACGCCAAGTGTTCCTCGAAAATCCAGATCGCCCTCGGCGCGAATTGTCGCGTCACGCAAAGTAATCCCGAGAGCGGTAGCTACTGCGCCTAACGTGACGCCCGCGCATCCGACCAGCGCTTCGAGCAACATGTCAGCGGAACACGCGCTTTGGCCATCGCCTCCGGTGGCAGGATGAAGACCGGCTTCGACACGCGCTTTTCCGCTTTCAATTTTGCAGGTCACATTTTGGCCGACTCGTCCCTCCGCCCTCAGTGTGACCAATGCCGTCTCAGGACGCTCGCGATACTGAGCTTTCAGAGGCGCCTGCAACGATTTTAACTCTTCAGCAGTCATTAGTGGAATTTCAGGTTGTGAGACAGTAGAGGCAGCCGTGTCGGCTGCAACGCCTGAGATGTCTGCAGGCGACACGCCTGCCGCTACAGAAAGAATAATCTTTCGACGGAGGCGAAAATGCGAATTGCAGAATCAGGCGGCCGTGACGCTGCCAGATTATTTGCCGCTCGGCGTAATGTTTTGGTTCACTCTAAAGAAATTGTCCGGATCGTATTTCCTTTTGATCGCGACCAACCGGTCGTAATTTGCCCCGTACGTTTTCTTCACGCGCTCTTCTCCTTCGTCGCCCATCAGGAAATTTACATACGCTCCGCCCGCGGAAAATGGGTGAACCGCGTCGTAATAGTTTTTTGTCCACGACACAATTTTCTCCTTGTTCGCAGGATCAGGATCAACGCCGACGATCACCTGCGCCCAGTTAGCGTCGCGGTAGTTCCACGCCGTATCACTTTTACCGACGCGTGATGCTGCGCCGTTAATCGGATACATATGCATCGTGGAATGCATGGTTGGAAGCGCTTCACCGAAGCGGATGTGCTGCGCAATCGCGTCGTCGCTTATCTCATTTACAAAATCCGCGCGCCAGTACCATTGCAGCCCCGGCGGGTAAAGCGCGTCGAACATGCTTTGCAGGGCAGGCTGCGGCAGCGGGCCTACGAAGTCCAGCGCAGGCTTTTTGAATGCCCGGATCGGCTCGAACGTTTTTTCTGCTTTGTCCAGAGGCCCGGCATAGGCCCAGACCACGCCGCACATTTTTTTCATGTGCAAGTGTTCGGGGAAGGGCGGAGCCGGCGGCACAGTAAGAAATGCGAAGAAGCCAGTCAGATCATCGGGCGCTTCCGCGATCAAATCGCGATACCATTTCATCACGTCAGCTGTCTCGCTCAGTTCGTAGAGCATTGGGCCCGCATAAAGCGTGTCGATCGGATGCAATCTGAATGTGAACGACGTGACGACGCCAAAATTGCCGCCGCCGCCACGAAGGGCCCAAAACAAATCAGGATTCTCATCGGCGTTAGCCTTTACAAATTTGCCGTTCGCCAGAACGACATCGGCGGAGAGCAGATTGTCGATACTCAATCCGCATTTGCGCGTGAGATGACCGACGCCCCCGCCCAGGGTTAAGCCACCGACGCCAGTCGTGGAAATGATTCCGCTCGGGGTAGCGAGTCCGAATGCATGCGTCGCATGATCAACGTCGCCCCAGACGCATCCGCCTCCAACCGTGACGGTGCGCGCAACAGGATCGACCCGCGTGTATTTGATCGGCGCAAGGTCGATCACCAAACCGTCATCACAAATTCCCAGACCGCCCGCGTTGTGGCCGCCGCCTCGGATGGAAACGAGGAGACCGTTATCGCGCGCGAAATCCACGGACCGCATGACGTCTGCGACATCCACGCACTGCGCGATCAAGCGCGGTTTTTTGTGGATCATCCCGTTATACACCTTTCGGGCGTCGTCATAATCTGCGTCGCCCGGCTGAATCAATCTGCCTCTGAGGTTTGGTTTGAACTCGGCGATGGAATCTTCGTTGAGCATAGTAAGAGAGTTGTAACGCAGACAGTCATACCTGGTGGCCGAACGATCAAGAGCTAGCGAGCGGCGCTGCACGTTTTTTCGATTGAAACAAAGATGCATTTACGGTTAGCATCTCGGCAGAGGCTACTCCGCAATGTCTCACCCCTACATCTCCTGGACGCGGCGCGATTTTTTGAAACTCGCCGGGCGTGCGGGGTTGCTCAGTGCATTTCCAACATTGGCGAGTGCGTCTCCCGCGCTTGAACCCGACCTGGTGTGCATCTCAATCCTGCACACGACGGATTTGCACGGCCATATTTTGCCTACCTCCGATTACGATGGAACGGCTAATCTTGGCGGGCTGGCGAGATGCGTCACGCAAATTCAGCGTTGGCGCCGGCAGAATCCGAATTCAATCCTCATCGATGTTGGCGACGTCTATGAAGGCACGGACGTGAGCCTGCGAAATAAGGGCGGGCTGATGATTGATCTCTTCAATCATCTCAATTACGACGCATGGGTCATCGGAAATCACGAGTTCGATTGGGGAATCGAACCGTTCCATCACGCCCTGCAGAAATCCGCAATGCCGGTACTCGCCGCGAATCTGTTATTCGAAGGTACATCGGCAGGCGAATTTAAGGATGGGAAACATCCAATGGCAAACGTTCAGCCAATGATCGTGAAGGAAATCCTGGGAGTTAAAGTCGCGATAATCGGCATCACGACACCGGGCATGTCGTTCTGGCTTCCGCGGGAGTTTACGCCGGGACTCGAGTTTCCGCATCCCGTTGAGCCGGTGCGCCGGGCAATTGCGAAGGCAAAGAGAGACGGCGCGGATGCCATCTTACTCACTGGTCATATGGGACTCAAGCCGCGCACAGGCGGGGACGACTTTGCCAACACGGTGATGGCGCTGACTTCCGAATTTCCGGATATTGCTGTTTTCATTGCCGGTCATACGCATCAGGCAATTCCGAATCGCCTAACGAATGGTGTGCTTTTCACCCAGGCGGACCACTTTGGAATTCACGTGGGTCGTGTGGATCTGCTGTTCGATCGTAATTCAAAAAAGTTGCTGCGTCGCGAAGCCATCTGTGAGCTGATGGACAACCGGTTTCAGCCCGATCACGTCGTCATTTCGCGGGCGGGCGCGCAGCTCAGCGAATCGAAAACCACCCTAGCAAAGTCGATTGGTGAGTTGACGGAGACGTTGCACGGTCGCGGCCGGGATGGCCGAACAAGCGAAATCGAGAGACTAATCGGCGCGGCGATTATGGAATCTTTGTCGGAGCGACACGTCGTGGTCGATGGGGTTATCCACGGCGTGTTCCATGACAATGCTAAACTTGCAGCCGGCCCGATCACGGTAAACGACGTTTGGAACATCCTTCCCTATGAAAATTTTATCGTTACCGCCGTTCTTTCACCGGATGAAATCAAAGCTGTCATGGAAGAAGTGTATACCAGCCAGGAGTCGCGAAGTTTGGTGGGCATAGAGCTGAAAGTGGAGGGTCGTGGTCCCGATCGCAGAGTTGTTTCGATGATGTTTCCAGACGGACGCCCGCTGGAACGTGGCAAAAGGTATATTATTGCCGTTAACAGTTTCGACGCACGGAGTGGCGGCCATCACTTTATGAAACTGCGGGCGTTGCTCGACAGGCCCGAGGCGAATTGTGTTCTGCATCCTGTGCAAACACGTGATGCGCTCATCAATTATTTTCGGCGTCATAAAATTGTAAACAGAATTTCCGAGGCGCACACGTGGCCGGAGGCCGCCTGACCGGCCAGTTAGCTCGAGTGGAGCGGAGTCAACAGTTCCGCGCAGCCTGGCTCACGATTTTGCAACGGATTGAAAGCTTGGCCTCGCCCCAAAAAGTTTCGGGGCTGCGTTGCAGCCTCGACTTCGTTCGGAATGACTAAACAGTTCCTCTTGCAAAGGCGGCGCGTTTTGCTTGCCTATGTCCCCATGCGCGTCGGGATTCTTTTGTTTGTTGCTTCGCTTGTCGGTGCGGGTCTGGCCTCATCGCAGACACCAAAATCCCGATCGCCTTCCCCATCACCGGGCTCCACGCTGCCGGAGTTTCGACCAGCTTTGATCGGGACAGCTCCCAATTCGTTGATTAACACGATCGATACTGCCGACCTTCTTAAGAAGGGCCAAAAGGAAGCCGCGGTCATGTTCTCCTGCCTTGTAGCGCCGACCGGGAACGTTGTTCGCAGCGGTGCCTATCGCGGCACGCGCGGATCCGAACTTCTTGAGCAGGAGTTACTCAAACGCCTCGCAACCGCAAAGTTCATTCCTGCGATTCACAATCACCAGCCAGTCGTCGCCGTCTTCTATGGAACAGTGAAATTCGCAGTCGTGAACTGGAAACCACGGCTCCGCATTTTCGCCAATCAGCAACTGGAGGAAGTAGACAAGGAAACCGATTTCGTCGATCCGCAACCATACGTAGGGCTGGATTCAAAATTCACCGGTCTGCATTATCCCGAAACGGGCAGCACAGTGGCTGTCAGTGGTGTTGTGGAGCTCGCGCTGAATGTGGACGCGAAGGGAAATTTGAAGAACACGCAGGTTTTGTCTGAGGAACCACCGTTGCTTGGTTTCGGGGATGCGGCGCTTTCGGATTTCGGAGGCGCGAAATTCATTCCGGCTTTCCGAAACGGTCAGCCGGTCGAATGCAACGTGAAGATTCCGGTCTTCTATAAGCCGTCGGCTTAACTCCGCGTAATCCGGGCGGAAAAGAATAGGGGGTCGGTTGATGAACAAGCTTGTTCGCGCTTCTTTTTTTAAGCGCGATCCGCTCGCGTGCGCGCGCGAACTCATCGGCACTGAACTGATATGGGGCGAATGCTCCGGGGTAATCGTCGAGGTGGAAGCGTATGCGGCAATCGATGACGAAGCCGCACACACGTTTACGCGACCGAGCGCGCGCCGCTTTATCGAGCGCAACAAAGCAGGCGCGGCGTACGTATATTTTAATTACGGCGTGCATTGGATGCTGAACGTGCTCATAAAAGGCAATGAGAACGGCTTTGTTTTGATTCGGGCGCTTGAACCGCGACGCGGCATTGAACTGATGAAGCGCCGCCGCGGCGTAGGTGATATCCGTCAGCTTTGCTCCGGCCCGGGCAAACTCACGCAGGCCTTCGCGATCACCGGGCGACATCATGAGATGAATCTGTGCGCCGATCAGCGCCACTGTTTTGTCTCGGATCGACAGGCGCGTTTCGATGTTGTGACAGACAAACGCGTCGGCATCAGCCGCTCTGCGCACCTGCCGTGGCGATTTACGCTGCGCGGGAGCCCGTTCGTAAGCCAACCGGTCAAGCTGTAGCTGCGCATTCTCGCTTCTGGGGGAGCGCATGCCGCTTGCCTGCAGGCGTAGGCGGCCTGCCGACGACATTTCTCTTCGGCAGGCTGCCGAAAAGTACAGGCTGGCAGCCTGTGCTCCCCGGAATATTGACTCGCTTTGCGCTTGATCGAAGTTTCTCGCTCAAATGAATCGGAATAAACAGCGTGTTTTGCTCGGCATGAGCGGTGGAGTGGACTCCAGCGTGGCCGGATTTTTGCTGCGCGAGCAGGGCTACGACGTGGTCGGCGTCACGATGAAAGTCTGGCCGCAGGATTGCATCTCACGCGCGGAGGACAAATGCTGCGGGCCGCAGGCGGTCGCCGATGCACGGAGCGTGGCGCACGCGCTCGGCATTCCGCATTATGTTGTTGACGAGACCGATCAGTTCGAGCGTCTCGTGATCGATTATTTCGCCGGCGAATATCAGGCCGGGCGGACGCCGAACCCATGCGTCATGTGCAATGAAAAACTTAAGTTCGGAAATCTCTGGAGTAAGGCGAAGGCGCTCGGTTGCGACTACATCGCGACGGGTCATTACGCGATCATTGAGCACGCTGTAGCCGGGGGCGGTGACCCCGGCCGTGTTGGTGCGTCAATCCAGTTGGATTCTGCCGGGGTCAACGCCCCCGGCTACAGCATCCTGCGGAAAGGCATCGATCCACGGAAGGATCAGTCCTATTTCCTTTTCAGTCTGCGACAGCCGCAGTTACGGCGCGCTCTGACGCCATTGGGCGAAATGACCAAGCCGCAGATCCGCGACATCGCACACTCGTTAGGCCTGAAGGTTGCCGATAAGGTCGATAGTCAGGAGATTTGTTTTGTTCCCGGCAACGATTACAAGGCGTTTCTGCGTTCACATTTGGGCGACAATGAATTTCATCGCGGTGAAATTTACGACGTTGATGGAAAGTTCGTCGGCAAACACGATGGCATCGAATTGTTCACGATCGGACAGCGCAAGGGCCTTCCCGGCGGTTCGCCGCGTGCACGGTATGTGGTCGATCTGGATCCGGCGACCAATCGGGTCATCGTTGGAAACACTGCAGACTTGGTTTGCGAGCAGTTCGAAATCGATCGCGTGAATTGGCACCCTGTAGCCGGGGGCGGTGACCCCGGCAGCGTCATGGGCATACAAGAAGCCGGGGTCAACGCCCCCGGCTACAGCGACGAAATCGAAGCGACGGTGAAGATTCGCTACAGCCATCCCGGCACGCGCGCGAGTGTGACGCCTTTAGAAAACAATCGGGCGCGCATTCGCCTGCACGAACCACAGCGCGCGGTAACCCCCGGACAAGCTGCGGTCCTTTACGACGGTGACGTTGTGTTAAGCGGCGGCTGGATCTGCCGGAGAGAAGCATTGATACCGGCTTAAGATCGCCTAGAAAAAAAGTAACGAACCTCTTGTTCCCGTCCTTTCCCAGCAGCCTTTGTTGCCTTCGTTAGCTTCTGTTGAATTCTTTTATGCCGCAAAAGATTCTGCTCGCCCTCAGCACATTTCCGGACGCGGAAATCGCGCGCCGGATTTCGCATGATTTGGTGAGCCAACGATTTGCGGCGTGCGCGAATATTTTGCCGGCCGTCGAATCAATTTACCGTTGGAAGGAAAAGATCGAATCGGGAAACGAAACCCTCGTCTTCTTCAAGGTCGGCGAAGACCGGCAATCGGCGTTCCAAGACAAGCTTCGATCGCTTCATCCTTATGACGTTCCGGAGATCATTTTCCTTGCGGTCGGGAGCGGGCTTCCAGAATACCTGCGTTGGGTCAGTGAGAACTGCCGTCAGGTGCCCTGACGTTTCCTGCCAACTGCGTAGATTGCGACGCCAATCGCGTTTGCGATTGCGGTCACGGCAATAATTTTCGCAGCGAAAGTCACCGTGCTTGGAACATCGATAATCGGGTGGACAGTAAAGTAAATCGCGGACAGGGAGACGGCTGCGCCGCAGATGGCTGCGATCCGTAACCAGATGGGAGCTCCGGAACGAATCTCGGTCGCGCCGAAGATCGGTATGGCGAACATGGTGAAGTAAACAATTCCGTAGAAAACGTTCGCCGCGTTATCGACAAGTTGAAACGCTTCCTGGATTCCCGCACCGATCTGGCTGGCGATAGCAATCACGAGCGTCACCGTCCCGACGAAGATAATCGAGTTGATTGGCGTTTTGTAGCGCGGATGCAAACGCGAGAACCAACTCGGGAGCAACTGGTCCCACCCTGCGACCATTGGCAATCGCGAGCTGCCGGTTACATGAACGCTTGTGGAAGCAATCGTGCGCGTAGTCATCAACAAAATTCCAATCGATGCGATGGCACCTGCGATTGGAAAGGAACGCAGGCCGAGTCGCAATGTTTGAGGCACCGGACCAATAAGATCGATGGGATTGTTGCCAATGAACGCGAGCACGGAGCTCGTGCCGAAAATAAACATCACTGCGATGATTGGCGAAGCGATCAGTACCGAGCGCCCGATGTCGCGCGCAGGCGAGCGCGTTTCGCCCGCGAGAATGGCTACGTATTCGAATCCGCTGAGAGCTCCGACAGCGAGCTTGGTAAAAATATTGAAGCAATAAAAGATCGACATTGTAGGCAGTGCGAGTTGTAACGGGTGATACGATTTCAAGTCGCCGCGCGCCAGCCCGACGAGCGGCAGCAGGATCAACGCTGAGTAAACGAGGAACATCGCCAACGCGCCGATGTTGTGAACCCATTTGCCTAACGACAACCCGCGCACACACGCCCATCCAAGGCCGACGACCAGGGCCGCGCTAATCAGCGACACACACCATTTGCTCTCCGGCATCCAGGCGGCGCCCGGACCGATTGCGTAAGAGATGTTCGTTGTGGTGAACATTCCACCGAGCGCTATCACCGTGATCGAGAGCAGCCAGAGATTCCATGCGACCATAAATCCGGCGAACTCGTTGAAGCCCAGTTTAGCCCATTGATAAATACCGCCTTCGAGCGGTATCCGGTTGCTGAGATACATAACGACCACCGCCTGGGGAACGTAAAAAAGCAAGATCGCCAGCAGCCAGAAGAAGAGCTGCGCCTGGCCGAGTTTTGCGGCGGCGCCGACCCAACTCGAGCCGACCACAAACAAAATTTGTGTCAGCACAAGGTCGCGCAGAGCCAGCGGCTTTTTCAGCGCGACGCTGTGTTGTGCAACGTCGTGTTCTGCGCGATCGAGTTGGGTTGCCATAGGCAGAGAGTGAAGAATTGAAGCCCTGAACCGGACTTTTGCACGTCATCCTGAGCGGAGCACAGCGGAGTCGAAGGATCCCGCGATGTTACCAAACGATTATGCCACGGGATTGAAGACCTGGCCTCGCCCCGAAAGCTTTCGGGGCTGCGTTGCAGCCTCGACTTCGCTCGGAATGACTTCGTTTTGGCGCTTCAACCCTTCAATGGTTCAACGATTATTGGTCGTGCTCTTGTTCCGATTTGGTCGGCGGCGCTGGTTCGTTTCGAAATTCGCGGTGGCGGATCTTGCCGCCGGCATAGGCGATGTAGCAGCCAGAGGCCAACGCGCCCGCGCCGGCCAACACCACAACGAGGACGAGTGGCGCGGCAGATTTCGGCCAGCGCAACGGGGCGATGATGCCGGCCACGCTCAAAGCGGCGAGCGCATAGAAAATGTAAATAACCCTCTCGGCGCGTGCTTCGTGTTCATCGAGCCAGGCATGACCATCGTCATCTGTCATAGCCAGAACGCGGTCGTATCCTTGCTGGCCAAATTCAAAGACCGGCCATGCGGAAATCGAAGTCATGAATACCAGAATCAACGTCACAATCTGCGCTCTGCGGTTCTTTGAAATGACAGCGGCGATAAGACCGAGCCAGCTGATAAGCAGCCCGTACACCGGCAGCGGATTGAGCAACACATGAACGTATTCCGGTTGGCGCAAACCGCGAATGAAACCTTCGATCATAGCTTGCCGTTCCACTGGGTTCCGCACACATGCACGGAATGCCGTACTTCTTGTGGCAGATAATTTTGCCAGTCCGCAATGGTGAAATGCCACCATTCGGTGCGCAGTCCCCAGAATTTTGCCTTATGCATTGCGTACTGTAGCAAGCGCACATGTGCGCGTATTTCGGGAGAAAAGCCTACGTATCGCCACATCGCCGCAGGAGTGAAATCGTCGAAGTCACTCGGCATACTCACAGGGCGATTCCATGAATCGACAATAGTCGCATCGACGGCGATCCCCCAACTGTGAAGCGAGCCGATACCGACTTCGGGATTGGCGACATAATCACTGTTGTGCGAGGCCTCCCAAAGCTTTGTCTGTGCCGCCACCGGCCGATAAGCATCCCAGATTTTTAATCCATATTGGTAACGACGGAGAAAAGCCTGCGCAGTAGTCAAAGCTGAAGCAACCTCCGGGCGCGTGAGAGCGCGCGTTCCTTGAGGGTAAAGGGGCTGCTTTAGCAAATTGTTGTTTCCTGCGTAGCGCAACTCCACCACGATCGTGGGATTCACCGATTGGATATCAACGAGAGGTCCACTCGCATTCGCGTTGACGGAGACCAGCATTAGCGCCAAAGCAACCGACAAACAAAGCCAAGGCTTACGGCGGCGTCTTTCCATTTTTAGCTAATATGTTGCCACGGCGGTTTCCGGAACGTCCGTTCCCGCGAGACGCTCGAGAAGAAGGTGCGCGCTGTTTTCGGGCACAGTGAAACGCAATTCCAGATTCGAATCGCCTCGTGTTTGGATCTCCGGCAACTGCGAATAAAGCAATAGCGGTGACTCGGGCAAACGCAACCATTGTTGCGCGTTGGTGCGCAAATCTCGGGCAACATCGCCTGCTTTTTTCGGAGCGTCCACTTTGATGAGGATTCTGGCTTTTACTGGATTCTGCAGGTTCACTGCAAGCCCGATCAATTGCGACGCTTCGAGTAGTTCACGCGAAAAGATGGGGTGAAAAACGCGCGAAAGATCCGCAGGATCCCGGGAGATCAGGCGCAGCGCACTCTCGCGATCCAGAGCCTCAAAGCGATCGAATAGTTGCCCCGTGATTTTCAGGTCCGGTTTGATTCCAAGTCGCACCTCAACGAGCTCATCAACTTCTTTCGGCGTCCCGACTGCCAGCGTCGCGGGTCCGACGCGGGCGACCGCGAAATCGGGTCTGCCGGGCGTGGTCGCAGCTGACGTCGGTCGTCGTTTCCACACCGGCAAACCGCTAATCGGGCGCTTTTCGAAATTCCTGTCATCGGCGACGGTTCGAATGACTTTCGCAAGACTGCGGCGGGTTTGAACGAGATTGAATTCCCGGGTGTCCCCGTTTTCGTTCGTGGTGAGCGCGCGGGTGATGCGCGCTGTGTCGCGCGATGGATTCAAACCGGGGACAGACGCGGCAGGTCCGATCAATCCGGACCAAAGCTTCGGCTGCCCGTCTCGCCAACGCTTGGCGAAACTGCCGTGCTCAAATTGCTCTGCATTAATCGAAAGGATAGTGTCGGTTTCCTGTGGCAGCCATTCGCGTCCGCGTGGAGATTGGAAAACCACCAGCAACGTAATCGCCAGCAGAATCAGCACTGAAAACGCGCTGAAGTAAAACTTCCGCAGCTCCTGTTTGTCGATCAGAGCGGACAGTCGAGCCAGCTCTGCCTGATGTTGCAACTGCAAGTCTACCGCCTGTCTTCGACGATGGGCCTCTTCGAGCAGATGCGGTGCGTTCGGCGGAGCAACGCCCTTTTCAGACAAATGCCGGCCGATGCTCAAGTACGCCGGATTCTTTCGCTCTTCCACGGTCTGATGCCGCGCCCGCGCATCGCGCGCTGCTTGTTGCTGGGTGGCAATACTTTCAGACAATTTTCGGTCACGGGCTTCGAACTCGCTGCGCGTACGCGCTATGTTTTTTTCCACAATGGCGAGTTCAGATTCCGCGCTGGTCAGCTTCTCTTTAGCCGCACGTACCGCGTCGGCACTGCCCATGCGCGCCCGAACGAGTTCTGCGCGTTTATCCGGCAGACGCGCCCGCTTCGCCATTATACCCGCGGAGAGCGTTTCTAGGTCGGGAGGAGCTGGATCCAGTGCATGCAGATCGGAAAGTTGCTTTAGAAGATCGCGATCGGCGGCTTCGCTCTCCTGAATGCGTCGCTCCACGCCGGCAAGCTCTCGCTCGCAAACTTCGGCAGTGCTGTTGGCCTGGTTACGCTGCTGAAAAAGCGGCTTCTTCTCTGCTTCCAACTTCGCAATTGCTTCCGCCTGTTCACGCGCGATTTGTTGCCGTTCTTCTTCGATCCTCTTTATTCCTTCTTCGATCCGTGCCAGCCGGAGCGCGACTTCCTTTTGCTCCTGCTCCAGTTTTTTGAGAGCGACGATCTCGTTGCGCAGCTCCGGAAAGTTTGCGGCTTGTACGGTGCCCTCGCGCCCAAGGTCGATTTCGCTTTTTTGCAGAAGCCGCCGCTCGTGCCGGAGCACCATGCGTGTTCGCTGACGCTTGATCTTTAACGCTACTTCGCGAAACCCTGTGCCGATGAAGCTCACAAGAAAAAGGCTATACGATTACAACACGCCAAAAAGAAGTCTCAGTTTCATTTATCTTATCTGTCATATGAGTCGCATGGGACAGATGAGGTCTATTCCTCAGATGTCGCCAGTTTTGCCAGTACACTGAAGTCCTCGAGTGTTGTGGTGTCACCGGTGACCTTTGCGCCGCTCGCGATTTCCTTTAAAAGGCGCCGCATGATTTTGCCGCTGCGCGTCTTTGGAAGCGCTTCAGCAAAACATACTTCATCCGGCTTCGCGATGCCGCCGATGTGCGCGCCGACATGATCGCGCAGTTCTTCTTTCAGATCACGCGTGGCGCCAACTCCTGTTTTCAACGTCACAAAAGCGACAATTCCCTGCCCCTTTAGCTCATCCGGCCTTGGGACCACCGCTGCCTCCGCGACTCGCGGGTGACTGACCAGCGCGCTTTCTATTTCCGATGTGCCAAGTCGATGGCCGGCGACGTTGAGAACGTCATCGATGCGGCCGACGATCCAAAAATAACCGTGTTCATCGCGTCGTGCGCCGTCGCCCGTGAGATAATTGCCTTTGAATTCACTCCAGTATTGCTGGCGATAACGCCCCCTGTCGCCGTAGATCGTGCGCAACATCGAAGGCCATGGGCGACGGATGATCAGCTTGCCACCAATATTCGGCCCGACGTCCTGTCCCTTTTCATCGACTACTGCCGGATCGACGCCAAAAAACGGAAGCGTCGCGCTACCCGGTTTGGTTGGAGTCGCGCCCGGCAAAGGCGTAATCATGATAGAGCCGGTCTCAGTTTGCCACCAAGTATCGACAATGGGGCAACGTCCCCCGCCAATGGTCTTGTGATACCAAATCCACGCTTCCGGATTGATCGGTTCGCCAACTGTGCCTAACAAGCGCAGAGATGAAAGGTCGTGCTTAGCCACCCAATGATCGCCCCACCGAATGAAAGCGCGGATCGCCGTCGGCGCGGTGTAAAGAATGGTGACCTGGTATTCCTCGATGATTCTCCAAAACCGATCGGGCTCGGGCCAGTTCGGTGCGCCTTCGTACATCACAACTGTTGCGCCATTCGCCAGCGGACCATAGACGATATAGCTGTGACCGGTGACCCAGCCCACATCGGCTGTGCACCAAAAGATGTCTTCATCGCGAATATCGAAGACGTATTTTGTGGTCGAATAAACCTCCACGAGATAACCACCGGTGGTATGCAAGATTCCCTTCGGTTTGCCGGTCGATCCGCTGGTGTAGAGAAGATAAAGCGGGTGCTCGCTGTCGAGCGGCGCCGACGCGCAGTTTGCATCCACATACTCCAGTTCCCGATGCCACCAAACATCGCGTCCTTCCTTCATGTGGATGTCATTTGCCGCGCGACGAAAAACAATCACACGCCGGACAGAGGCGCCGTTGCGGAGTGCGTCATCGACATTTTTCTTTAACGGAACAATGCCGCCCCGGCGATACGAGCCATCGGCGGTAACCAGCGCGACCGCGCCGCTATCGTTAATCCGGTCGCGAATGCTGTCGGAGCTAAATCCGCCAAACACAACCGAGTGTACCGCACCGATTCGCGCACAAGCCAGCATGGCAATCGCCGCCTCGGGTATGTTTGGCATATAAATGATAACGCGTTCGCCTTTTTTGATCTTGTTCCGTTTCAGCACATTCGCGAAGCGGCAGACTTCGCGATGCAACTGCTGATAGGTGAGCGTGCGTTTGTCACCGGGCTCGCCTTCCCAAATGATCGCCGCCTTGTTCCGACGCGAGCCGCTCAGATGCCGGTCCAGACAATTTTCGCAGGCGTTTAACTTGCCCCCGACGAACCATTTCGCGAACGGCGGCTTCCATTCGAGAACTTTCTTCCACGGCGAGCGCCAGACCAATTCCTTCGCTTCGCGGGTCCAGAACTTCGTCGGCTGGCAGATGGATTCGCGATACATTCGTCGATATTGAGCCAGACTTTTGATCCGCGCCTTGCTGCTGAAATCCGCCGGTGGTTCGAAAATACGTTTTTCGACAAGATGCGATTCGATGTTGTCATGCATGAGGTGTCCCTAATATGCCGAGGAAAATTTTTCGGCAAGCACAGCAAATTCCTGTAGCCACTGGCCTGCGGCCGGTCAACCGAACGACTCGGTGGGCTGCGTATGATTGGACGGCGCACACGGACGTGGCTACACGTAAGCGTGGTTGCACCGCTGCCTGACGAATTTTTCATGCGCGAAGCATTGCGACAGGCGCAGAAAGCATACGCAGCCGACGAAATCCCGATCGGCGCAGTGGTGATGCGTGAAGGAAAAGTCATCGCGCGCGCGCATAATCAAGTCGAGTTGCTCAAGGACGCCACGGCGCACGCCGAAATGCTGGCGCTAACGGCAGCTGAGGAGGCCGTTGGCGATTGGCGCCTGACGGACTGCGACCTTTATGTAACGAAGGAACCATGCCTAATGTGCGCCGGTGCTCTCGTTCACACTCGAATCCGACGCGTAATTTTTGGATGCGCAGATCTGGTTGCCGGCGCCGCTGGAAGCATGATGAACGTGCTGCAGATGTCCGGCTTGAATCACCGGTGCGAAATCACATCCGGCGTTTTGCAAAAGGAGTGCGCTGCGGTTTTGCAGGATTTCTTTCGGAAGCGCCGGGAGTCGTGAGCGCAATCCCTCGGGCTTAGACAAAAAGAAAGCTGGCTTGGAATCTTCCAAGCCAGCTGATTCCGCTCTCACACCAACCGCTGCTTAGTAATTGTGATGATGCTTGTGGTGTCGGTAAACCCGGTGGCCGCTGTAGTAGTACGGCCGCCCACCGTAGTAGTAGGTCCGGTAGTACGGATAACCCCCGTAATAACCGTACGGATAATAGCCCGGATAGCTATAGTAGCTGTAACGGTAGGCCGGATAACCGAATCCAATTCCAACTCCCCCAACTCCGACGGAAACCTGAGCGTCAGTTTGTTTTACCGGAACCAGAGCCAGTCCGATTGCTACCAATGGAAGTAAAAGAAGTCTCTTCATAGAATGATCCTATTTTGATTTTCCCTTGTTCTTTGGAGGGATGCGGCCCCTAGCAGGAGCTCATGGGCACGTCTGAAGATCGCACCGCTGCCCTCTAATTATGATTCGGACGCGAACGGGCTACCGGTTCCCGACGCCACGAAAAAGGACCAAAGATGCCTCTGGTGTGGAATTCCTTCCAACCAAGGCGCGAATTTCAGAGTCTGTGATCGGGATTACTCGCTGTGCTGATAATGGTGCCGATGCTGGCGGTGATAAGTCCGATGCCCGCTGTACCTGGAGGTTGGCGGCGCGGAATAATATGAATATCGATTCCCGGCATATGGATAGTAATGGACATACGGATGCCCGGAGTACCCGTAGGGATAATAATTCAGGTACCTCGGAGAACCGTAGTATCCGCTCGGAAATCCAAAACTGAGCCCCTCAGTTCTGGGCACCAGGACGGTTGTGGTGCTCTGAGCGTCAGAGCGCTGGGTCGGTATGAAGGCCAACGCGGTTATTGCCAATGCGATTAAGAGAAGTTTTTTCATAAATCCCCCTTCGTTTATCATTTTCTACAATGATGGTTCGGATGTGGCCGACTATGCGGTTCCTACGGCTGGGAAAAACCGGAACGATTCCTGAGTCGCGCTTTGACGCGACTTGACTGTGAGTGGAGTCGCCACGTGAGATTGCAAGATCTTTTACGTGGCTGCCTCGCTAGGGTTCGAACCGCGTAAAAACGCTTCGCGTCATGCGTTTTGACTGTGAGTGGCATCGCCACGTGGCGCCTTAGCGCTTTTACATGGCTGCCTCGCTAGGATTCGAACCTAGACAGAGAGATCCAGAGTCTCTAGTGCTACCGTTACACCACGAGGCAAGGAGCGAAGAAAATAAGATCGATGAGCCTCGCTGCAAGTCGAGCGCAGCCGCAAATGAGATGATCCCGTCGCAGCCGACTCGCCTTCGCCGAGCTTCGGCGTAGCAGGCACGGCTGCCGCTACAGGGCTGGCGTTTTCAGGCAGCTACGACCGTCTTCGCCTCGACCAGGAGTTCCCTGCCTTCCTGAGCCCCTGTGACTTGCAGAGGTCTTCCGCTTTTTGTCGCGAGTTCGCGAGCGGATTCCACCATCGTGTCCACGACCTTATCGTCGTGACTCGGGTCGTGATGAAAGAGCAGCAGCGTCTGAACCTCTGCTTCCAGCGCGAGCGAAACGGCGCTGGAAACCGAGCCGTGTCCCCAGCCGATGTGAGTTTGGTACTCTTTGTCCGTATACTGCGAGTCGAGGACCAGAATTTCGCTGCCGCGCAAGAATTGCACCAGCCGCGCGTGCTCGTTCGTTGCGATTTCTTTGGCCTGTTCTGGTGTCAGCGGTTGTCCCCGGGCCGCATGGAGAAAAAATTCATACGGCTCGTGATCTGGGAGAAATGCAATTGAGCCGGTGCTGGTGAAAATGCGATAACCAGCGCACACGCCGGGATGATTAACGAATGCGGCGTGGACGTTCACTTTGCCGAGAGAGAATTTCATCTCGGTTAGCTTGGTGATTTCCGTTTCCGCGGAGAGCTCGCGCATCCTGATCGGAAAAAAAGGCGATCTCATCGGCTCGGTGATGATCTCGCGGAAGGTCGCCCCCGCGCCGTCGAAGCCCAGAATGCGAATTTCGTTTTTGGGATCGTATGCGGGCTTAAAAAACGGGAAGCCCTGGATGTGATCCCAGTGTGCGTGAGTAATCAACAACGAGAGGTTAATCGGTCGTTCTTGGAATTCCTGGTTCAGAGCGACACCAAGGGGCCGAATGCCCGAGCCGGCATCGAGCACGATAAGCTCGCCGTCTGCGCGCAGCTCTATGCAGGTTGTGTTCCCACCATAACGCAGCGTTTCCCGCCCGGGCACCGCTATCGAGCCACGTGTGCCCCAAAGCTTAATTCGTGTAGGCGGTGACGATGCCGAAACGCTTGGCATGGGTGACAGACGGCGGATTTTGCCACGCATTTCCAATTAAACAAAGCGTTTTTAGAGGCGCGCGACGCACCGACGATTGAGTCAATCCTCCAAACTCTAAAAGAAAATGGGAATGATCAGAATCGCGAGAATATTCACGACCTTGATCATGGGATTGATCGCAGGCCCGGCAGTGTCTTTGTAGGGATCGCCGACGGTATCGCCGGTAACGGCCGCGGCGTGTGCGAATGAGCCTTTTCCGCCGAGGTTTCCTTCCTCGATGTATTTTTTTGCGTTGTCCCACGCGCCGCCGCCGGATGTCATCGCAATCGCAACAAAAAGGCCAGTGACAATGGTTCCCACCAGCAAGCCTCCGAGCACCACAGGGCCCAATTGCGGAATCGCGGCCACGGCCACCACAAAAATCAGCGGCAGCAACGCCGGCACGATCATTTCGCGCAGCGCCGCTTTAGTCACAATGTCCACGCAGGTCCCGTACTCGGGCGTGTCCTGTCCGGTCATGATGCCGGGATGAACTTGTATTTGACGTCGTACTTCGCGAACAACTGCGCCCGCGGCCTTGCCCACCGCGTCCATACTGAAGGCGGTGAAGATGAAGGGAAGCAATCCGCCGAGGAACAGCCCGATGATTACCTTCGGGTCGGTAAGCGAAAACTCGAACACGAACGGTTGGCCATTGCGTGTCACGTGCATCTTGAGTTCCTGCACGTACGAGCCGAACAAAACGAGTGCTGCTAACCCGGCTGAGGCAATCGCATAGCCCTTGGTCACTGCTTTCATGGTATTGCCCACAGCGTCGAGTTGATCGGTGACGTTGCGCACTTCCTTGGGCAAATTGCTCATGACGGCAACGCCGCCAGCGTTATCGGTAATCGGGCCGAACGAATCGAGTGAGATGATAATCCCGGCCATGGACAACATTGCCATTACAGCGATGGCGATTCCGTAAAGGCCGCCAAAATGGAAACTCAGCAGTATCGCGATTGCGATAAAGCCAACCGGCAACGCGGTGGCGTGCTGACCAACGGCGAGGCCGGCGATGATATTCGTTGCATGACCGGTCTCCGAAGCGCGCGCAATTTTTTGCACGGGCCGGTAACGCATCGATGTGTAGTAATTGGTAATCGCCACCACGACGGCGGTCATGACCAAGCCGACGAGGGAAGCCAAGTACAGTTGTGTGGGTGAGCGCTGCTGGCCGGCGATCATGACGCCGGTCGGAAACAGGTAGTGCGTAGCCGGCCAGAAGAGTACGGCCGAAACAATTGCACTGGTGATCACGCCGCCCATGAGCACATTGGCCGGCTTACCGCCGGCCACGTTTACGAACAGCACACCCAAGATCGCACCCAGGACGGAAATTCCGCCGAGGACGAACGGATAAATCACGGCGGCTGAATTGCCTGGCAAAGTGAGCGCGCCGACCAGGATTGCACCGATCAAACTCACCGCATACGTCTCGAACACGTCGGCAGCCATACCGGCACAATCGCCGACGTTGTCCCCAACGTTGTCTGCAATCGTAGCGGGATTGCGCGGATCATCTTCTTCGAGTCCCTTCTCAATCTTGCCCACCAGGTCCGCGCCGACGTCAGCCGCCTTGGTGTAAATGCCGCCGCCCAAACGCGCAAACACGCTGATGAGACTGGCTCCGAGTGCGAGACCCACGAGGCTATTGATCGCCATCTGCGTCCCGACGACATGCGTCACCACGGTGTAGAAGATTGACACGGCCAGAAGCGCGAGCCCTACCACCAGCAACCCCGTAACGGCACCCCCATTGAACGCCATGCGGAGAGCTTTCATAATAGACGACGTTGCGGCCTGGGTCGTGCGCACGTTTGCGATCACCGCGATTCGCATCCCAATGTAACCAGCCGAGAGCGAACAGAACGCGCCAATCACGAAGCCGATGGCCGTCGGGCGATCCTTGAAAATGAAAAGTAAAATGAAAATGATCACCGCAATTGAGCTGATCGTGATGACCTGACGATTCAAATACGCTTTGGCACCCTCCTGAACCGCGCCGGAAATTTGTCGCATCCGCTCGTTTCCCGCCGGCGCTCGCTTGACTACGGCGATCAACACAAACGCGAACAGAAGCCCGATGACGGCGCATACCATCGAGAGCTGCACACCCGATTGAAGAACGTTAAAGGCAAGAAATATCATGGTCGTATCAGGCTGAAGCGCACGATTGTATGAAGAATTGCTCCGGTGGCAACTGCGTTAGTTCAATCTTTCGCGCCGGTGCGGCTCGGTGAGATCGAGCAGCGGCCCGATAGGAACGATGCGCGTCGGGTTAATCTCACCGTGCGTGATGTAGTAATGACGTTTGATGTGATCAAAGTTGACGGTATCGGCGATGCCTGGTTGCTGATACAGGTCCATCAGATAAGCCTGCAGGTTGGGATAATCGATAATGCGTCGCAGGTTGCATTTGAAATGACCGTGATAAACCGCGTCGAAACGCACCAGCGTGCAGAATAATCGCCAGTCCGCTTCGACAATACGGTTGCCGAATAAATATCGGTTTTTCGACAAACGTTCTTCGAGTTCGTCGAGCGCTTGAAACACTCTACGGCACGCGATCTCGTACGGGCGCTGGCGAGTGGCGAAGCCGGCTTTGTAGACGCCATTGTTCACATTGTCGTGAACGAAATCGGCCAGCTTCGCATGCTCGGGTTGGAGATCTTTTGGAAAAAGGTCGACGGCCTTATCACCGGCGAACTCATTAAACACGTCGTTAAACATCCGGCAGATGTCGTCCTCGCAGTTATTGACAATCCGCTTTGTTTGCCTGTCCCAGAGAACCGGCACGGTCACGCGCTCATCGTACTCAGGATCAGTCGCTCTGTAGGCTTCACTCAAAAATTGGAAGCCATTGATCGGGTCGGTGGAGGCAAACAACGCACCGGCAGGAATCTTGCCGGATGGATCGCGAAACGCCCAGCCTTTCTCATCTCGAATTGGATCGACCACCGTCATTCCGATCGCCTCTTCCAGTCCTTTCAGCTTCCGAACAATCGCTGTGCGACTGGCCCAGGGGCAGGCCAGCGAAACGTATAGATGATAGCGGCCCGGCTCGGCAGCGTAGGATGTCGAGCCATCATTCGAGATCCACTGGCGAAACGCGTCGGCCTGCCGCTTAAATTCGCCGGATTCAGTCTCCTCGCCTGGAAATTGCGCTTTCATTGTTCTGCTTTCGAACTGTAGGGCGTCTGTGTCAGACGCCAAAAGAATTTGACCGGCGTTTCACAGAAACGCCCTACAACACGTAAGTCGGGCCGAAAAGAGGATGAACCGCGGATGGAATACCGTGGCACGAGACTTTAGATCAACAGCCTGTACCCTCACGCCGGAAAGTCCTCCACATTGACAGCTAAAAATGCCAATGGTACCGTCGGCCAAATTTACGCGGAAGTCTGTAAAAGGCAGACGATAACGCGATTACCCCATACACACTTTGCACACGCTGTTAAACAGTCAGGTGTTGGTGCTCAACCGGCTTTGGCAGGCCGTAAACATCTGCTCGGCCCGCCGCGCTTTTTCGCTCGTTTATGCGGGGCACGCGCAGATTGTTTCTTCGGATGATGCGAACAACTTTTCAACGCACGATTTCGAAAGCTGGCGCGATTTGTCGGCGAGCGCGCCGGACCATGAAGCGGTCACCACGATTTCGTTCAAGATTCGTATCCCGCGGGTGATCGTGCTGCTCGTGTTCGACAGGCTTCCAAAGAAAGAGGTCAAATTCACACGCCACAACGTATTCGAGCGGGACAAGAACACCTGCCAGTATTGCGGCCAGATTTTCGACCGGAGTGACCTCAATCTGGATCACATCGTGCCACGCGACCGGGGCGGGACGACCACTTGGGAAAACGTGGTTTGCTCCTGCATCCCATGCAACACGCGCAAGGGCAACCAGCTTCCACGTGAAGCACACATGAGCCTGATCCGCAAACCTAAGCGACCGAAGTGGCGGCCGTTTGTCCAGATCACTTTTGCTGCGCCCCAGCACGATCTCTGGAAACACTTCGTTGATCTCGCGTACTGGAACGTCGAATTGAGCGACTAGTCGCTGCTGCGAATTGTAGGGCGTTTGACTCGCTCGCTCCCGCTCGCTCGGTCTCTCGACCTGCCCGTCCATGTCGCTGGTTCCCGCCGGCTCCATTCTGTGAAACGCCAGCCGTCTTCATCGTTTCCTGGTCCTTCGGTGCAAGTGACGCGACAATCTTTTCAAACCGAGGATCGCCACGGAGCGAGTCCCAAAACGGCATCAGTTTCAATTGGCCATAGCTGAGATCGCCCGGCTTGCGAGTGGCGATCGCCAATTGTTCGCAAGCGAGATCTTCCTCGCCAACCCACGCAGCAATCGTCGCCAAATACTTGATCATTGCGATGCCTCGGAACGCATCATTTCCTATCGGACAAAGCTCCACCGCACGGCGGCCTTCGCGCAGCGCTTCCTCTTTGCGTCCAAGACCGGCATCAATCAAACCAAGCACGCACAGTGCCGGAGCATAATTTGGTTGAGCTCGGACGGTTTTTTCCTGCTCAGCGCGTGCAGCGGTGAAGGCTGACCGCGCTTTGGTATCGTCCTTTGCTACACGGGCGATAACCCCTTCCATAAATGGACGATTAAGGACTTCGCCGTTGGAGATAGGACCTAAGGAGGGTGGATTCTCGCCTAAGGCAATTAAGGCCTTTCTCGCGGCAGCGGGGTCGCGTTCGGCGAACGCGCAGAGAAGCCAATTGTCAGTGATGCTGGGCAGCGCAGCAGGGTTCTTGTCTCGAATTGAATCGATCACTTCACGCAATGGTCGCGTGTCAGCTTTTGAATCGAGTTCCACGAACGCGTGCTGCGATTTCGTAACCGGATCGTTCGGTTCGAAAGCCAATATGCGTTCGAACGTCGATTTCTCTTGAGCGTAGCGCCGAAGCTGCTGGTAGG
>QHPE01000095.1:9005-11657 GCA_003218945.1 Verrucomicrobiota bacterium | reverse complement strand
ACTCCAGTAAACCTTCCCGTCCGCATCGATCACAAAGCCCATCACCTGCGATCGCGCGCAGGCGCTCGGTTTGCCGGTCAACAGCAATATCCCGGAAAACGTGCTTCGATTAATGGAGCTTTATCCACAGCCCACGCGCCGGCAGCCTTCAGTAGAGTATGTGCCGGTTCCGTATCGCTCGGACCGGCATCCTGCGCCGAAGTAATGATTTGGACTGCCGCACGTCCGGGCGCGACCGTTTGTAAGGCGCACATAAGACCGCGGCCACTGTTCAAATGCAGATCGACAACTATCGCGGCATTAACAGCGTCGCGGAAACGAATGCGACCTCCCATAAAAGACATCACACTTGAGTTTCGCGAAAAATAGTCCTCACTACTAATCCCTGTGGTGAGCGCGAGGCCTAAGACGAACATCCGATTCAACGGGCGGGAGTACGCGAACGCCGACGACATGCCGCCAGATGTCCGGGCGGCGTATGATCGCGCGGTGGACGACACTCCGCCGCTTCATTCCGGAGCGCGAATCGCTGCAAAACTCAAGGCGAAAATCATCGTTAATGGCAACGAGTTTAATCATCCCGGGGAGTTGTCGGTAGACGATCGGCACTCACTTCATGAAGCGCTCGAGGCCCTCGTCCAACTAGGCAGTCCAGTCGCTACTCCAGCGGCGTCTAACGGCGAGGCGCGGAGAGTCAGCCAGAAGAAAGTGTTCGTGGGCGTGCTCGGGGCGGCGAGTATTCTCGTCGCAGCCGTTTATCTGGTGCTGCGAGCCGTGTTAGGATAAGCGTGGACGCGCGCCCGGCGCGCGGGCGTGCTCTGTTGCCTCTACGCTTTTCACTGAAACGTCATGTCGCCACTTCTCGAAAAGCCGACACAAACGTTTCCATTTCAGATTTTTTTCCGATGGTCACGCGCATGTGATTTGGCAAAGCGGGAAACAATCGGCCGACGTGCACGTTTTGTTGTTTCATTGCCTGAATCAGTGGCACCACGGGCCGTTTGCAGTCGAACATGATGAAATTTGCCTGCGACGGAATGGTTTTGTAGCCCAGCTTGTGGAGCTCGCCGATTGTGAACGTTTTCGCTTCGCTGTTTAAACGCTGGCCGTCTGGCACGTGATCGGGATCGTCCAGGCTCGCGCTCGCCGCGGCGAGCGCCATGATGTTGACACTGTCCCACATCTGATGCGCACGCATCGCGTCAATCGTTTGTTTTTGCGCAACGCAATAGCCGCAGCGCAATCCCGCCATCCCGTAAATTTTCGAGAACGTGCGCGCAACGATCAGATTCGGATGATCCTTCACCAGCGGGATCACGCTTTCGTAATTGGGGCTGTCGGCGAAATGAAAATACGCTTCGTCGACAAGCAGCATTGTTTCGGGCGGACTTTTTGCAATGAAATCGCGCAGCTCATCTTTCGGAGTGATGCTCGCCGTGGGATTGTTGGGGTTGCAGACATAAATCAAGCCTGCTTTCGCGGCGGAAAGCATCTTTGGAAGGTCATGCGCAAAGGTTGACGTCAGCGGTATCTTCACGACTTCAGCGCCATTCGTGCTGGCCTGTTGCAAAATTGCTTCGAACGTCGGATCGGCTGCGACAAGCGTGCCACGGTCTCTTCCGGTGAATGTTTCGGCACAGAGTTTCAAAATTTCGCTGGAACCATCGCCAAGCAGAATCTGGTTGTGATCCACGCCATTAAGCTTCGCCAGTTTATCGATTAGAACGTTGTTGTGTTCATCAGGATACCGGCAGGCGACGGTGAATGAATCAGTCATGGCCTTCAGGGCTTTCGGTGACGGTCCGTACGGATTTTCATTCGCGCTCAACCGAACAACCTGGCCTGTTGCGAGGATGTGTTCCGGCTGCTTGGAGAATGAACCTGCCGGCCTAACGAAAGCTGCTGCGGCGCCGGCGCCGAGCAGGCGGGCAAAATCGCGGCGGGAAATGGAAATCGTATTCATATCCGCTATTGATAAGATAGTCCGCGGTGGGATGCGAGGTCGAATTGCGTGGTGCGAGGTACGCACACGTCTGGGGAGCGCAGGCTGCCAGCCTGCAGATCTCGGCAGCTTGCCGAGACCGGATCATTCATCGTCGCTCCAAATTGCGCGTGCAAAGATGGTTGCCAGCAGGGCTGCTGGCAACTACAGGCTGGCAGCCTGTGCTCCCCAGAAACTACGCGTTACCGCGGCTTCGCCGCCTCTACCACCGGCGGTTACATTGCGCCGTGATCTTCTCACTGTTGAAACAGCACAGAAGAGAACGCCTGCGAAGGCGACCGTTTCCGAAAGCATGGCTGGCGTTGATTCAGCGTCACGTTGTATTTTTTCGCAGGCTATCCGCGAGCGATCGCGCGGAATTACTTGGTCACGTTCAGATATTTCTTGCCGAGAAACGGTTCGAGGGTTGCGGCGGTTTCACCATCACAGATGAGGTCCGCGTGACCGTCGCGGCGCAAGCATGCCTTCTTTTGCTGCATCGCAAGACGGATTATTTCCCCGAGCTGCTCACCATTCTTGTTTATCCACTGACGTACATGGTAGAGGAAAAACGACAGGTTGGAGAGCATCTTTGGGAAGAGGGCACTGTGAGTCGCCTCGGCGAGACCGGCCGTCGAATGGGATCTCTGGTTCTGTCCTGGGACGCCGTG
>QHPE01000095.1:0-8981 GCA_003218945.1 Verrucomicrobiota bacterium | reverse complement strand
CCTCCAACGGTAAGAATGTTGTTCTGCACGAATTTACTCACCAGCTCGACTTTGAAAATCACGCAGCCGACGGAATGCCGAGTTTGGCGACGCGCGAGCAGCAATTAGCCTGGGCCGCCGTGATGCGATCCGAATTCGCATCGCTGCGCGCTGCCGATGAGAGCGGCATACCGACGTTGCTCGACACGTACGGGGCAAAGGATCCTGCCGAATTTTTCGCTGTGTCGGTGGAAGCGTTTTTTGAGCTGCCGCGGGCGTTGCGTGCCCGTTATCCAAAATTGTACGAGCAACTACGCAACTATTTTCAACAAGACCCGGTGGAATATTCGGCCGAAACGATCGATCGTTAGGGGCGCCGCGCTGCGGTGTCCGGACGGCGCGGCGCACCGGTCCCTACCAATTCACTCGCCGAGTTTCACCGAAACGCCTTACGATTATTGCGGCTGTGGGACGATCCGGATATATGGCCTCGGCGCTTTCCAGCCTTGCGGATAACGCTTCTTCGCCTCTTCGTCAGACACCGAGCCGGCGATAATGACGTCCTGCCCTGGCAACCAGTTGACCGGAGTGGCTACCTGGTGCTTTGCGGTCAGTTGCAGCGAGTCAATCACCCGCAGCACTTCATCGAAATTCCGACCGGTCGTCATTGGGTACACAAGTATCAGCTTGATCTTCTTATCTGGCCCGATGACATAAACATTGCGTACGGTGGCGTTATCGGCTGCCTTACGCGATTTGGCGTCGCCTTCGGTGTCGGCCGGCAGCATGCCGTAGAGCTTTGCGACATTGAAATCGGCATCTGCGATGATCGGGTAATTTGGCGCATAACCCTGGGTCTCCTCAATATCCTTGGCCCATCCCTTGTGATCGCCCGCGGAATCGACCGATAATCCGATGATCTTTACATTTCTGCGTTCGAACTGTGGCTTTATTTTCGCCATGTATCCGAGTTCGGTCGTGCAGACCGGGGTAAAATCTTTCGGGTGCGAAAATAAAATGGCCCACGAGTCGCCGATCCAATCGTGGAATCGGATGCGGCCTTCACTCGTTTCCGCTTCAAAGTCAGGTGCTGTTTCTCCAATTTTCATGTTTTCGCTCCTTTTTTGCTTCGCGGAAGGTTATTTCAAACTCAGAGAGAGAAGTCAATAGTCACTTTGCGAGATCAGCTCGCAGAATTTTTGCAGGTCAATGTTGCCGCCGGAAATGATTGCGACAATCGGACCTTTGCCAGCTTCCCCGCTCAGGGCTGCAGCAACCGAAAGTGCGCCGGCGCCCTCGGAGATGATCCGCGCTTTTTCCGCCAGGAGCCGCATCGCGTTTTTGGTCTGTTTGAGAGTGACTACGAGATAGTCGTCTACAACTGGTTTCATTCGTTCCCACATGCGAGGGAACATGCTTTGACCGCCAGCGCCATCGACGAACGACGCTCTCCAGTTCGGAAAAACCTGTGGTGAATCTTTCTTGAAGGAAAGCGCGGCCGGCGCGGCTGTTTCCGGTTCAACTCCAAAAACTTTAATTTCAGGCTTTAGCGCCTTGATTGCGCTGGCCACGCCGGTGATCAATCCGCCGCCGCCAATGCTGGCGATCACGGCAGCGGTATCTGGCGCGTCCTCGAGAATTTCCAATCCCATCGTGCCGTGGCCGGCAATGAAATCATCGTCATCGAATGGATGAATAAATGTTCCATCAACTCCCGGAAAGGATCTTTCATCGAGGGCCTTCCAAGCGATCTCGTAGGGAACTGGAATGAGTTTCGCCCCGAGTGCTTTCATTCGTTCCAACTTCGACTTGGGCGCCGTCTCAACAACAACGACGGTGCACGGAACGCCTGCTGCCCTGGCTGCGTAGGCAACGCCCTGGCCGGCATTTCCTGCGCTGATTGTCCAGACGCCATGTTGGCGATCAGCTTCTGACAAAGCTGCCACGGCATTGGCTGCGCCGCGCAACTTATACGCATTGATCGGTTGCAGGTTCTCCAGCTTGAGGCGGATGTCCGGAAATTCCGGTCCGAGTTCGAGCCTAACCAGCGGCGTGCGCACTATCGTCTTCGCGATCCGTTCGCGCGCTGCGCGTATTTCTGACAACGCTGTCGGTCGGACAGGTTCGAGCGTCGTAAACATGCGACTAGTGTAGAGTCCACTTCAATCGCCGCAATCTGATCTTGTCATCTTGAGCGTTGCCGAAGAGAAAAACATCCAAGATTGAGAGCCTGGCCTCGCCCCGAAAGCGTTCGGGGCTGCGTTGCAGCTTCGCTCCGTCCAGAATCACAGTTGAATTTCGGAACTCTAATTCGTTAGGTAATACGGCTCTCTAGAACGTTTTCGCAGAATCCAACAAGATGGTCACCGGACCTTCGTTGACCAATTCGACGGACATCATCGCTCCGAAAACCCCCGTCGCGACATTGATTTCTAACTTCCGCAGCGCTTCCGCAAATGCTTCGTAACACTCCCTTGCTTGTTCAGAGGGCGCTGCGGCAACAAAGCTCGGTCTGCGTTGTCCGCGCGCGTCGCCATAGAGCGTAAACTGAGAGACGACCAGCGCGCTGCCTTTTATGTCCAGCAGCGAACGGTTCATTTTTCGCTGGGCGTCCTCAAAGATCCTTAGATTTGCGATTCTTTCGGCCATGCTGACAGCGACGGCGGATGTATCGTCGCGGCCCACGCCAAGCAAAATCATGAGGCCATCGGTGATTTCTCCCGAGACGCCACCGTTTACGGTGACACGGGCGCGACTCACGCGCTGAACAACTGCTCGCATGCAGCACTAGAGGATTTTCTCCAGCAAATCGGCCAGACGCCACCCGGCTTTGTGCAGCTCATCTCGTACGATACTGGTGGCCCATCGCCGATAAACTGAATGATCTGGCGTCGGTTTCTCGATCGCCTCACCCGCTGCAACGAGACAGCCTTCATCCAGAAGCGGCTTCACATTTCGAAATTCCAGGCGTGCATGCGCCTCACGTGCGATCGGCAGAATTTCATCTGCCCACATTTCGGCATAACTATCTACCGAGACATTCGTGGGCATTTGCCAGTTGCGTGGTTCACGCGTCGCCATGTCGTGGATCAGATCCTTTTTCAATGGTTCAATCTGCGATTCCAGCTCTTTCTTTATGAACGTTCCGGGCACCTGAGGAAAAAGCGCGTTTACCACATCGTAATCCCAAAAGCCGTGGAATTTCTTTTTGCGAATACCTCGGCCACGTGGCGGTTCATCGCTTAGCTCGAGTGTGAATGTATTTCCGCCTTCATCCGCTAAGGCCGACTTGTCCCTGTCTGGATCGGTGGGTCGACCGTAACGATCGAAGTATTGCGCTCCCACATGCAGGGGTTGATGAATATCAGCGACGCAATGGGCCAGCAGAATCAGCGCCACAGGCTTTGTGATCTTACGCTCGTTCTGTTCGGAGATTCGCCCTTGTAACACATCGATGCAGAACGGAATCATGTGCACGATGTCCCATTTGCTGCGACCGGCGACGCCCGCGCGATAGGTCTGGGGCGGAACCACCGGAACGTCGGTGTAGTGAAACCAGTGGTGCGAAGGCGCGGTGGCGGCATCGGCATCCTTGCCGATCCTGATTGGCTGGAAGCCAAGGCCACTTGGCATCGGGATGCTCGGATTCTGCTGCGTTGGTTGATTTGCCCGCCAGAAATCACGCAATTGTCTGTCGATGGCGCGACGGGCCGAGTAATGGAAAGACCTCGGATCGTCCACGCCGTTTTTGTCCCAACCCTTGATCTCATCTGGAATCAATGCGGATTTTTCAAGTGTCAGCCCGTCGAGCAACGCATGCACTTTCGCGGCCGTGGAGGTATTCGCCAGGCGCTCGTCTGCAATCCCTCCGACGATCTGATGTCCTAGCGGTGCGTAAGCAAAAATCGAAACGCGAAACACGATGACAGCGAAACCGATTGAAATCGCGCGATGTGTAAAGTTCATCGATAGGCCGTGCCGATTAGAATCTGAGCGAAGTGCTGAGCAAATGATATTGCCAGGCAAATACTCCAAAAGCGATTCCGCCAATTGCCAGAAGAATCGTGTGAGCGCGAAACCAAAGTCCATGCCCGGGTAATCTGACGAAGCGAACAGCGGCAACGACTAAGAGAATAATGCCTGTCACGACGATCCACCCAAAAATATGAAAAGCCTGCAGCCATGGATTAATCGCATCGCCGAGGACCACGATGTGTTCCAAGCCCTCGCTAAACATGATTAAAGGCGCCAGAACCAAGATCAGTTCGCCGATGCAAACGATCCGACAAAGAAAATATACAACCCGATCCGTTTTTGCGGTGAACAGCGGCCGCTGATATCGTTTGCGAATTAGAACAGCGACTGGCCAGAGTAAAATCGTCAAACCTGCCAGCAGTAGGTTTCCACCAATTACGAATCCGACAAAGGTCTTGGTCGCATACCAAGGAAGGCGTTGTCCTTGGTAGATCGCCGGGAATGGGAGCATTTCGCGCACAATGCCAGATGCGTCGGAGCGGAACGCGATTCTTTCCTGGCCGTCAATCTCTCGGTAAACGAGCGGAGCAATTTCTTTCCATTTTTTCAATTCGCCGCTCTGAGTCTTATTTCCTTCGACGGTGAGAATTCCGTCCTTATCGGCGTTCACGCTAAACTGATCTAGCAACGGGAGAATTTTCAGGAACGTTGTGTCTGCGCGGCGCGTTCCATCATAAATGCCGGTAACCTTGCGACCATCAGATTTTTGAGTCTCAAGATCGACATCCACGCGGTGTTCGCTCGGGTTCGGAAAATACCGGTTCATGAAGGCCCGCAAAATCTCGCCGCGGCCTCCGCCAACATTTTTGCCGAGACTGTTGTAGGAAATGAAATAGCCCACATGTGCATCCGGTAGGAGGACCATGTCGCTGTGGAAATACACTGTGTCGCCGCCATGACCTATGGCGCGTACAGGGTCCAACCAATATTCCATGAAAGTGATGCCCAGCCCGCAAATCATTGGATGAATCGCAAATTGGCGCGTTTGCATTTCTCGAACAGTTTCGGGTTTCAAGATTGCGACTCCGTCCACGCTGCCGTCTTGAAGAAATGCAAGCATGAAGCGCGTCATGTCGGCGGCGGTGGTTGAAAGCGCGCCTGCGGGCGCAACCTGGACGAATTCGAAATCCCGCGGCTTCTTGGAGGCGATAAGATAGGCTTTTGACATTTGCGCCGCGAGTTGCGGAGGCAGCGGTTGATCGAACGTCGAATCCGTCATTCGCAACGGCTGTAAAATATGATTGGTGATGTAATGCTCGAATTTTTCGCCGCTGACACGCTCGACGATGTATCCGGCGAGAGTAAATCCATAATTAGAATAGGAAGGAACTTTGCCCGGCCGAAAAATCCGAGCCGGCATTTGGTTCACCAGATAAGTGCGCAACGATTTCATGTCGCTTTCATGCGCCACGAAGAGATTCTTTAATGTCTCCTCGAATCCGCCCGTGTGAGTGAGCAACTGCCGTAGAGTTATCGGCTCTGGATACGTTTTCGGGATTGGGAAATCGAGGTAATCATTGACGTCGCGGTCGAGATCGAGTTTGCCTTGCTCCACCAACTGCATCACGGCTGTGGCAGTAAACAGCTTCGAAATCGAGCCTGGCCGAAACAAAGTCTGATCGGGGAGCACCGGTCTCTCCGCCTCGACATCAGCGTAGCCGTAGCCCTTTTGAAATAATACCTTGCCGTCTTTCACCACCGAAACTACCGCACCGGCGACATTTCGATTTTGCAATTGTGAAGGAATCAGCGCATCGAGAAAGGTTTCGAAATCGCTTTTCGTTAGTTCGGGCGCCGAAGCTGGACTTGGCTGCGGCACGATTGCGGGAACGTTCGCCGGAGCAGGCGTAGGAGCTGATATGAGTGGCGACGGCGCTGGACCCTGAGCGTGCACTACACCAAGCACCAAGCTCGCTGTCGCGAGCAAATAATACCGAAAAACGGCTTTTCGCATTTGAAGCGAGTGTGCCAGCTCCAATGAGCCTTACAAGATCGTGATTTAATCGCTGCGTTTGCCGACGAGACGCGCTTGAATCCTTTCGATCCGTTTTTCCAATTTTTGGAAATGCGATCCTGCCCAGTAAACCTGGCCGCAACCAGGGCAACGGCGAAACTGGTGGTAATAGATTTTCGTAAGCGGCTCAAGGCCCTCAATGACTTCGGCCTTGGCCGCGTCCTGCAACGGGGTGTTACAGCGAAGACAGCGCGTAAATGGAGCGATCAGCTCGACGAGGTTAAAACGGCGGAGGACCTCGACTGTTTGCTGGTCCCCGGCTTGGGACCGCGGACAATATCCGTGTTGAACAATCGAATGCATGAGTAAGCGCCGATCGCGTGTTAAAAGGGCGCGATTTTCGCGCGCCATGATGTCGAGCAGTTCCCCGTCATCAGCCCGCGCGCTGTAGGCCACATCAAAGCCGAGGAGGCGAAGGTTGCGTGTGAGCTTGCCCAAATGTCCGTCTGCAACAAACCGAATGACTTCAGTCTCTTGTAAATGTTTCTCCGTTCCAATCGGATCACGACTTGCGACCGGAAAAACCTTCACTTCTGCATCGCTCACCAACGTCTGGTCAAAGCCCACCGCCTGGCCATTCACCAGGATCGCGTCCACCTCAGGATGCGGAACGCCGCACGACTCAATTACATCTTTTATCGAGGTTCTTTCGTTTAACCTTCGTTCAACGGGTTGACTTCGGAATTTTGAGCCGAGAAAAAGACCAAGATCGCCGAAAAAATTCAGTCGGATCGTGAACGGCTTCACGTCAATTCAGAATCCGTGCTCTAGCGTAGGCGTATTCGAAAGTGGTCGCGCGAGGACGACCCTGGAGCTTTCCAGGCCCGAGTGGTTCATCCTCGCCGAAATAACAATCGATTTGCCATCGCCGGAGACCGCCGCCGGTGTCCATGATTTTCCAGCGATTACTTCCGAAAATTTTCTGAAGTTCCGGCGAAGACGTCTCGATAATGGCGCCGCGCCGCAAGCCGCCATGCCCTCCCTTCATTGCTGCCGAATACCGCGGTACTAAAACGCCGCCTCCGCCTGTGGCATGTGGGGCAAAGGAATACGAATCGCCGCCGTTGTAGCGAACGTACTCCCGCCCATTAACGGGCGCAGTGATTCGGCCGAAACCTTCCTTCTTTACTGAGCGCAGGAAATCGCGCGGATATTTTCGGCCGTGTAATCCAGGTTTCGTGACGGGCGTCGCGTCAAAACCGCGCTCGAAAGTAAAACCCGATTCCTTTGGCGTGTAATAGAGGGTGCACACGACGAAGTATTCGCCGTTATGTCCTTGTGGACGCTGCGCCAATTTCTCGTTCTCACACGCGAGCCGCTGCACGACCTCGGGCCATGGAATGTCGGCCTGGATCTGCGGGATGATCGACATCGACAACGCGAGCACGAAAAACGTGATCGTCCACTCATTCCTAGACTTCGCCCGGAATGACAGTTTGCAAAACCGCGGCTGCCTAATCATTAGTCGGCAAAGAATTGTTTCATCGGCCCACCCAATAGGATCTCGATCGGTAATTTTTCTGTTTCGTATTCGTACGGCGGTTGCTTCCACGAGAACTGGTCGGGATACAGTTTGCGAATGACACGGATAATTTCGATGCCCGTTTGAAACGGACGAAATTCGTTGCGGCAAGTCACGTGAATTTGAGCTCCGCTGCAGAGTTCTCCGGCGAATTTTTGAAACATTGGCTGGAAATAATTCTCGCGGAAGAAAAGGCCCGGCAGCCTTAATGCATTGAGTTCTTGGCAGAGTGTTTCGGCGTTGATAAACGGCGCTCCAAAAATCTCGAACGGCCGCGTGGTGCCGCGGCCTTCTGAAATATTCGTTGCTTCGAGCAAGCACATTCCCGGATAGACTGTGGCAGTATCGAGCGTCGGCATATTGGGTGATGGCATGACCCACTGCCGACCAGTTTCGTCGAACCACATCGTACGTTGCCAGTGTTTCATCGGCAGGACGGTCAACTCGCAATTGGGAAATGCTTCGTTATGGAATTGCTGTGCGAGTTCGCCAATCGTGCGGCCATGGCGGACTGGAATCGGATGCATGCCGACAAACGACTTGTAATTCGGATCGAGCAGCGGCCCTTCGGTCATTGTGCCATTGATTGGGTTCGGTCGATCCAACACGACCACCGTGATGCCGCCTTTCTCACAGGCACGCATGCAGAGATACAGCGTCCAAATAAAAGTATAGTAGCGCGCCCCGACGTCTTGGAGATCGACCAGCAAAACATCGAGCGCTGTGAGCATTTCCGCTACCGGCTCGCGATGTTCGCCGTAAAGGCTGTAGATGGGAATGCGCAGACGCGGGTGCTCGTAACTTTTCCATTCCACCATGTTATCCTGCGTCTGGCCCAAGAATCCATGTTGCGGCCCGAAAAACGCTGAGAGACGGAAAAGATCGCCATTGTGTCGCTCCAGGATGCATGATGCATGTTCAAGCTTCGACGACACCGAAGCGGGGTGAAGCAGCGCGCCGATGCGCGCTCCGTGAAATTTCTCCGGCCAAAGTTCGTCTAAATGATCAAGCGGCAGTTCAACGCGCACAGCGTTTTCTACTACAATACACGAAGCGTTGCGACCAATTCGGCGGTGCTCACCGCGGCGAACGCCTCTACAACCTTCGCCAGCGTGTCAGGCTTGTGAGCACGATTGCGATCAACGTGATTACCCCGCACACTTTCGCGAACAGCTCGCCGTGGCGCGCATAAAATGTCAGTTCGTGTTCGCTCGGCACCTTGATATCGCCACTGAGCACGCCCTCGGTGAACGTGCTGCCGGTTTCATCCCGCAATTCCTGTGTGACGCGACCGAATTGGTTGATGAAACAGGTCACTCCCGTGTTGGCTGCGCGGAGCATCGGGCGACGAGTTTCTATGCAGCGAAAAATTGCGTTCGCCAAATGCTGAGGCGAGCCCGCAGAATGCTGAAACCAACCATCGTTAGTCAC
>QHPE01000094.1 GCA_003218945.1 Verrucomicrobiota bacterium | reverse complement strand
GGCGATTTCAGGAATTTGCCTACGCCCGGAAACGCGGACATTGCGGTGTAAAGGCGTTGGGCGCCAGATTGTAGGAGCGGAAAACGAGGAGCCCGGGCCGGGTTCTTCCCCGTTTCGGCGGGCGGTTTGAAATCCGCGTCGACGTTCAGGAATTTGTAAACGCCTTCCTGGACGCGATCGGGCTCGCGCCGAATTGCGTCGAATTGAACGACCAGAATGTTTTCCGCAGGGAAACGGTCGAGATATGGCCTGAGGTGGTGCGCGAAACGTCCGAGGTCTCGAAGAAACAGATTTTCCATCATCTTCTCAAACGATTCGGGCAAAGAAGCCACAACGGCATTTCGGTTGTACCAATACCACGAGTAAATCATCTCAACCGGCGGCCGCAGGCACACCAGAAGCTTGATGTCGTGTC
>QHPE01000093.1 GCA_003218945.1 Verrucomicrobiota bacterium | reverse complement strand
TATCGGCGAAATAATAGACTTCTTTGTCCGGGGCGAAACCCATTTGCGGATGGGCATCAAGCTGGGCGGAAAGCCAGGTAGTCCCGCATTTAGGCGCGCCGATACCGATGAAGTCGATGTGGGTCATGTGGGCATTCTTGGTACAATTCTTCGAAAAAGGATACTCCCCCGGAAGCGCTCCATCATTCCAAGGTATTCAGGTGTCTTTCCTTTGTTCAGCTAATTTGACCAGCGTGAACAACGCGTGATTGACCGGCACCGAGACTCCAAGCTCCATCCCACGGCGCGCAACATACCCATTGAGCGCTTCAATTTCTGTTGGCCGGCCGCGACTTAAATCCTGTGCGGTGGAAGAAAAAGCCCCGGCCATTTGCGTGGCGATCTCCATTGCCGCGGCCATTCCTGACGCTTGGTCATGCACGCCAGGTAAAACAATGCGAGCGGCGCCAGCTACCGCCAGGACTTCATCCACGATGTCTTGCATCACCTGTTTCGCGTCGGCGTTTTGTACGATTTCACCATAACGTACGTTTCCCAATGCAGAGATCGCGTTCAACGCGCAGTTGCACAGGAGCTTCAGCCATAGTTCGCCTTCGATTTTGTCCGAGATGCGGCAGGAAATGCCGGCGCGAACAAAAATATTTGCTAGTTCGGTGGTTCGTATGGACGGCGGTCAGATGGTCAAATCACCGCGTGCGAGATGCTTCACGCGACCAGGCTCGGGTACGGACACGGCGACATAAACCGCAGCTGGTACCACAACCACGTTCGCCGCCGCGCGAACCTGATCTGCATTATCGACGCCGTTTTGCAGACAAACTACTGTGGCATCCGGCCTAACAAGTGCAGCCATCTGTCTCGCAGTCGCCGACGTATCGTTTGCCTTGACGCAAAAAAGAATCAGCGAGCAATCTCGGATGGCGCTCATATCGACCGTGGCATCAATCTTGATTCTCTCCTGGTCATCGGACTTATCGAGAACAAGACCTCCCGCGGTAACCGAGTCGGCGAAATGTTTTCGCCCAATGAAGACCGTCGGTGCGCCCGCGCGGGCGAACATTCCACCAAAATAGCCTCCCACCGCGCCGGCGCCGACCACTGCAATTCGTGGCCACTCTGGAGTTTTGCTCATTCGCTTTCTCTAGGCAGCACGACCTGTTGCAAGTCATAGCTCGAATAAGCCATGGGCTTGTGGCCCCTGGCGATAATCGCGTCTACGACACGAATAAACGATTCGGTGTGCCAGTGTTTTCGCGTCTCCCACCATTGCTGCACGCCATCATACGCCAGGAAGTCGCTCATGGTTCGGTCAATCTCACCCCACAACTCTGGAGTAAGAATACCTTCGCGCTGGGAGTAATACATTCCCTCGAAGTTCTTGAAGAATCTGTTTTGAAATGCGCTAAATCGAAGTTTCGAAACAGCGTCCAGATCGTGGAAGGAGTGCACGCCGCGAAGAAAAAGCGCCGTAAACTCCGCGTTTTCGTGCAACGCCCTTGTCAGATCGCCCCATTGCTGCGTCAGAGCATTCACTGCCGCCTGGCGACGCTCCCTATTCTGCTCGCGCAGTTGGATTGCAAAGTAAATGATGGAAGGAACTCCGATAAAAACCGCAGCCAGTTGCCCGATCGCTGTTAGCATTGCCCAGTTCATCGAAACTTTTCCTTAATTGAACATGACCGGTCGCGATGCCACCAGCGAAGTTCACGCCAGCGCAAACGCCTATTTTTTCTCAGCAGTCGCCGGCGCCGAAACCGCCAAATCGGAGTTCCACATATCGGCGGCACATTTCCAATTTCCATCAGCCTGTTTTTCCCATACCTCGAGGTATTTGCCGCGATCGTTGATCGGTTTGCCACTGGCGTCGTTCATGATCAGTTCATACGTGCCGCTCACCCAAGCCATGGCCCCGTTGTGGCCGAGTTTCACTTTGGATGGCTTCCAACTGATCACCAGGCCAGGCGCGGCGAGAACATCTTTCCACACATTCCGAACCGTTTCCTTCGTCGCTGCGCGGGTCGCGTTCGGCGGGAGCACAATGGCGTCATCGGAATAGAATGCGACAGTCTGCTCGAGATCCTTAGCTGCCGCAGCTTTCGACCATTGTGCATCGAGATCACGAAGAATTCGCTCCCCGGGCCGCGTAGTACCCGCGTTGTCCCGTAGCGAATCGGCAGTAGATGATTGCGAAATTGAAAGCGGCTCAGTCTGAGAAATCCTCACCGACGACCTGGGCCGCAAGAGCTGATAGGCCGAAAGACCAAAGGCAATGACCGCCGTCCCGATGATGAATCTGGCAAACTTGCGACGGCTCCAATAGGGGATGACCTCGTCAGGCGAAAGATCTTCCGTTCGCTTCAAGCCCTCAGGCGTCATTTCAAAGGACCAGGAAATGAAAATCGCCAGAACGAAGCCAAGCGCCAGTACAACGAGGAATGCGGTGATGATCCACTCTGGCGCGTCCAGCATCGGCACGAAGACCCCTGCGATCTCAAGAAGCAGCCAGGCCACGACGGCATAAGTCAATGCAACCCTGAACACGTTGCGTCGCCTGAGTTCGGAGAAGAATGAAGCGTTGTTGCTCATGACGTTGTGGGTAAACCGACTTTGGCTACCAAGTTCTTGTATCGGGGATCGTCGCGCAAACCGCGCAACAACGGATCAACTAAAAGACTCGGCATGCCGCCGTCGTGATTATCAAACGCGATTTGCAACCACTCAAACGCTTTGTCTACCTCGCCTCGTACGGCGTAAACCTGAGCGACTTGATAGGCCAAACCATCTCGGCTATTGGCGATGAGATCGGCCAAAGCAGCGTCAGCTGCCTTGCGGTCACCACGGACATATTGCGCAAGCGCTAGTTGGAAAGGGCGAATGCTGTCGTCAGGCTCCAGTTGTGCTTCGCGTAAAGCCGTCTCACCATCACCGCGCTGGACAGCGACAAGTACCTGCCATCTATGACTGGAAGACGCGGACGGGTACAACTCTGCCATTTTGCGCCCGGCAGCGTATGCCTCGTCAAGCTTACCTGCATAGAAAAGGACTCGACCAAGGGTGAATTGGGTTGCAGCAGATAAAGGATCCAGTTCCACCGCCTGCCGCGCTTGACGCTCGGCCTCTTCCATTCGGCCCGTGTAAACGATTACTCGCGCGAGCAGATCGTTTGCAGTGGGATTTGCCGGAGAAAGCTCTTTCGCGCGCTGTAGTTCGCTCAAGCCTTCGGCAAACTTCCACTCGGTAAAAGCCCGGACCCAACCGAGGGCAGCATGCGCCTCTGCCAGCGAAGGCGCGATCGCGACGGCTTTCTCAGCATCGCTCCGCGCCTTTGAAAACGCGGTCGAGCGCTGCCCGGTAAGGTCGCCCATAACAGTCCAAACTTCGGAACGCTCAGCGTACGCCAGAGCGTAATTAGGATCCAATTGAATCGCCTGATCAAAATAATCGATAGCTTTGCGATAGTCTTCAGCGTTACGCCGCACGGAGTAGAAATGCCCCTGAAGGTAAGCGTTGTGCGCTTCCACGCTGTTCGTAGCCATTTGAGCCGACTTTTCCTCCGAGCCGAGCAAAGTGACCCTGAGCGACTCAGCAACGGCCTTGGCGATTTCCTGCTGAACCGCGAAAATATCTTTCAATTCGTGGTCGAACGTTCGGTTCCACACCTCAATGCCATCCGCCGCGTTAATCAGTTCCGCCACAATTCGCACTCGGTCCCCCTGTTTGCGCACCGTGCCTTCCAGAAGCGTGCTAACACCCAGTTTCTCGCCGATGGTTTTGGGTTCTTCCGTCCTGTCTTTGAAACGAAAGGAAGAACTCCGACCAATGACTTTAAGCCCACTGATTTGAGCCAGAGCTGCGATTAATTCTTCCGACAAGCCATCCGAAAAGTATTCATCCTTGGGGTCGCCGCTTTCGTTGATCAATGGGAGCACCGCGATGGATTTCCCGGGAACGACCGTAGCCACCTCGCTCAGTCGAGTCGTTCCGCGTCCAGCAGTGTAGCGGCCGAGCAAAAACAGACCTAACGACAGCGTCGCAGCGACGAGGACAACCACGATCCAAACACCGCCGTGCGAATGTTGCCGCGCCGCATCCGCAACCTCAGTCCGCTTGATTCCTTCAGGCGTAAGCTCGAACGCCCAAGCGATGAGGAGCGCGACAGGAAAACCGACCGCGATAACGAGAATCACGAGTCGAATCGCCCAGTTCGGAATTTCCAGGAACGGAAAAACCTGCGTTGCGACCTGAATCAAAAGCCAGCCGACAACGCCATACGCTACGGCCACCTTGTACACGTTGCGCCGCTTCAGCTCGCCGAAGAATGCCTTCGGATTCATTTCGCCCGAGCTTACTTCGTCTGGCCTTTCGGCGCGAGTGAGTTGATGATCTCCTGAAAACGTGGATCGCCGCGAAGCGGATCCCACATGGGATGCAGTTTGAGTCGGGCGTAGTTAGTGTAGCCCGGCATTGTCACCAATTTTTGTAACAGCTCAATGGCGCGATCAGGTTCATTGGTCCATGTGTAAACCTGTGCCAATCCCTCAAGCACCAATGCGCCATCGTAAATATCTTTGGACACCGGCATCAAATCGACCGCGTGTTGCGCTTCTTGAATTGCCAGGTCTTTGCGTCCAAGACCAGCGTTCACCTGAGCCAGGACTGCAAGCGTTCGCGCATGTTCCGGTTTAACGGCCAATCTCTGCTCCAGGATTGCGCGCGCACTGGAGAACGCATCGACGGCACGCGCGGAATTGCCTTTCGCTCTGGCGATCATCGCCTCAAACCACGCTTTGGGATAGTAGAAGCTGTAATCGATGTCTTGGAAGGCTTCGCGAGGCGACGCCGCGAGGACCCGTTCTGCTTCGGTAAAGTCACGGTCGATCAAGGCCAGAAGTACCCGCACAGGAGTTTGTCCACCGCCCACATCCATGTCCGGGTTTTCCGCAAGAACATCACGCAAACCTCCTGCGTCGCCGGTGCCATTGAAAAGAGCGGAGGCCCGTCGAAAAAGAACAATTGGCGTGCGCTCGCCCGCAGCGATGACGCGGTCGTAAACCTGCGTCGACGCAACGTATCTGCGTTGCAGGTTATACGTATCGGCCAGCAGATTGTAAGCATTAGGGTTTCGCGGGTCGAGCGCGACCGCGTCCAGGAAATCTCGTTCGGCTTGAGCCCAATTGTTGCGGCGCCGATTGATGTAACCTGAAAGAATGAAGAACGCTGCGTCGTTCGGCAGACCGGGGCGGGCGATCGCCAGTTCATGCAAAGCGCCATCGTAATCCCGGTGGCAGCGGAATAGAAAATCGGCCATTGCGAAGTGCGCTTCGGCTGAGTCAGGCCGAAGTCGCAGCGCTGCCTTGACTGCTGCTTCCGCAAGAAGAACCCGATCCGGAGTAGGATCGAGATCGAAAAAGTAGAGAAGATCGTTTGCGCGCGCGATGTAGCAGTACGCAGAGACAAAATCCGGATCGCGTTTGACTGCCTGATCCAGCGATTGCAGAGCGGAGAGCACCGCAGCGCGGACGTCGTCTGCGATGAGATAACTGTCGACGATTTGTTTGGCGCGAAGGTAAAGCTCGAACGCGACCAAATCTTGAGTAGGACGCTGCTCAATCTCGGCTTTCTGTTGCGGCGAAAGTCTGGCCTCAAGCTGGGCAACGATTGATTCCGCCAGCTCGCTCTGGATCGCAAACAAGTCAGCCGCGGTCCGGTCGTATGTTTCGGCCCAGATTTGCGAATCCGTGCGGGCGTCGATCAATTGCGCACTGATGCGAAGGCGATCACCGGCGCGCCGCACGGAACCCTCGAGAATGTACGTGACGTCGAGCTGTTGACCGATCTCGCGCAAATTGCGTGGCATGCCGCTCTTGTATTGGCGCACAGTTGTATGGCTGATGACTCTCAATTCGGAAGCCTTTGCCAGGTTCGTCAGAATCTGATCCTGCACGCCGTCAGCGAAGTACGTGTTTTGTTTGTCGTCGCTTAAATTTTCAAACGGCAGAACGGCAATCGACTTTGCCGAAACGTCCTTCGCTGTGCCTTGTGTAGGGACAGCCGTGTAGCGGCCGAGAAAAAATAATCCCATCGATACAAACGCGCCGATGATGACCACGTAAAGCCAGGCGCGTTTTTTGTGAGCACGCGCTGCGTTGGTTTCATCAGCTTCGCCGGTGCGCTTGATTCCTGCCGGCGTCAACTCGAATGCCCATGCTAAACCGAGTGCAACGGGCAGACCCATAACGATGAGCATAACAAGCAATTGAATGATCCAGTTGGGAACGTTGAAAACTGGCAGCACCTGGGCGAGTCCCTGAGCCAGCGCCCACCCGGCAACAACGTACGCCACCGCAACCTTGTAAACGTTGCGCCGTTTTAGCTCGGAAAAAAGGGGCCCGCGATTCATGCCGCGATGAACGTGCACCGCGCTTTAGCTTCGTGCCAGTGGCGCGATAAAGAGAGCGTCAATGCCCGCCCGCCACCAACTGTAATTTAGCATTCTCGTGTTTCCAGAAAGTGACTTCTGTCAACTTGGTTCGGCGCTCGTAGAAAGTTCAAATGCTGGCCAAGCATGTCTGCGTTCCGCCCCGTTGCTGTTAAGTCGGCGAGCACGTTGCGGTAGTTCGCTGCTACATGCCCTCTTGCCCGAGGCTACTTTACGTTCTTGATCTTTACGATGCTGCCTTTCGCCTGTGGGTCCTTTGGATCCTTCACCACCGTCACGTACAATTCGTCCTCGTTTTTGCCGAAGGCGACATTGGTCGTGCCATCTCCGGCAGCGATTTCAAAGACGTGGAGAAGTTTACCGTCAGGAGATATCTTCAAAATCTTGCCGCCAAACCATTGGGCAACATAGATGTTACCCTTGTTATCGATCTTCATGCTATCCGGTCCGAGCCACCAGGAGTCGTTCTTGTTCTTTGTTAGAAGAGTTAGCAACGCAAAGTTCGAGCGATGGCTCAATGAGCCGTCGTCATTTATCGTGAATTTCAAGATGCAATTTCCGACCGTCTCGCTGACGTAAAGAGTCTTTTGGTCCGGCGAGATGCCTATTCCGTTGGCGTAATTGAGGTCGTTCGCTACTTGCACCCATTTCTCACTGCCAGGCGCAAGATAAAGAATTTTCCCAATCACGGAGGTTGGTGTTGGCGGGTCGGCGTATGGGCCAAAGACCGTGGCATAAGCCCTACCGTTGGCAGTCACCACAATATCATTTATCCCGCCATCAAACTTCTTGCCGCTATTGTCGGCATCCCATCGTCGCAATTGCTTCCCGTTCATGTCGAGTTCCAGGATTGCGCCGGGATCATCCGTACACGCTAGCAGGAATGTTTTTTGTTTGGTGAGCGCCAAGCCGTTATGGCCGCAACCCTCAGTGTGATTCAGTACGGTGCTCGTTTTGCCATCCCACTTCGACAGCGTGTTTGAAACCCAGCCAACGTAGTAAAGATTGCCGTCCAGGAATAACGGACCTTCAGGCCCAAGGACATTAGTTACGACGGTGATTTCATCGGCATACGCTACGGTAGCAGCCAAAATTGCGCCGACGGCACACGCAACCGCGACTTTGTAAGCGTTGCGCCGCTTCAGCTCGGCGAAGAAGTTGTCGAACTTCATTATTTCCCGCCGGTAATCTTCTGCACCAACGCTTCGAAGCGCGGATCACCGCGAAGATCGTCGAGGAATGGATCTCCCGGGAGGAGGAACAAGTAGCTTTTGTTGCCTCCAGCAAAGCCGTGCTCGAGCGCTTCAATGGCGCGTTCTTTTTCGCCTAACGAGGTGTAAACCGTGGCCAGGGCGTACTCCGGAACCTCTGCTGACTTCGCCATTTCATTCAGGTGCGCGAGAAGTTTTCGCGCCTCATCCGTTTGTCCATTGCGGGCATAGGCCTGGGCAAGCATGGCGATGGAATAAGGATCGTTGTTTAGCTCGACTGCTTTTTGAAATTCCGGGATCGCCTCTTTGAGTCGGCCCGTTAGTTATGAGCGCGAATCGATTTCCAAGGTCTTGCGCGCCTGTGCTTCGGCAGCGTCGTAGCGACGGGCATAGAGATAGATGATGCTTAGATCGGCATTGATGATCATGGAAAGTGGATCGAGCTCGAGCGCGCGCTTTAATTCTCCAATAGATCGATCAGATTGCCGCAGCGTCGCGAGCGCAAGGCCGAGCCAGTGATGGGCGGTGGCGTAATTCGGATTTAACTGAATCGCGCGCTCCAGTTCGTTCACCCCGCGGTTGACCTCGAGCTCCTCGGTGGCAATGAGACCAAGCGAAGCATGTGCCTCAGCTAACGAATCGTCCAGCTCCAGCGCTTTCTTCGCCGCAGCTTCTGCCGGCACCACTGATTCGGCTGGAGAAGCTCCGCCGTAAAAACGGAGCAGGCCATATGAATCGGCTAGAGCAGCATAGGCCAGCGCGTAGCCGGGGTCTTTGGCGATCGCTTGCTTGAGATACTCGATTGATTTGCGCAGGTCGTCGCCGGTCCGCTTGTTCCAAAAGAATCTGCCTTTGAGATAAAGCTCGTAAGCTTCCGGATTCACCGTCGGCTCTTTTGCGATCGAGCTTTTCTCCGAGCCAGTGAGTTTTGCTTGCAACGTCTCCGCGATGGTTTTCGCAATCTCGCTTTCGACCGCGAAAATATCGGTCAGTTTCCGATCGTAAGTGTCGGCCCAAAGATGCGCGTCGGTCAGAGCGTTGATGAGCTGCACATTCACCCGGACTTGATCGCTGGCCTTCTGCACGCTCCCTTCCAAAATGTGCGCCACGCCGAGCTGTTTGGCGATCTGGGGAAGATTGTCCGGCGTGCTTTTGAAATGTTGCGTCGATGTGCGCGAAATGACTTTCAGGTCGGCGATCTTGGCCAACCGCGTCAGGATTTCATCCTGCACGCCTTCGCAAAAGTAAGCGTTGTCGGGATCGCGACTAAGGTTGTCGAATGGCAGCACTGCGATCGATTTATTCGCGATCGTTGCCGCGGTCGGCGATCCCGATGAATCCGACTTCGAGCGTACGAGTTGATACACAAACAAACCTGCTGCGACGACAGCAAGCGCGATCGTTACAGCAACAATCTTTCGCCCGGTGCGTCGCGCGATCGATTTGTTCGGCGCGATCTCGGATTCGAGTTTGATTCCTTCCGGCGTAATCTCAAACGCCCAGGAAAAAATCAGCGCAACGGGAAAGCCGAAGATGATGACGATGATAAATATCTTCATCACCCATGGCGGCGCGTCGAAAGCCGGAAAGAAAATCGAAGCCGCTTGAATCAAGAGCCACGCCACAACCGCGTACGCGACAGCGACTTTGTAAACATTGCGTCGCTTCAATTCGGCGAAGAAGTTCATTGGCAGGTGAAAGCGTCCGGACCGCGTTCCGGGGTGGGCTGACAGAGGTCCGGCCAGCGATTTTGTTTCCAGTAATCAACCAAACCGATCC
>QHPE01000240.1 GCA_003218945.1 Verrucomicrobiota bacterium | reverse complement strand
CGGCGGCAGCAGAGACCGGCAGCAGTTCTCTCGAAGTGGTGGCGAATGGAATTCCTTCTGAGCCGGTAACGATCACCGTGAACACTACAACCGCGACACCAACACCTACTCCTACTGCGACGGCAACGTCTACAGCAACAGCGACGGCCACGCCAACACCAACCGCAACAACAACAACAACAACACCAAGCGCTACGCCTAGGCAGACACCCACGCCAAGGTTTGTACCGACACCAAGGCCGCGTCCCACTCCGCCGCCGCGCCCGACTCCATAAAGATAACCGAAACCCTCGGCCGCGATCGCTTTCCGGTTGGCGAAAAGTCTGCTATTTGCTTTGATAAGAGACGTAGGTGGGGCAAGCCGTCCGCTTTGGTAGATGTGCGCGTCATCTATTGCGGCGATAATCGCGACCACACGTTTTCAAAAGCAGCGAGAAACGCGCTGGGTTTGCTTATGCTGGTTCTGGATCTTCGTGGACGCGATTCACAACTGATCGCGCCAGCCAATCTCGAGCCTTTTGTCGCAATTCAGCAGCGCTATGGAGCCCGAGCTTCTCCTTCATTCGCATCTGGTGTGTCTCAATTGTCTTGACGCTTACATTCAATTCAGTCGCCAACTCCGAAGCGCTCAGGCCTCTGCCGATAAAAGAGAAAATCTCCAGCTCACGATCACTGAGGCTGTGCATATCGGAGTTGCGGGAGTATTTTGTGCCGCCTGCGAAATTGTTTAGGATTAGCGGCAACACGCTCACACCGACGTACGGACGTCCGGCCAGGATTTCATCGAACGCTCTAATCAGTTCGGGGGCATCCTCAACACTCAAATATGCACGTGCACCGGCCCGGAAGACGCGTTGAGCGAGGAATGCATCCGCGTGCTCGGAAAGGAGAAGTATTGCGGGGACTGGATTGAGGCTCCGGAATTCTTTGATCAACTGTATCCCGTCGGCACCGCATAGCCTCAAACCTACCAGAACGAGATCTGGTTTATGGCGTAGAAATAGCTCACGGGCCAGAGGCGCTTCGCCCGTTTCGCCGCACACCACGAATTGCATGCTTTTGCCAATCAGCGAGAGCACTCCGGATCGGACGAAACCTGTTCGATAGACAACGAGCACTTTCGGTTTTGTCGGGCGTTTCCCTGACACGTCGTCGGGGTTTTGTGCCAACGACTTCTTCGTTCTTTGCGCGGAAATATTTTCGGGCTCTTGTCTTTCTCGGATGTCGTGTTGGCGCTGTAATGCGCTTGGGGTGCGCGGCCTGACTTTGCGCTGCATGTGGTAGTTCCTAGGGGATTTATATTAGGTCACTTCAATTTGTAGGGAGAAATCCTACAGAGGCCAAGCCAAAAATTCAGGGATTTACCCCGACAGACAGATGACCAGCGGTCCGCTTACTCTCGACGCGAGGTGAAAACATGGAAAAAATCACATCTGTCGTTTGGGCGGCTTGTTCCTCCAGTTTGGCAGCAGTTGTATTCGCCAGCCCGACTCCGTCGTCGGGCTTGGAAGAACTTAAAAGGAGGGTGCGCGGAATAGAGCCCCGCCAACGTAATATTAGGCCCCCTATCGTTTCGAGAATTGCGATTTTGTTCGCGATCGCATTTACGTTTGCGATGCCGCTCTGTTCGCCTTTACCCGCAGCAGTTGACGATCATAATCCAATCGGCGTGACAGGGGCATTTGAAGGAGTCATCACGACGGGGTGCGCATACAACGTGCTCAACCACAATGCCACTCGGCAGATCGACGACATTGTCGTGCCGGGGGCCATCGGCAAATATGGGCTCAAGATGACCCGCTATTACAATAGTCGAGATCCCCATTACTCCCTGGGAGGGATAGGACCCGGCTGGCGCCATGAATATATGTGGGCGAATTACAGTGATAAGGTCGACTACCCTAATGGAAACACCTGGGACACCCATTTTACCGGCGACTGGGGCCTCGGTGGTCCTCTGGGTGTCTCCGATTGGCTTACGTCATGGAACGGATTGCCGTTGTTTCGCCTGGCCGACGGCGGCTCGGTGTTGTTCGGCGGTGTTCTTATAAATGGCACGACATCCTACGGCCTTCCAACCGCCATTGTCGATCCGTACGGCCAGCCAACAACGCTTACATACGATACAAACGGGCAGCTTACCAAGGTGACTGAACCGGGTGGCAGATACCTGCAGTTTAACTACTCCACGGTGAACGGATACACGATGTTAACCGGAGTCGATGCGTATGATGGAGTGCCTGGACATTCCCGGATCGACTGGGTAGTTTACCATTACACTCTCGTATCGCCAGGAGGGTCTGGCCAGTCAATGAACTGCCTCACCTCGGTGGATTACAGCGATGGGCAGCACGCGTATTATACCTATACCACAGATAACCAACCGGATCAGCCGAATATACCTTGCCCTTGTACCACGAAAATTCTACCCCTTGTGCAAACCTGCCAGGACGTGCGCTACAAGGGACCGATGCGGCAGATTTGCTATGAATACCAAGACCAGGTT
>QHPE01000092.1 GCA_003218945.1 Verrucomicrobiota bacterium | reverse complement strand
CGATTGCACAAGCTCAACAAGCGACAGATTTGCGGCCGGAAAGTAAAGATGCATTCGACGGCCCGAGAACAACGGCGGACGTTGCGCAGGTTTACGCTATCCTGGGTGATAACGGTCGCGCGGTCGAGTTGCTCGACGGATTGTTGAGTCGCCCCACAGGAATCACGTTGCAAAATCTACGTGTAAATCCGGCATGGGACCCGATCCGGAATGATCCGGGGTTTCAGGCGCTCTTCGCCAAATACACTGGAAAAGCTTGATCCGCCGCGCAGACCCGGGCGATTCCGTCAGGCTGTAAGCCCCATACAAACATAGATGCTCAGACGCATCACACTCCAAACACGCATTGCGCGCAATCTGTGGACTCTGTTGCTGCTCGCGATTCTCGCATCGGCGCATGCGGAATGGAATGTTCTCTCGGTCGAACAGGATGCCGGGCGCACCGGAATTGAACATCGGCATGTGGTTGTGGAAGACACGGGTCTTGGTCAGCGAGCCGATATCGATGTTGTAGTTTTCTCTGCGAAATCGTGCGCGTTGCGGGTCATCGATAATCCTGAAGGCGAAAGCCTCAGCACAATCATGAAACGAGAAAAATGCGTTTGCGGTGTGAACGGCGGTTATTTCGATCCAGAGTTCAAGCCGATCGGCTTGCGGATTAGCAATGGCGAGACTTTCTCGCCATTACGGCGGGCACGTATGATCACGGGAATCCTGCTGCAATCAGACCGGGGCATTGACGTTATTCGTGTCGGCGAATTTTCTCGCGCAAAAAGAATCACGTCTGCAATTCAATCTGGTCCGTTTCTTGTAGAATCGAGCACGCCTGTTCGTGGGTTGAATAGTTCACAGTTAGCGCGCCGAACTTTTGCAGGAATAGCAAACCGTGATCGCGCATTGCTTGGTGTTTGTTCTGATGTCTCGCTTTCGGAGTTAGCAAACATCCTGGCAACGGCGGCTGTTGCTGGGAATTCCAAAATTCGTCGAGCGATGAACCTCGACGGTGGTTCCTCGAGCGCGTTCTGGTTCGCACGCGAGAATGGCAGCGTGTTCTCAATCCGAGGGCAAAAACCGGTGCGCGATTTTGTAGGTGTCGTTCCGAAGTAACCAGCCGTTTGTGTCATCCTGAGCGCAGCGAAAGATCTCAGATTGTTTCAGTGGTGAACGCCGTTAAAAATGATCAGAGATTTTCCGCTTCGCTCAACATGACAGTGTAGTTCTGAAGATTGATGAGAATTTTTGGAGGATTCAGATCGGGCGAGGAGTTTTTTTACGGCGAATTGCGCGGCGACGAAGTGCACCGGCTGGCGCAGCCTTACTGGATTCAAGTTACGCCTACAGGCGAAGTGCTGCCACTCGCGACTGTGCAGATCGATATTCCTGTCGCGCCGTCAAAATTGATCGCGGTCGGGTTGAATTATGCGGATCACATCGCCGAGATGAAACGCGATGAATTTGGTGCGCCGTTAATTTGGTTTAAGGCGCCGAGTTCTTTGCTGGCGCATTTAAGTGTGGTCGAGATCGCCTTTCCCGAACACCGAACCGACTTCGAAGTGGAGCTTGCCGTCGTAATTGGAATTCGCACAAAAAATGTCAGCGTGGAAGGCGCACTTCGTCACGCTTTCGGTTATACTGTCGCGCTCGATATCACCGATCGTGATTTGCAAAAACAGGAGAAGCAATTTGGGCGTTGCAAATCATTCGATACTTACACACCAATTGGTCCGTTCGTGTATGCCGATGCGGAACTGAGCGATGTTGCGGTGAACTTGTGGCAGAACGGCGAGCTGCGGCAGAGCACGCGCACACGTCAAATGATTCATTCCGTTGCGGAGATTATTTCGTTCGCAAGTCAATCGCTCACACTTTTTCCCGGCGACGTGATTTTGACTGGAACCCCTGCCGGTGTCGGACCAATTCAATTTGGAGATCAATTGGAAGCGGCGATCGACAATTGGCCGCGCTTGCGCAACAGCGTGGCAATTGCGCAAAAGGATCTTCAGTCAGAACGCTGAAAGAGGCGCGGCAACCTATTGAAAGACTTGCCTTACGGCCCCGCAGTATAGATAATTCGATGTAAAGATGTGATCCCGGCAAAAGGAAACATCGCGGAAAAAAATGAAAAGTTTTGCTGGACTCCCGAACAAGTCCTCTGCGATAACGGAAAAACTGCACCGAAATCGAACCGGTCAACTAACTCGTGCTTCAACTATGAAAACACTATTCACTATCTGCCTGTCTTCACTCGCGTTCGCATTGGTTTCGCTTGCGCAAGTTCCGCCTCCGGCACAAGCGCCGCCAGCAACCGGCGGGACTAGTCCGGGTGCGCAGGCACCGACGAATCCGGCGGCAGCAGCTCCTCAGCAACCGCCTGCCACAAACCTGCAGCCAGGACAGCAGCCGCCGCCGCCAGGTGAACCCGGAGCAGCAGGCCAGCCTGGAGTTCCTGGGCAAGCTCCAGCTGTAGGACAACCTGGAGCGCCTGGCGCAATGACGAGTCCGGCAGCCGCCGGCGCCACAAGTCCCGCTGCCGCCGCTGCCACGAGTCCTGCTCCTGCTGCATCAGCGTCTCCGGAACAGCCTGCTGGTGTTTTAGGCAGCAACTGGTTGATCGACAAGTTTCACAAGGGCGGCCCTGTGATGTGGCCGATTCTGATCGTCTCAATCGTAGCGCTCACCGTCGTGCTCGAGCGATGCATTTGGTGGGGTGGCCGCTGGTTCCGCCGGGATCCGAAACGGATCGAGAAAGTTTTCACCGCAATTGAAAATGGTGACACTGCCGAGGCTTCGAGGCTTTCGCGCAGTTCCCGCGACCCTGTGCTACGAATGCTGTGGAATGGTCTGAATCATCAACACAGCTCGCTCGAGGCCGCGCTGCAAGTTGCCGCGGGCATCGAGATCAAACGCGCCGGACGGTTTTTGGTGGTGATGGATACCCTTGTTACTCTGGCGCCGTTGCTCGGTCTGTTGGGCACAATCACTGGGCTGATCCGTTCGTTCAGCTTCCTCGGAAACGAAGAGCTGGCGGTACAAGCAGTGACAGGCGGTATCGCTGAAGCGCTTATCGCTACGGCCTGCGGTCTGGGTATCGCCATTTTTGCGCTGATCCCGTTTAACTTTTTTACCTCTCGCGTGTCTAACTTGGAGTTCGAATTGCAAACGGCAGCTACCAATTTGGAAGTGATGCTCCAGGCTCAGACAGCGGAAAAAGGAGTGACGATCCAGAGCAGCACGCCTTCATCGGCAACGCGCTCCTCCATCTAGAGATTTGCTATGCAAGTTGCGTCACCCATTCCACATAAGAAAGCGCGGATCGAGATCATCCCCTTGATCGACATCATGTTCTTTCTGCTCGCCAGTTTCATGATGGTGAGCCTTAGCCAGGTGCACATGAAGGGGATTAAGGTGAATTTGCCCTCTGGCCAGTCGGGTGAGACGCAGACCAAACGGGAGTACCTCAGCGTGTCGGTCGATAGGGATGGCCATTATTTCTTTGATAAGGACGAAGTCAAAGATGAGCAATTGCTGAACCTTCTGAAAATGGCGCACCAATCGGCGCCTGATGCGAAGGTCTTTGTTCGAGGGGACAAGGATTCAGTCCACCTGAACGTTGCCCATGCGCTGGATCTGATTCGTGCAGCGGGCTACTACAAGATTTCCTTCGAGATTAAGAGCGAAGCGTTAAAGGGAGTGCCGGGGCCGCCAGGTTGATCTGAATATGCCAGAAACGGTGAAACAAACGCCAGAGCGACCGAGACCGCTAATTTATCGGCCGCCGCCTCGATGGTATTTCTGGACGGCGCTCGGTGCTGCTTTAGCAATCCACCTGACGGCGGTTGCAATTTCGCAGCGGCACGAAGCGCCGGCCGTGGATCTTCCACCGCAACCACCTCAGGTTGTGGAAGCCGTGCTTGCTCCGCCTGAAGCAACTCCTCCACCCGAAGATATTCCGATTCCCGAGCCGCCGCCTCCGCCGGACGTTCAACCGGAGTTTGTCGAAGAAAGAACTCCGCCACCGCGACAACCACAAAACGCGCAAAAATTTACACCAATCAAGGCACCTGGCCCCATGTCGATGTCCCGCGCGAAAGCCCTCGCCTTATACGCGCCGCGTCCACAGTACCCGTACGAGGCGCGTTCGCGGCACGTTACCGGCAGTGGAGTGATCGTCTGCTCAGTGGAATCGGGTAGCGGCAACGTCACTAGCTGTAGTGTTTCGTCAAGCACCGGGAGTCCTATCCTGGATAATGCCGCCACCAGCGCATTTCGGCAGTGGCGATTTAGACCTGGAACACTTTCCAAGGTTAACATTCCCATCACCTTCACCATGACAGGCGCTTCGTATTAGACATGAGACTAGGTTCGCCAGTTCCGCATAAACGGGCACGGATCGAGATCATTCCGTTGATCGACATCATGTTCTTTCTGCTCGCCAGTTTCATGATGGTGAGCCTGAGCCAGACGCACATGAAAGGCATTCGCGTCAATTTGCCTGCTGCGGTCGGGCCGCCACCAAGCGGCGTGAAAGACTTTGTCTCGGTCAAAGTACTCGAAGGAAACGCGGTGTTCTTCGACAACCAATACGTGCCGGATGATCAGGTACTACCACGCCTTTTCGGGTTACATCGAGCAAATCCGGGCATAAAAATTTCTCTGAGCGCGACTCCGATGGCAATGTATGGAGACGTCATTGGAGTCCTCGACAAAATTCGGATCTCGGGAATTCAAAAAGTCGGTTACCAGATCCGAGCAGCCGGCGGCGTCACCCAAACAGGGCCGGCTCCTCCTGCCCCGCCTCCTCCTAGTCCTTAGTCGCGCGGCTTAAGAAGCTTAGTGGCAAGCCGGCGAATCGCTTTTGCGCGATGACTGATCGTGTTCTTCACCTCCGCAGGTAATTCGCCGAACGTTTGCTGGAATCCTTCCGGAATAAAGATTGGATCGTAACCGAATCCGCCGCTGCCGCGCGCTTTGTGCGCGATTCTTCCTTCCACAACTTCTTCCACACTTCCGAGCAGATTGCCTTTACAAGCGAGCGCCAGAACGCAACGAAATCGCGCTCGCCGCGCGTCGCTTATGGCGCCAACGCTTGCAAGCTCGCGCAACAATTTGTCGATCTTTTCTTTTTCGCTTGCCTTAATGCCCGCGTAACGCGCCGAATAGACTCCGGGCGCACCACCGAGCGCATCGACCTCCAGGCCTGAATCATCCGCGATCACCAGATCTGGCAAGCGTTGCGATACCGCGACAGCCTTAAGCCTAGCGTTTTCCTCGAAAGAGATTCCGCTTTCGGGAATCTCCGACATTGCAGAATAGGCGCGGAGATCTCGGACTGTGAACTCCGGTCCGAGAATATGCTGGATCTCCCGCGTCTTATGCGCGTTGCGCGTTGCGATGACAAGTTCGGTCACGATTGAAATGAAATATGGAAACTACAAATCCAAGAGTAAATTTGACTTTCTCTTCCTGACTTCCTGTTTTCCTGATCAAAACTTTTAATGAGTAGCGAGCGCCGCAGACCGTATCCATTCGACCAGATCGAGCCCAAGTGGCAGGCGATCTGGGACGAACGCCAGCTTTTTCACGCGCCCAATCCCGGCGAGAAAGGCTTCGATAGTCAGAAGCCAAAGTTCTTCGTGCTCGATATGTTTCCTTACCCGAGTGGGGCGGGGTTGCACGTGGGCCATCCTGAAGGGTACACTGCCACCGACATCATCGCGCGCTACAAACGTCTGCGTGGCTTCAACGTCTTGCATCCCATGGGTTGGGACGCGTTCGGTCTCCCTGCGGAGCAGTATGCAATCAAAACTGGCCAGCATCCTGCGATCACTACGCGTGAAAACGTCGCGAAATTCAAAGACCAATTAAAGCGAATCGGTTTTTCCTATGACTGGCAACGAGAGATCAACACCACGGATCCGACTTATTACAAATGGACACAGTGGATCTTCCTCCAGATCTACAACTCCTGGTTTAACCCTGAGACAAATCGGGCGGAACCGATTTCAACCTATCGCGGACCTGATCCGGACAGCGTTCGACTCGCGTATGTGGCTGATGTCGCGGTTAACTGGTGTCAGGAGCTCGGCACAGTGTTGGCTAACGAAGAAGTCGTCGACGGAAAAAGCGAGGTTGGGGGCTTCCCGGTTGTTCGGAGACCGATGCGGCAATGGATGTTGCGCATCACCGCGTATGCGGAGCGGTTGCTCAACGAGCTTGACCACCTCGATTGGCCCGAGGGAATAAAACTACACCAGCGCAACTGGATTGGTCGAAGCGAAGGCGCAGAGATCGATTTCAAGGTGGCGTCGTCGCGCTGCGTCCCTACCATTCGCGTTTTTACTACTCGCCCGGACACACTTTATGGGGGCACCTTCCTGGTACTCGCGCCAGAACATTCATTGGTTGATTTAATCGTTACGGAGGAGCAGTGGCCTGTGGTTCGAGAATATCGGGAACGCGCTGCACTCAAAAGTGAGCTTGAACGTGTCGATCTATCGAAGGAAAAAACCGGCGTCTTCACCGGCGCATTTGCGATCAATCCGGCGACCAATGCAAAGATTCCAATCTGGATCGCTGATTACGTGTTGCTTGGGTACGGTACCGGCGCCATAGGCGGAGTGCCAGCGCACGATCAACGCGATCTGGAATTCGCGAAAAAATTCGATCTACCCATCGTCGTTGTGGTTCAGCCAATAGGAAACGAACCGGCAATGGGATTCACCGGCGAAGGCATCGCAGTCAGCTCGCCAATCATCAATGGCCTAACGAGCGCCGAGGCAAAAAAGAAAATCACCGCGTGGCTGGAAGAACGTGGCCTTGGTAAACGCGCAATCAATTACAAGCTGCGCGACTGGTTATTCTCGCGCCAGCGTTATTGGGGTGAGCCCTTTCCGATTGTTTGGCAAGCTGGTAAACACCGCGCCTTGAACGAGCAACAGTTGCCCCTGGTGCCGCCGCTGCTGGACGATTACAAGCCGATCGGCACGGGCGAACCTCCGCTGGCACGGGCCAGAGAATGGATCCGTTACTCTGACGAAGCCGTGCGCGAGACAAACACAATGCCGCAATGGGCGGGCTCGTGCTGGTATTACCTGCGCTTCTGCGATCCGCATAACGATCAACGGTTCGTCGGAGAAGAAGCGGAACATTACTGGATGGGCGGGAATAAACCGGGCGGTGTCGATTTGTATGTCGGCGGCACCGAGCACGCGGTGTTACACCTGCTTTATGCACGTTTTTGGCAAAAGGTGTTGTTCGACCTGGGCTATGTATCGAAGCCGGAACCGTTCCAGCGGCTGGTGAACCAGGGAATCATCCTTGGCGAAGACAATCAGAAAATGTCCAAGTCGCGCGGCAACATCGTTAACCCCGATGATGTGATCGATCAACACGGCGCTGATGCGTTTCGCTGCTACGAGATGTTTATGGGCCCGCTCGAGCAAATGAAACCCTGGAGTACTCGCGGCGTCGAAGGCGTGGCCCGCTTTCTAGCGCGCGTCTGGCGCTTGCTCATGACAGAAAGCCAGGCAGGCGAATGGGAATTGTCCGCTAAGATCAAAGACGTCGATGCCACCAGACCACAGCAAAAATTATTGCATGCCACGATCAAAAAGGTCACGGACGATATCGAGTCGTTTTCTTTTAATACGGCGATTTCGCAGATGATGATCTTCGTGAACGCTTTCACTAGCGTCGAAATTATTCCCTTATCGACGATCAGGGCCTTCCTGATCTTGCTCAATCCATTTGCGCCGCACATTAGCTCGGAGCTTTGGGAGAAGTTAAGCAGGAGATTTGCCGAGTTGGCCGAAGATATTACAGAACAGTCCTGGCCAGCTTATGATGAACGTTTACTTGTCGAGGACGAAGTTGAAATCGTTGTTCAGATAAACGGCAAGCTTCGCGACCGAATAAAGATGCCGATGGCGGCGACGGAGGAAGAACTGAAAACCGCCGCGCTGGCGCGCCCGAACATTCAAGAGCGAATCGCCGGCAAGACCGTGCGCAATGTGATTGTCGTTCCGAAAAAACTGATCAACATCGTCGTATGAAAAAGATTTGGAGCGAATTCAAGGAATTCGCCGTAAAAGGGAGTGCCGTCGATCTCGCAGTTGGCGTGATTATCGGCGCGGCCTTTGGTGCGATTGTCAATTCGCTGGTAAAAGACGTGATCATGCCGCCGATCAGCTTGCTGGCCGGCGGACTGGATTTCTCAAACAAGTTTCTCATTTTGCGGACGGCCAGAGATGGCTCGACCGCATTCAATACTCCAGCTGACGCCGCGAAGGCCGGAGCGATCACTTGGAATTACGGCAATTTCATTACACTCGTGATCAACTTTTTGATCGTCGCGATCGCAATATTTCTCGTCATCCGAGTCATCAATCAACTCAGACATCCAACCGAGAAACCCCCCGATTCTAAAGATTGTCCAGCATGCGCAATGAAGATTCCCGTCAAGGCGACGCGCTGTCCTCATTGCACGAGCGAGCTCTCGCAGCCGGCTACGCGCTAGACTCTGGCAACCATCATCGTCACTGCCCGCCTTGCAGTCATATTGGCGAGGTACCCAAATTCAACGTCCTAGGGAATTTCTGTAAATAGGGCTTGCCCTCAGTTATTCGGGCTGGTATGGAGGGCGAGACCCGATGCCTAGATGCCTTAACCTAGCGCTCGCAGGAGCTTTAGCTTGCTTTGTGGTGGGCTGCGCCACGCAATCGAAACCGACTCTCACCAGTGGTCAGCGGATACCAAAAGTCCGCACTACTGCATACACCAATAACGAGGGAGGAAGCGGCGCTCACAACGCCGTCGGCACCTATCTTTCCGGCCGGCATGTCATTAGCGCGGCTTCAGACTGGTCGCGATATCCGCTGGGAACACGCTTCCGTCTTGCCGATACCAATGAAGAGTACGTCATCGACGATTACGGTAATGCTTTGATCGGCACCAACACCATCGACCTTTATAAACCTACTCGTTCCGGGGTGAAAAGCTGGGGTGTCCGGTACGTGGACATCGACATCTTGCAGTGGGGTTCAGACGAAGAAAGTTTAAAAGTCCTCGCTCCCCGCTGCAAACATAATTGCGTTCGGAAGATGGTCGCAGCCTTGGAGAAAAAGAAAGGCAAGGCCGTCGCACAAAACACACCGCAGCGCACTTCGGTTTCAAATTGACGGCATGCTGCTTCGACCCGCGCTGCAATATCGCAACTTCGTTTTGATTTAACGGCAATCGCGCGGCATTTTTCCCGCCAATGAAAATCTTTGTCGTTGGCGGCGCCGGCTACATTGGAAGCGTTTGTGCGGAGTTGCTGCTGAATGAGGGGCACGAAGTTGCCATTTTCGATAACTTAAGCGAGGGCCACCGGCAAGCCGTTGATTCCCGGGCCAATTTCATCCAAGGCGAGTTAGCAGATCGTCGGCAAATCGATTCTGCCATTTCCAGTTCGCGTCCTGACGCCGTGATGCATTTCGCCGCAAACGCACTGGTTGGGGAATCGATGCAGAATCCATCCAAATATTTTCGGAACAACATTTGCAATGGATTGAACTTGCTGGACGCGATGGTTTCGGCGGGCGTTGAGCGTATCGTCTTTTCGTCAACCTGCGCGATCTTTGGGCCGCCAGATCGAGTGCCAATCGACGAAACCGCGCCGGCTCGCCCGATCAATCCATACGGCGAATCCAAACTCGCATTCGAGAATATTTTGCGCTGGTACGATGAGATTCACGGCGTGAAATTTGTTTGCCTGCGCTATTTTAACGCCGCGGGTGCATCGGGGAGGTTCGGCGAAGACCATCATCCGGAGACGCATCTCATTCCTGCCGTGCTACAGGCGGCGCTCGGTAAAAGGCCAAACGTCGAAATTTATGGAACCGACTACGACACGCCCGACGGAACATGCATTCGCGACTACATCCACATCCTCGATCTGGCTCGGGCGCACATTCTCGCTTTGGGCGCAGCCGGCAGCGGACGTTACAATCTCGGCACAGGCGGCGGCTCCAGTGTTCGAGGGGTAATTGAATCCTGCCGCAAAATCACCAATCGAAAAATCGACGCGATCGAGAAACCACGCCGCCCCGGCGATCCCCCGCGGCTAATCGCTTCGTCCGACAAAATCAAACGGGAGCTTGGCTGGGAACCAGAATTCCAGTCGCTTGATGCCATCGTTGAGAGCGCCTGGAAATGGCACCAGAAATTTCCACGCGGCTACGAAAATTAAAAATCCCGACGCTGCGAACTGTATTGCAGTTCAAGATCACATAGGTGAACTGAAAGTGAAGTGCGCGCGGAGCCGCCGTGTCGGCCGATTTTGTCCGGTAGCTGTACTAAGCTTAGCAAGAGCTGCTTCGACTTGTTCGATTTTCAAATCGCTAATGCTTCCATTCGGTGCCTGGAGAACCTGCACATTGTTATTCTTAGGCGCCCAAACATCAGGATTGGTCGGGCCAAACAGCAGAATGCAATTTGCTCCCGCTGCTGCGGCGAGGTGCGAAATTCCGCTGTCGTGTCCAATGAAGATGGAGCGCTCAACCACAGCGCCTAGTTTGGGTAGAGGCAAATTTTTTGCGAAACGCACATTTCGACGGCTCCACTCGAGTTCTAATTGCATCACTTGTGCGTTGTCGGCCTCGCCGGAAATGACTACCAGCGAAGAACATTTTCCAACTGAGAACTCCCCATTTTCTGAAAACAATGCGATCCAGCTTTCCAGTGGCCAGTTCTTTTGAAGGCTGCCGCTCCCCGGATGAATCGTCACGATCGGCTGCGGCAGCGTTCCGATAAAGTCGCGGGCAAACGCTCGGTCCTCTATTGACGGGAAGATTTTCTCGCTAAGGTCGAGAACCGCGATTCCGAGCTCTTCGATTGGTCGCGCAAGCTGGCGCGCGGCGTGCCCGGCGTTTTCGAGGATCTTCGCAGGTCCGCGAATCAGATTTTTGACGCCACAGTTGCGCAGATTTTTTTCGAAGACTCGTTCCGGGTCATAAAGATAACTGATGATCAAATCGAACCTGGCGAAGTAATCGGCCAGTTCTGCAGGCAATTCCGATTTGTCCGCGAAAAATCTCGCAAGCGGTCCGTATTCGACCGAGCGCACCGTTTGCGCATAAAATCGATTCTCTGCAACCACCGCAATGTGCTTGTAACCGAGTATTTCGATGTACGCACCCGGCCGAGCGTCACGTAGCGCCTTGAGCGCGGGCAAAGTGAGAATGAAATCCCCGATCGCGCCACCGCGGATGACCAGAATGCGCTCCATTTCGCATTGTAGCGTCGCTCTAGGAGCGCCGAAACAATGATTGAGTCCCCTGGCAGTGATAGATGGCCGCTGCGCTTAGTATTGCGTAAACGCGAGTCCGAGGATCACGCCACCATAGACCAATATGAGAACGTGGAGACATCGCCATCGAAAGATGCTGCGCGCAATCCAATTGATTTGGTCGCGAAGGACATATGGAATGGCGACCCAGAACAGACCGGCGACAATCAAAAGGTACGCAAACACCGTCACGAGCAAGCGGCTTGTTTCGTAGCGCAAAAAGGCTGCATCCAGTAACGGTTCGGCCGCGAGCAAACAAAGAATTCCTAAAGCGCGTACTGCGAGAAATTC